>CANFHJ010000053.1 GCA_947446605.1 Bacteroidota bacterium | reverse complement strand
GCCCAAGCCTCTAACCAATACTACATTCACAAGCACCAACGCTTTTCCAATATAGCCATCAATCCACTGCTTAACTTTGAGGTTCATTTTGGCAGCAATATAAGAAAGTATGCGAATTTGTTCTTAAGCTAAAGCTCCGTATGGGCTTATTTTTGGTATATTTTTATCCAAGCCTGCTGGTAATTGCTGCTAAATACTTCTTTTACCAACTTGTTTGAAATGAGGCTGTCTAAATAAGGGTCTGGCTCATTTGGTGCAGCAATAAAAAATACATTTGCTGTGTCTTTTACATCGGTTGCCAACTCATGTATTTTCTCTTTAACAAATCCATCCTGCGGATAGCTCAATAATTCATGAATTAAAAATGAAGTATAAGTTTGAGCTGTTGGCGGGTTTTTTTCTAAGTGGTTTACCAGACCCACCTCTGCCTGCAATATGCGGGTATAACTCAATTCTACATCTGAGTAGATTGGGTTTTTAATGCTGCTATTTATTGTACTTGCCCCAAAATATAGGAGCAATATTATTACCATATATTGTTTTTTATTTTCTACATAATGGGCAATAAAAAAAGCACAAACCATTATGGCCAGAGGTATACAAGCAAACAAATACCTTGATGAAAAGAAGTTAATAGAAGCAAATAATATAAAGCCAAAAACCAAAATACCAATAGCCATTAATAGCGTTAAAAGCTTTGTTTCAATTGCTTTAAACGATTTGTAAGTATAAGCAAAGGAGGCCGCCCCAAATAGAAAAATTACAAATCTCATCTGGTCAATAAATACAATTTGTAAGGCCAATTTAAATTTATAAAATAGGTCGCTAAAGTTTATCCAATTGGCATGGCGCGGAAAAAAGTACCATCCCAATTTTATTTTCTGAAGAATGAAAAATGAAAAACCCAGGGCAAATACCAAAATGATGCTTCCAAGTAGCAATAAACTTTCTTTAGCGCTTCTATGTTTGTAAAACCATTCATGTGCCGCTACCAATAAGAAACAGGGCACCAAAACAAAAGCGCTTTCTTTACTCCACAAGGCTAATAACATAACAATGCTAAAGCCAAAATATTGTCTGTTAAAGTAAAAGTAAAACGTCCAAACAAATAACAAGGCCAACCAAACCTCAATTAATAAAAAAGTACTTTGGGTTAAGAAAATAGGTTGCATAAACACCAACAGCACGCTGGTAATAGCTACAAAGTAAGATTTACTCCATTTAAAACTGATGAAGTAAATACTCCATAATAAGCTTATGGAAATGAGCAGTGGAAAGGCATGTGCAACCAGTAAACTATATTCAAATAAATTAATCCATGTGGCTGCCAAGTAGTAAAATAGGAGGGGATGTCCAGTATATAAATTGGGGTCAATACAGCCTGGTAATAAAGACGGACCATTATCTGCCATTGCTCTAATGGCGGGCATATACACCCATGCCTCATCCCAGAAAAAGGGCAAATGCAAAGCCTCCCACTTAAAAACAATGAATAAAATTACTATCAAACCTAAAGCCACATGATAGATCCAGGCTTTTTTTGAATGTGGTATTATTTCCATCTTCTTAACTGGTATGGTCCATTATGATTAACCATTGTCCATCAATTTTTTTGAACCAAAGGCTAAAATATCCGTTAGGGGTGCCGCTCTTATTTTCAACTTTCCACGAACCAACTACCATGGCATTTTCTTTGTCAATCAGGTCGATGTTCTTAATGTCAAAACTCAATTTGCCCATCTCACCTTTATCAGAATAGTTCTTTTTATAACTGTCGTAAACAGCTTGCCACCCTTTTCTTACGCCATTTTTAGAAACAAAACGCAACTCGGGTGAATGCCAATAATACAGCATAAAACTATCTAAATTGCCATTGTTCCATGCTGCTTCTTGTTTACTCAAAATAGCATTGATGGCAAGAAATTCTTGATGGTTTTTCTTTTGTCCATATGCTACAGCCATTGGGAAAAGCAAGAGCAATAAAAATAAATTCTTTTTAAACATGTATAAACGTTTAAATCAAATATAGGAAAAGTTTAAATAAATTTTTCTTTCAAATAAGCGCTGGTATAGCCCAAATTGGTTTTAATCATTTCCTCTGGTGTGCCTTCAAATACTAAGTTGCCGCCAGTAGTGCCGGCCTCCGGACCAAGGTCTATTATCCAATCGGCACATTTAATCACATCCATATTGTGTTCAATTACAATGATACTATGTCCTTGGTCTAACAAGGCATAAAATGAACTGAGTAATTTATTAATATCATTAAAATGTAAACCAGTGGTAGGTTCGTCAAAAATAAATAATACCGGATCGCTGTTTTTTCCTTTGCCTAAAAACGATGCCAATTTCACCCTTTGCGCTTCTCCACCACTTAAGGTATTGGAGCTTTGTCCTAATTTAATATACCCCAAACCAACTTCCTGCAAAGGTTTTAGTTTGTTGGCCAAAGACTTTTCTTCTGCAAAGAATTCAATGGCTTCATCAATGCTCATGTTTAACACATCACTTATGCTTTTTTGATGGTAATGAACCTCCCTAACTTCCTCTTTAAACCTGCTCCCGCCGCATTCTTCACAAGGCAAATGTACATCTGCCATAAATTGCATTTCAATGGTTATTTCTCCATCGCCTGCGCAGGTTTCACACCTGCCACCTTCTACATTAAAACTAAAATGTTGTGGCTTATATGCACGCTGTTTGGCTAAAGGTTGGTTGGCATACAATTCTCTAATGGCGTCGTATGCTTTTATATAAGTTACAGGGTTCGAACGCGACGATTTTCCAATTGGATTTTGGTCTACAAATTCTATTTGTTGAACAGACTTTAAATTGCCCTCCAATTTCTCGAAACTGCCTGTTTTTTCTCCCGTATAACTGCCAATTAATTTTTGCAAGGCAGGGTAGAGGATACTCTTAATCAAAGTTGTTTTTCCACTGCCACTTACGCCTGTCACTACAGTTAATACATGCAAGGGGAATTTCACATCAAAACCTTTTAAATTGTTCTGGCGCGCACCTTTCACTAAAATGTGTTGGTTCCAAGTTCTTCTGCGCTGCGGAATAGGTATTTGTAATGAATTGCCAAGGTATTGTCCGGTTAAACTTTTTGGATCGGCAATTAATTCTTTTAAAGTACCTACGGATACAATTTCTCCGCCATGTATACCTGCCAATGGGCCTATATCAATAATTTGATCGGCCTGTTCCATAATGTCTTGGTCGTGCTCAACCACCACAACGGTATTGCCAATATCACGTAATGTTTTTAAAACTTCTACCAATTTAGCTGTGTCCCTGCTGTGCAAGCCAATACTTGGTTCGTCCAAAATATATAAGGAACCAACCAGGCTCGAACCCAATGAAGTGGCTAGATTAATGCGTTGCGATTCACCACCACTGAGGGTGTTCGACAATCGGTTTAACGACAAATAACCCAATCCAACTTTTTGTAAAAAGCTCAAACGATTTTCTATTTCAATGAGAATTCTTTTGGCAATAGCTGCATGGGCATTGCTCAACCATAAATTCTCAAAGTATAGGATGGCATCATCAATGCTCATTAATAGCAATTCAGAAAGTGTTAAGCGCGTATCTTTATCGGTGTCGGCAAATTCTGGTTTGTAGTTTTCTGGCTTTAGCTTAACATAGTTAGAATCTTTACGCAAGCGTGTGCCATTACAATCCATGCAGCTTGTTTTTCCTCTGTACCTGGCCAACATCACCCGGTATTGAATTTTATAAGTTTGGCGTTCTAGTTCTTTGAAAAATCCGTTTAGGCCTTCCCAATCCTTGCCACCTTGCCAAAGAAAGTTTTTTTGTTTTTGGTTTAATTCAAAATAGGGCTTGTGTATAGGAAAATCATTTTTGCGACAAACCGTTACAAACATGTTTTTCCATTCCTGCATTTTCTCGCCTTTCCATGGCACAATAGCGTCTTCGTATATGCTTAGACTTTTATCAGGAACTACTAAATCTTCATCAATGCCAATTACACTTCCAAATCCTTCGCAGGTTTTACAGGCGCCATAAGGGTTATTGAAACTAAAGAAATTTACGCTGGGTTCCTCAAAACTAATTCCGTCTTCTTCAAACCTGTTGTTAAAAGGAAAAAAGTTTTTCTTGCCATCATCAATCAGCAACAATAAGTCGCCATGCCCTTCAAAAAAGGCGGTTTGAACCGAATCGCTAATTCTGTTTTGGAAATCTTCATCTTCTTTTATAACAGCAAACCTGTCTACCATCAAGTAAACTTCATCCTTTGATTTTGCGTTATATGATTTTAAAAATTCTTCAATGTCTAAAATTTCATCTTTTACATAAACCCTGCTGAATCCATTTTGTAAATGTAATTCTAGGTCTTTTTGCAATTCAACCCCTTTGCCTTTTAGTGCAACCAACAAATACATTTTGGTTGACTCAGGGTAAGAAAGGATAAAATCGCATACGTTTTCTACGGAATGTCTTATAACTTCCTTGCCCGAAATTGGCGAATACGTTACACCAATGCGCGCAAATAAAAGTTTGAGGTAGTCGTAAATTTCTGTGCTGGTTGCAACCGTACTGCGAGGATTCTTGGTATTTACCTTTTGTTCAATAGCAATAGAGGGGGAAATTCCTTGAATGGTATCCACATCAGGCTTGTTCATCTTTCCCAAAAATTGGCGTGCATATGCAGATAAACTCTCCACATACCTTCTTTGTCCTTCGGCATATAAGGTGTCGAACACCAAGCTGCTTTTGCCCGAACCGGATACACCTGTTACTACTGTTAATTTATTTCTTAGGATCGATACGGATACATTTTTCAAATTGTGCATCCTAGCGCCTTTTATCAGAATATTTTTATCTTGCATTTAATTCAAACTATGAAAAACCATTTTGATTGTCCTACAAGTTTACAAAAAACTAAGAGCCTAATTAGCTTTGTTTTTCTCTTTTTTGCTGCTGCCCTCATAACCAAAGCACAAACTGTTACTTTTTCTGGTGGACCAAGTTTACCTTATGGTACTTATCAAACCACCAACTTGCAACTTGAAGCTCCAGGCATGGCAAAACTAGGTTACCAAGTTTCTGTTCTTGTAGAAAATAATACCAAGGGCAAACGCATCAGTCCATATGTACAATTCACCAACAATAACAATAAAATAGACCAAGATGTTTTGGTTAAATATTATGGATCAACCGGTGTACAGGTTTTTCAGAATTGGAAACAAAATTTATTGATGACAGGTGCCAAGTATAATTTCTTTGCACCAGGTTTTGATTTGTATTTAAAAGCGGGTGTAGGAATGGCATGGATGAACTCCTTTGGATATTCTATAATTTTGTCTGATACAACCGTGAAACCTAGCAAAGCATATTTTGTAAATTACAATGTCCTCAAAGCAAATTCATTGGCCTATAATGCGGGCATAGGGGCTAATATTTATATTAGAAATGGACTGGCAATTAACTTTGCCTACGACTTCCTTTACGCTGCAGGGAATTATGGTTACGAGAAATATACAGACCAATTGGGCAATGTAATTGTGGCGCAAAAAAAAGTAAAAAATGATGTGCCCTTATCAGTTGGGTCGTTCACAGTTGGCCTAAAGTTATTGTTGATTGAAAAAAAATAAATTGAAAAAAAATTTGCATTCTTGAAAATCGTTTTATATATTCGTCTTACAAACAATCACAAAAACATATAGCTTATAGATAAAAATCTACACTAATTTTTCCTCTTGGTTTTACCTTTTAATCATTACAACCATGAACATGCAGAAAATTAGTGACCACGAACTGGTAAAGCTATACCAATCCGGCACACAAACTGCTCTCGAAGAACTGATCAAACGCCACAAGCGTAGTATCTTTTCGGCCATTTATTTAATTGTCCGTGATCGTCCCTTGGCGGAAGATATTTTCCAAGAAACCTTTATTAAAATTATCAAAACCTTGCGTTCTGGTCATTACAATGAAGAAGGAAAATTTGGTGGTTGGGCTGTTAGAGTTGGCCGCAACCTCACCATTGATTATATCCGTAAAATGAAACGCGATGTAACCATCACCGACAGTGAAGGAAACGGTATTTTTGATTACTTGGTGATTGCAGAAGAAAGCAAAGAAGACAAAATCATGCAAATGCAATCAGAGCACCAATTAAAAAACCTTATCAAATTGCTGCCTGAGGAGCAACGTGAGGTACTCATTATGCGTCATTGGGGTGATATGAGCTTCAAAGAAATTTCCGATAAAACAGGCGTTAGTATCAATACAGCTCTTGGTCGTATGCGCTACGCCCTCAATAACCTGCGTAAGATGATGGTTGCTCAAGGGGTTCAATTATAGCTGTCGCTATTTCTCGAACCCTTTCCCAACTCCTTTTTTTAATAACCCTTAATTTTTTACTGTTATGAAAGCTAAAACACAAGTAGCATTGTTACTGGTAGTTCTGGTAACTCTGTTTTCATTCAACACTCCAAAAGGCTGGTACAAGGCCGGTAGCAACCCAGATCGTTACGAAATTGGTATCGACAAAGGCGCAGGAATAAACGGCAGCAACGCAGCAACAATTAGGTCGGAAGGCACATGCACCCGCGGATTTGGCACCTTGGTTCAAAACCTAGTTCCTGGAAATTATGCTGGTAAACGTTTGAGAATGTCTGGTTATATTAAAACAGCAGATGTAGCTGGTTGGTGCGGTTTTTGGTTAAGAATAGATGGCCAAAAACCCAGCGACCCTTATGTGTTTGATAATATGTCGAACCGAAAAATTAAAGGCAATACCGATTGGGTGAAATGTGAAATTATTGTGGACGTTCCCAAGAAAGCCACCAATATTGCCTATGGCGCCCTGCTCAGCGGTGATGGCCAATTATGGTTCGATGATATTAGCTTTGAGGTGGTAGATCAATCTGTTGCGGCAACCATTCCTTACCCTAAAGAAAATGCACCTCAGAATCAGCCAACTAACTTAGCATTTGAGGAATAGTATTAAAAAATAAGCGTTCAAATAAAATAAGATTGCCACAAGCAGCGTTTTTTCAGTACAAAGTAAAAACATGCTTATGGCAAATAACTACACAGAAAATGAGCTTCTCTTTTATTTGTACAATGAACTTACGCCAGCAGAAAAAGCACAAATTGAAAGTGCCATTCTCAGCAATTCAATCCTACAAAACAGTTTGTCTAACTTAAAAGAAGGAATGGCTGTACTAGAGAAACTTGGCGCCGAACCATCTCCAACTTCTATTGAATTGATTTTGGAATATTCACAGCAATCGGCAGCACAACTAGAAGAAGCTTAAATAAAAAAGCCCGTTTAGATTACTAAACGGGCTTTTTTAATGATTTAAATATTACTCAATAACAATACCCGTGGCTTCAAAACTCAGCTCATTGTCTTCCATAATAAACTGACCATTGGCAATGGCTTTCTTTCCATCTATGTTTTTAGGCAATACAAATTTTTTGTCCTTGGTATCAACCCTCACAAAAGAATTGTTTGCTTTAAGGGTCATCCAACAGCCTTCACCTTTGCAATATTTTTCAATACTTCCGCTAATTTGATGTACTTCATAAATACCACTATCGCTTAGGTTTAGTGTGTTTATATCCCTAAGTCCATTGTCAATTTCAAACTTTTCCCCAAAGCTACCTGTGCTAGGCATTTTCGCCCTTGGGTCGTTATTACATGCAATGGCAATACTTGCCAAAAACAAAAGCAAAATAGTTTTCATACTTATCTTAATAAACTAATTATATAATAAGTTAATGCTGCAACTGCCGCACTAATTGGAATGGTTAAAACCCATGCCCAAAGTAAACTTACCGTAACACCCCATCTTACTGCTGAAAGGCGTTTGGTAGCACCTACACCAATAATTGAACCCGTTATGGTATGCGTTGTACTAACCGGAATACCCATTTGTTCTGTCATAAATAAGGTTAATGCACCAGCGCTTTCTGCACTTACTCCTTCTAATGGGGTAACCTTAGTAATTTTGGAACCCATGGTTTTAATAATTTTCCAACCTCCACTTAAAGTACCTAATCCAATTGCTGCATAACAGGCCAATGGTACCCAATCTGGCATTTGTTTTAAATCAGTGATATTGCCATTTGCCACCATTGCAGCAGCAATAATTCCCATTACTTTTTGTGAATCGTTTCCACCATGACCAATACTAAATGCAGCAGATGAAAGTAATTGCAATTTTTTAAACATCCTTGCAACTTTAAATGCATTTGGAGTCTTAATTTTTTCTACATAAATATAGGTGCAAATAAATAAAAAAACCACCAACATAATTCCCCATGCAATAATTGAATTGTCAGCCAATTCAAGGTCTTTGGCTAATTTTGCATCATCTGTATTTGTATCAATAGTTGTTTTTATTTGAAGTGCAATTGCAGTAGCCCCTATATTGTCAAACTCTTTTAATAAAGGTTTTGCCGCAGCAACAATTTGCATGGCAGAATCCAAACTTACTTGTAATTCTGGGTGATTTATAACTTCATGTTTGAGCGTTTCAATTTTATAAAACTTAGTTAAGTTTTCCGATAGTTTTCTTTGCTCTAAAGTATTAAACAAAATAAATGTTCCTATAGCTACCAAGCAGATAATTCCAACCCTATACCAAACATTTTGCATAATGGTAACCAGTGTAATAAACATGGAAATAACCATCCCCATTATTGGTGCTATAAAAATAAATAAAATGGTTTTTGTAATCTTATCCATTTCAACAATATCAGGAATACTCAAGCCATTATTGTTCATGTAAGCATGCGTAATTGCGGCCCCGGCAAATCCGCCAATTAAGGTGTGTGAGGAGGAGGAGGGAATACCATACCACCAGGTTAATAAGTTCCATAAAATGGCCGCAATAATTCCAGCGAAAATTACATCTAAAGTAACAAATTGGCTATGTACCGTTTTGCCAATTGTATTGGCTACTGCATGGTCCTTGAAAATAAAGAAGGCTACAAAGTTGAAAAATGCTGCCCAAATTACCGCTTGTACTGGTGTTAATACTTTGGTAGAAACAATGGTGGCTATAGAATTTGCAGCATCATGAAACCCATTGATAAAATCAAAAATTAAGGCAAGAATGATAATTACTACTAAAAATGTCATTTAGTCAATAAATTAAGCGTACTTGACTACAATCGATTCCATTACGTTTGCTGCATCTTCAAATTTATCTGTAACAATTTCCATTACCTTATAAATTTCACGTTTCTTGATCAGCATTTTAATGTCAGTTTCAGATTCAAATAATTGTTCAACACAGATGTCAAATATATCATCAGCTTGGTTTTCGTAACTCTTAACCCTAATAATTGCATCTGTTATGTTTTGCATGTTTTTTAAATTTCTCAATTCTAAAACAGCTATTTTAATAGATTCTGCACCTAATTCAATAATATCTGCCATCTTTTGTATACCACTGTCGTTTGGATTTACTTTATATAAATTAATCTTTTTAGCTGTAGTATAAATATAGTCGCAGATATCATCCAATGCCGTTGCCAAATAATGAATGTCTTCGCGGTCAAATGGGGTAATAAAATTTTTACCTAATTGGGTAAAAATCTCATGTGTTATGTCGTCATTTTTATGTTCTAAATCTTCTACTTTTTTAATTACAACAGACCTTTTGTCGAAATCGGTTTCAGTTACAACCTCTCTCAATAATTTACCCATTTCTGCAACATTAAATGCTACTTGTTCAAATAACGAAAAAAACACCTTGTCCTTAGGTGTGAATAATTGAATAATATTATTGAAAGTCATATGTAGTTTTATTACCCACCAAATTTAAAATATTTGTACCTATAAATTGTATGTTGACAATTACTTAATATTAAGCCATATCTCTATATAAATCAGCTGTTTTGGATTGAATGCCAATTAATTATTTCGGTTCGAACCAAATTTTGCGCAAAAAAAAGCCCCAAGCATTGCTTGGGGCTTTCAAAATTGCATTAAGAATTATTGAATCAATTTCATTTCTGCAACAATATGTGGTGCACCACCTAATTTGTCAATTAAAAACAAAACATAGCGTATATCTACATTGATTGTGCGTTTGTATTTTTCATCAAAAACAATATCACCACTCATAGCCTCCCAATTGCCATCAAATGCTAATCCAATTAATTGGCCTTCGCCATCAATTACCGGACTACCAGAATTACCACCTGTAATATCATTGTTGGTAATAAAGGCTACTGGCATTTTGCCATCTGCTCTTTTATAAATACCAAAATCTTTGGCATTGTATAAATCAATTAATTTTTGTGGTGCATTAAATTCAAAATTCTTTGGATCGTATTTCTCCATTACACCATCTAAGGTGGTCATGTAATCAAATTTAACAGCATCTTTAGGCTCATACGCTTGCACCGAACCATAGGTTAAACGTAAAGATGAATTGGCGTCTGGATAGAAAGTTTTACCTGGATTCATTTCCATTAATCCTCTCACATAAGCTCTGGCTTCAGGACCTATTGCTGCGGTAAACGCATCTACCTGTGGTTTGTAATTGGTTAAATAATTATTGTTAAAAGCATAAACCATTGCAAAACAAGGATCAGCCATTAATTTCTTATAACTTGGCGCATTACAGAATGTCTCAAATTTTTCTCTACTAGCTAAGAAACTTTTTGCGTAAACCATTTTCGCAAAATTTTGAAATTTCTCTGTATTGGTTTTTCCTTTCGATTTTAAAATAGTAGCCATAAATGGCGCTTGCTGCTCAACAGGAATATTGTTGTAATACATTTCCAAAATTTTTGCTAAAATCTTTTCATCGGCAGAAGGGAAAAATGAACTGTAAAAATCTTCTGAATTTGACAGAACTGCTTTAATTGCCTTGTTGGCTGCAGCAGTGTCTTTATTGTCTTTGGCATTGTTGGCATAAGAAATTAAACCACTTGCCATGGCATTCATAGAAACACCAAATATACCTTCATTTAAATATGTCCTTTGTAAGGCAATTGGACGGTAAGCAACATATGCTTTTTCTACATTAGCCAAAACGTTTTCATATTGCGCATTGCCTTTTGAGAAATCATAAAATTTCGCTTCAGCTTCTTTTTTGAAATTTACAACTTTCAATCTTTTCAATTGCTCGGTTTGACCAATATAATATTTCCAATAGTTGGCAATAGAGGCATAGTCTGCAGAAAGTTTCAATCTATCACCTTCGTTTTTATCCATTACTTCTTTCCAAGCTTTTAAGCGGATATCCCTTAAATTAACAATGGTTGGATTAATTTTTTCAACTGCCAATTCTATTCCTTGCGAAAATTCATAACGGTTGGTTCGGCCCGGAAAGCCATAAATCATAGCATAATCACCCTCTTTCACGCCTTTGGTGTTTACTGGTAATGAATGTTTTGGGGTATAAGGAACATTATCAGGTGCATAACCCGCAGCTTCATTGTCTTTGTTAGCATAAATTCTAAACATACTAAAATCTCCGGTATGTCTTGGCCACATCCAATTGTCTGCATCTCCACCAAATTTACCAACAGATTGTGGCGGTGTACCTACCAAACGGATATCTGTGAAGCGTTGAAATACAAATAAATAATAGGCATTGCCCTTAAACATTTCTCTAACCAATGCATCTAATTTATTGCCTTTTTTTACCTCATCTGTAATTTTCTTAAATATCTCTTGCAACTTGGCTGGACGGTCTTTTTCGCTTACACCTTTCAATTCGTTTTGAACACGATCACTTACGTCTTCAATGCGCTGTACTATTGAAACCCACATGCCCGCAATAGGCTTTTCTTCCCCGTTGTTCTTAGCCCAAAAGCCATTATCCAAAATATTGTTTTGTGGGGTAGAATTAGTTGCAATGGCATCATATCCGCAATGGTGATTGGTTAAAACTAAACCCTTTGAAGAAATAATTTCACCTGTACAACCTCCGTTAAACCATACAATCGCATCTTTTAATGAACTGTTATTTACATCATACAATTGTTCTGGCGTAAGTTTTAGACCTTTCGCCTTCATTTGTTCGTAATTGTATTTTTTAAGCAATAAAGGAATCCACATTCCTTCATCTGCTTTTAAACCAGTGCTTAACAGTAAGAATGTTGTGAGTGTGTAGAGTATTTTTTTCATAAAATAATAATTTTCAAACAGCGAATTTAATACAAACTTGTTCTGAACCCATTTTTTTTGAAAAAAGTTAATTTCTAGCTTCATAATATTTTAAAATAGCATATTTTTGGAGCTTAATCTTTTTTAAAGTACTAAATTATGTTTGGTCTTGATTCGTCATTAACTATCTTATTACTACTTTGCTTATTTGCGGCTGTTGTTTTTGAATTTATAAATGGCTTTCACGATACGGCAAATGCAGTTGCAACAGTAATTTATACAAATTCACTAAAACCTTGGGCTGCTGTTGTTTGGAGTGGGGTTTGGAATGCCATTGGTGTTTTTGCCGGTGGTATTGCAGTAGCAATGGGCATAACCTACTTACTACCAACAGATTTACTTCTCGATACAAATATTTACCACAATATTGCCCTTATTTTAGCCTTATTAATTACTGCAGTTTCCTGGAATTTAGGTACTTGGGCTATGGGAATTCCCTGCTCTAGTTCACATACTTTAATAGGTTCTATCATAGGTGTTGGCTTTGCTTTTTCGTTTATATCCCCAGAAGCCGTCAATTACATAAATTGGAATAAAGCCAGCGATATTGGTCTTTCACTTTTATTGTCACCTATTTTGGGTTTTAGTTTGGCTATTTTACTGATGTATGTAATGCGCCAGGTAATTTCCAATAGAATTATTTTTAAGGAACCTCTTGCAGATGCGCCTCCGCCATTTTGGATTCGCCTTGTTTTATTACTTACCTGTACTGGGGTTAGTTTTTCTCATGGATCAAACGATGGTCAAAAAGGTGTTGGCTTGGTAATGCTTATTCTAATTGCAATTGTGCCTGGGTATTTTACACTAAACGTAGATAAACGTCCAGCTGATTTATTAGATAACGTTTATGAAATTCAAACTATTTATTCCAAAATAAATGTGAATGAATTAAATGAAGACGAAAAGTTTGAGTTTTCAAAAGCCCAAAATCACATCGCTCATATAGATACATTGCTTGAAACACATAGTGAAATTGCCGCAATGGACAATTATGAAAAGTCTGGAATTAGAAAAGATTTAGTTTTGTTGGGAAAATCAACCAAAATACTTTTGGCTAGTAAAAATACTAACCTCAGCCAGATTAATAAAGAAAAGCTTAAAAAGAATGTAGATCAGCTTAAATCTCTAACAGAATATGCTCCAATATGGGTAATCTTCATGATTTCAATAAGTCTTGGACTTGGCACCATGATTGGTTGGAAGCGCATTGTTACTACCATTGGCGAGAAAATTGGTAAACAACATTTAACATACGCCCAAGGGGCAAGTGCAGAAATTGTGGCAGCATCAACTATCGGATTTTCAACCTGGTTAGGTTTACCTGTAAGTACCACCCACGTTTTGTCCTCTGGTATTGCTGGTTCAATGGTAGCAAGTAAGGGAATAAAGAATTTACAGAGTAAAACAATTAAAAGCATTGCAATTGCTTGGTTACTTACCTTGCCGGTTTGTATGTTGCTATCTGGTGGATTGTTCTTATTGTTTCGTTGGATTATCTAATTAATAAACCAATCGCTCTAATCTTCCATCCTTAAAATAAAGGATATTGAGTTTGTTGTTTTGTAGACTTTTTCCTCCGGGTTTTCTAGCAATTAAATACCAATTACTCAAAGGTTTGTTTTTTTCTTGCTTATCTATTGCGTTCAATTCTCCTTTTTGCTGAATTAATGAACTAATAAAATAAGTTGCTTGTTCATACCCAGTTACCGCATATTCATTGGGTTCGGTAAAAAAACGCTCTCTGTATTTTTCTATAAATAATTTATTATTT
>CANFHJ010000052.1 GCA_947446605.1 Bacteroidota bacterium | reverse complement strand
TAAAATTTGATATAAGCAGCCTTGCCCCAGGCGTTTATTTTGTTAAAGGAGAAAACGAAGGTAGAAGCTACCAAGCTAGATTTATAAAGGAATAAGTAATTTCCTATCCCATTCAAAAGCGGGTTAACTGAAAGGTTAATCCGCTTTTATTTTTTTTATGTTTAGCAACAAGGAATTTCCAATTACTATTACATCACTAAAGGCCATAGAAAGCGCTCCCATCATGGGATGCATATAGCCAGCCGCTGCCAAGGGTATGCAAACCACATTGTACAAAAACGCCCAGAATAAATTTTGCTTTATGGTTTTATAGGTTAATTTACTAATGAGATGTGCCTCTTGCAAAGCCATTAAATCGCTGCGCATTAATACCAAATTGGCCGCTTTAATGGCAATATCACTGCCCTTGGCAAAAGACACCCCAACAGAAACTTTACTTAATGCAGGTGCATCATTTACGCCATCGCCTACCATAACCATAGGCTCTACAAGAGATTGCTGTTCTATATAGGCTAATTTTTGTGCAGGATTTTGTTCAAATTTTCCTTCCGAAATTCCTAATAAATTACTAACCTGTACTACCTTCTTTTTTCTATCGCCGCTCAATAATATTGTTGCTACATTTTGCTTTCTAAAATAGGTCATGAGCTCAATAGCACCCGCTTTCATTTCATCCGACATATTCCATTTGGCAATAATTTCTTTGCCTTTCACAAAATATAAATCATAGCTATCGTCTGCCATTTCCAGGTGTTTGGCAGAGGCAATTTTATAAACCGTGCCATTGGCGTTTTGTGCATGCATGCCTGCACCTTTTACTTCATCAATTTGCGTGAAATAAGTTTGCAATCCTTTCCAATTGGGGTAATTAGCTACCAAAGCTTTAGCAATAGGATGCGATGAATGCGCTTCCATTTCATAAATCATTTCTTTCACTTCTTTTTCTTGGCTCGGTTCGAACCAAAAATCCGTGAAAATAAATTGCCCAGTGCTGAGCGTACCTGTTTTATCGAAAATGATTTTTTTGCTTTTGGCAAAGTTTTCTAAAACCTCTCCCCCTTTAATTAAAATACCACGCTTGGCCGCTTTGCCTATGCCTACCATTATAGCAGTTGGGGTTGCTAAACCCATTGCGCAAGGACAAGAAATAACCAAAACCGCCACTGCACGGAGCATACTTTGGGCCGAACCTAAATCGAGCCAAAAATAACTGACAATAAATGTAATGAGTGAAATTAAAATAACTACCGGCACAAATACCGCACTTACTTGATCGCCTAATTTTTGAATAGTTGGTTTACTGCCTTGTGCTTTTTTTACCATTTCAATAATTTGCGAAAGCGTACTTTCTCTTAAAGAAGTGCTCACTTCTACTTGCAAATTTCCATTGAGCAAATGCGTTCCACCTATTACCTTATCCCCTATTTTTTTATGAACAGGCATGGTTTCACCACTCATCATTTGTTCATCGCATTCTGCATCACCACTTACTACAATGGCATCAATTGGAACAATATCTCCATTGTTTATTTGAAGCCTATTCCCTAATTGCAATTGCGCAACTTCTACTTCTTTTATTTGCCAAACACCTACAACCTCCAACAATAACTTAGCGGTTTTTACTTGCAAATTACTTAAGCTTTGTATGGCATTGGTTGTTTTTTTAACGGCACGCTTTTCTAATAAATTTCCAAATAATACCAATGATATAATGCTGGCACCTGTTTCAAAAAACAAGTAATTATGCATTTCTGGACTATTGTAATAATAAAATGTTCCAAATATACTATAGAAGAAAGAAGCTGCCGCTCCCATAAAAATAAGCACGTCCATATTGGGCACGCCAGAGCGCAAACTATGAAAGGCAGATTTGCCAAAAAACCATAAACCTAAAGAATAAACGGGAATAGATAAAGCCAATTGCACAAGAGGATTATGCAGAGGCGCCCAAGGCAAAAACATGTGCAATGCCAATGGAATGGCAAAAATTAAACTAAAAGTTAGTTTAGATTCAAGACTGGCTAAGAATTTTTTTTTTCTGTACCGTCGTTATTTATTTTTCGAACCAAATAGCCTAAATCTTCAATACTTTCTGTTAGCACTTTTATGTCTGTCCCCAAATTGTTTTCGAAACGAACTTCGCCTGTTGCAAAATTTACATCAACCTGCTCCATGCCTTGTTTTTCTAGGCGCTTGCGAACGCCCATTGCACAATTGCTGCACGACATGCCATCTACTATTAATTCGGCCATTGAGGTACTTTGCTCATTCATAAATCAAAGATACTATATCATTCTGAAACTATTTACATGATTATTATAAGGATTTATAAAAAAAATTGGCACAAATGCTAAATAATGACTTGGAAGATGTGCCCCAAAAAACTACTTTGCCTCTTACTTGTTACATCTTTATGAAAGAAAATAAAAGAACCATTTTGTTTCTTGTTTTAGGCAGTTTCTTTATTGCCAACGCTATTATTGCCGAGTTTCTTGGAGTAAAAATATTTTCACTAGAAGCAACACT
Source organism: Bacteroidota bacterium (assembly GCA_947446605.1). Lineage (GTDB taxonomy): Bacteria > Bacteroidota > Bacteroidia > UKL13-3 > UKL13-3 > B1. Next base: position 11,456 of record CANFHJ010000052.1, on the reverse strand, counting down.
TGGCCTGCAGCCTGTTAATTGGGAAATACTAGGAAACACCCTCAGTTTTAACATGACCGTTGGCGTTATTTTATGGCCAGTTGTGTTTATTATGACAGATATTATTAACGAGTATTTTGGAAGAGGTGGTGTTAAATTGTTTTCTTATATCGCTGCAATCTTAATCTCCTACGCTTTCCTTGCCATTTTTATGGGCATTCATTTGCCAGCCGCAGAGTTTTGGATTACCAAACAAACACCCAATGGCAGCATTAATATGCAGGAAGCTTACCAAGCCATATTTGGTCAGGGTTTATGGATTATTATAGGCTCATTATTTGCCTTTTTAGTTGGACAATTTGTAGATGTTTGGGTTTTCCATTATGTAAAAAAACGCACAGGAAACAAAAACCTATGGCTGCGTTCAACGGGGTCTACTTTGGTATCACAGTTAATTGACAGCTTTGTGGTTTTATTTATTGCCTTCTATATTGGTGCTGGCTGGGATATTAATTTAGTGCTTGGAATATGTGCCGTAAATTATATTTATAAACTAGTAGTAGCATTGCTGCTCACACCTGTTTTATATGGCGTGCACGCAATAATTGACAGCTATTTAGGAAAAGAATTAGCAGAAAGTATGATGCGGGAAGCGCATGAAGATTAATACCTTTTACTTTTTAGTTAAATATAAAATTCGTTCGTTTTTATTTCCTCCACCTGTGTCTAAATAGCCCGTTAGAATTAATTTGGTACTGCTTATTTGAGTAATTTGATAAGCTTGGTTAATCCAATCTATTTCAGAAATAACAATAGAATTGCTGCTATTGGTGTACTTCCAGGTAATGGCAAAATCTGAACCAGAATGCGTCATTACACCCGTTTGTTTATCGGAATTAAAAATGTATACACCCAAATTTGGCCAGGTTTCTAAACGAATTTTCAATCCGTTTTCGTAAATATCATTTACAATAACACTGTCGCGGTTCCAGGTGCCCACAAAATCTATACCTCCCGTATTAGGAGTTGGATCATTGGTGGCATCGGGCTGACAAGCAGATAAAGTTAAAATTAATCCAATTGTGAAGAAGGCCGTATTTGTTAATTTCATATTACTTCAAAAAAAAGCAATCATTTTCTATAAATAAAATGAGTTACCCAATTCGTTTTTAACTTATTATTGCCGTATGCCACATTTAGTATACATATTATTGGGTTCAAACCAAGGCATTTTGGCGCAACAGCTAGAAAACGCTTGCCTAGCCATAGAAAATGAAATCGGAATTATTGAAGATAAATCATCGTATTACCAAACTGCGGCATGGGGAAATACACAGCAAGACGCTTTTTTAAACCAAGTTATTTTGGTTCGAACCGAACTAAACCCAAAAGAAACACTAGAAAAACTTTTGGCTATTGAAACAAAAATGGGCCGACAACGAATTACCAAATGGGAGCCGCGGATGATTGATTTAGATATTCTTTTTTACGACGTACTTGTTTTAAATGAAAAGGACCTAATTATCCCCCATCCTCATATTCAAGATAGAATGTTTACTTTGGCGCCATTGGTAGAAATAGCAGCAGCCTTCATCCATCCTGTTCTCCATTTAAGCATGAAAACCTTATTAGAAATTTGCCCAGATCCATTGATGGTGGAAAAAATGGGTGGAAATTAAGCATTAAAACTCCCACATTTGAGGTCGTGAGCAAGCAAAATAATTATTCGTTTATAGCCATTGAAGGCAATATTGGTGCGGGAAAATCTACCCTTGCTTCCATGCTTGCTGCAGATTGGAAAGCACGGTTAATTATGGAAGAATTTGAAGACAATTCTTTTCTTCCCAAATTTTACGAAGATGCCAGAAGATACGCTTTTCCTTTAGAAATGAGCTTTTTGGCTGCACGTTTCAACCAATTAAAAAGGCAATTACCAGAACAAGACTTATTCAGCGAATTGGTAATTAGTGATTATATTTTTACCAAGTGTTTATTGTTTTCTAAAGTAAATTTGGATGAAGATGAGTATGAATTATACTCTAAAATGTTCAATATTATATTGCAACAATTGCCAAAACCAGATTTGTTGATTTACCTCCACGCGCCCATTGAAAGGCTGCAATGGAATATCTCCAATAGAGGCAGGTCATATGAGCAACACATTAAAGATGAATACCTAGAAAATTTGCAAAAAAACTATTTTAATTTCCTTCATACCAGCATAGAGCAGCGTATCTTATTGATAGACTGCTCTAATATAGATTTTGTAAAAAACCCTGAGCATTACCATCAAATAAAAGAATTGGCTGGTAGAAACTATGAGCCAGGCATTCATCATTTCCATATTTTGGATGTATAATGGCAAGAACGTCTAAGCTGATGAGCATTGCCTATTTACCTCCTATTGCATGGTTTCAACATGCTTTGCAGGCAAAAGAAGTTTATTTTGAATGCAAAGAAAATTATATCAAACAAAGCTACCGCAACCGCTGCAAAATTTTAAGTGCCAATGGCCCTTTAGATTTAAGTATTCCCGTTTTACATTTACATTCCAAACAACTCATTTCTGAAATAAAAACACAAGACCAAGAGGCTTGGCAAAAGAAGCATTGGCAGGCCATTTGTGCAGCCTATGGGAAATCTGCTTTCTTTCTTTACTACAGAGATAAATTAGAAAACATATTCCTTAAACAAACATTTGCTAGCCTGTTTGACTTTAATTTGGCGCTTATTAATACGCTCTGTGGCATGCTTAAAATTGAGTTACAATTTCAATTAACCGAAAGCTTTGAGCCCTTGAGTAATGAGCATGTAGACTATAGAAACTATTTTCATGCAAAGGGAATTGCCGCCAGCAAGGAATTGGTTTTTGAAAAGAAATACGACCAAGTTTTTGCTGAAAAATTCCCCTTTCAAGCCAATTTATCTATCATTGATTTGTTATTTAATGCTGGCCCTTTGAGCAAAGAATTCCTAATACAAAAAGTTTAAGTATAAAAAATATTTCGGTTCGAACCAAACCCTTTTTACCCATGAAAACAAAATTGAATAAATTCCTTGCAAGTCTATTATTTATTAGCCTAAGCAGCATTCAAATGAGTTATTCTCAGAATAACTTTATTGCAGATTCACTAGACATTTACGTGCAAAGAGAAATGCTACGCTGGCAAGTTCCCGGCATGGCCATTGCCATTGTTAAAGATGGAAAAGTAGTTGTTTGTAAAGGTTATGGCTATGCAAATATAGAAAGCAAAACGCCTGTTGATGCTTATACATTATTTCAAATTGCCTCTAATAGCAAAGCCTTCACGGGCACAGCCATGGCTATGCTAGACTATGAAAAGAAATTATCTTTAGATGATAAGGTTACCAAATACATGCCTTGGTTTAAATTGCACGAAGCTAGCTCAACAGAATTATGTACCGTAAGAGATTTGCTTACTCATAGAATTGGTCATGGTACCTTCCAAGGCGATTTTTTAAATTGGGGAAGTAAGCTTAGCAGAAGAGAAATTATTGAAGGCATGGGCCGAACCAAACCTGTTAATCCTTTTAGGTACAAATATGGGTATTGCAATGCCGGCTACATTACCGCAGGTGAAATAATTCCAATAGTAACAGGGCTTTCATGGGATACTTACATCAAAAATACTTTTTTTGATCCATTGGGAATGACGCATACCAATACCAATTATTTGGAAATGAAGAACGACAAAAATGCGTGTACACCTTATACTTTGTACAAAGGAAAAATTGTTCCTATGCCCTTAACAAATATAGAAAACATGGGTCCTTCTGCCAGTATTAATTCTTGTGTGGCAGATATGAGCAAATGGTTGTTGATGCAATTGGATGGCGGAAAATTTAATGGCGTGCAAGTAGTGCCTTACCAAGCCATATTGGAAACCAGAAAATCGCAAATGATTAGCAATGATTTTAACTCAAAAATGTTTCCAAGCAAGCATTTTGCAAACTATGGCTTAGGTTGGAACAGCTACGATTACCAGGGCAAACGCGTTTGGGAACACAGCGGTGGCGCAAATGGATTTGTAACCAAAACAGAATTTATTCCGGAGGCAAATTTGGGCGTAATTGTTTATACCAACTCAGATGCAAACAGCTTGTATGAAGCTTGCGCCAAACAAATTATTGAAGCGTATTTAAATGTTCCGTACAGAAATATCTCGGAATTTTATTTTAATAGAACTTTACCGGGCAAACAAAAAGATGCAAAGGATTTAGATAGTTTATTACAAATTGCCAGCAAAAAATTAAAGCCTGAAATTGCTTTACAGAAATTTGAAGGCGTATACCAAAACAGTTTGTATGGTGTGATGCATATTAAATTAGAAAAAGGAAAATTAAATATGTACTTCTCGCATCACCCTGATAATATTGGACATTTAGACTATATAGGTAACAACCAGTTTTTGTGCACTTATTCTGATATTACTTGTGGCATTGAAGTATTACCATTTACCATTGAAGCTGGTGAGGTAAAAAATATAAATGTTAAAGTGAACGATTTTATTGATTACGAGCACTACATTTTTGAGCACTATTTAGAAAGCATCAGGATTGAGAAAAAACAAAATTTGCCTGATCCAAACTAAGGGCAAATGCTTTTCTATTTAAGTTCATTTCAATTTCTTTTTGATCAAAAAACGCAACAATATTTTCGGTAGCCATATTACCTGTTAAGGCATCGGTGGCCATTGGGCAACCGCCAAATCCTTTTATGGCGCCATCAAAACGTAGGCAACCACTTTGATAGGCTGCAGCAATTTTCTCTTCCCAAGTTGTTGGTGTAGTATGCAAATGTGCACCAAATTCTACTTGAGGTAATTCTTTTATTAACGCTGTGAAAATATAGGAAATATCTGCCGGTTTGGCTATTCCAATGGTATCACTCAAGGAGATTATTTGAATATCCATTGCTACAATTTTTTGCACCCAATAGGCAACATTTTCTGCTGTCCATAAATCGCCGTATGGATTTCCAAATCCCATACTGATATAAATCACTAATTTTTTCCCGTTCCTGATACATAATTCTTGGATTTCAGCCACAGTTTGTAAAGATTCTTGAATAGAACTATTGGTATTTCTTTTTTGAAAGGTTTCAGAAACTGAAAATGGAAAGCCCAAATAGGTAATTTCTGGATGTAAACAAGCAGCTTCTGCACCACGCTTATTTGCAACAATTGCTAAGAGTTTGGTTCGAACCGAAGCCATGTCTAAACGCGCCAAAACCTCAGCGGTATCTTGGAGTTGCGGGATTGCCTTAGGCGATACAAAGCTGCCAAAATCTAGGGTATCAAAACCTACCTGAAGCAATTGGTTAAGGTAGTTTACTTTTATATCTGTAGGAATAAACTGATGTAAGCCTTGCATAGCATCACGCGGACATTCAATGAGTTTGATTGGCATTAACGTATAATTTTTATGAAATACAAGCACAAATTTATCTTATTAATGGTTATTTTTGATTCCTTTTTTGATTTAAAAAGAAAACTGAATCATGAACCAAGAGTTGGAAAATGTAACAAACGAACCTGCGGAAGAGCAACTTCCAGTGGTTAACCTGCCGGAATCTACACCCGTAAATTCCATTGAAGAAACAGCAAAAGTTGAGGAAACAATTGTAACCGAAACCCCTGTTAATTTGGCCCCTGAGACCAAATCTGAAGAATTTGCACCTATTGCAGAAACTCCAGAAATTTTGGTAGAAGAACACGAATTAGAAAGTGTAGAAGAACTGCCCGACTTTGCCAATTTGAGCAAGGAAGATCTTTTAAAAACTGCACTTAGAGCCACCCAAGAAAAAGAATTAGAAGAGGCTTTATTAATTTTTAAAGCCGTAAAACCTTATCTAGAACAGCATATTGCTGAGGAAAAAGCGGAAGCTTTGGCCAAATATTTAGAAGAAGGGGGCGATAAAGATGGTTTTGAATTTAGAGGAGATAACAGCAAAGAACAATTTAATGCTGCCTTCACCGAATTGAAACAACGCAAAGAAGATGCGCGCAAAAGGCAAGAAGCCGAAAAGCAAGAAAACCTTAAAAAGAAAGAAGCCATTCTTGATGAAATTAAGAAATTAAACGAATCGGAAGAAACTGCCAATAGCTTAAAGAAACTTAAAGAGCTGCAAGGTGAGTGGAAGAAAATTAAGAATGTTCCGAAAGAAAATATTGAAACCCTTTGGGAAAGCTACAGGGTTTTAAATGAGATTTTTTACGACCGTCTATCTATTAACAACGAGTTAAAGGATTTAGATAGAAGTAAAAACCTCGACCATAAAATTGATTTAATTGCTAAAGCCAATGAATTAACGGCCGAAACCAATATCAAAAAAGCCCTCATGGGCGTTAAAAAATTACAAGAAGACTGGCGTTATATTGGTCCTGTTGCCAAAGAAGCTTCAGATGACATTTGGGCAAGATTTAAAGTGGAAGTAGACAAAGTTTACACCATCATTAAATCTAAAACCGAGGAGCTAGAAAAGGAACGTCATGTTAATTTAGAAGCAAAAAAAGAATTGCTTGAGAAAGCAAAAACCTTAACGAATTTCCAAACACAGCGCATCAAAGACTGGATGGACCAGAGTGTTGCCGTTAATGAATTAATGGAATTATGGAAAAAAACTGGCCACGTGCCAATGGCTTTCCGCGACCAAGTTTGGAATGAATTTAGAGAGGCACGCAATTCCTTTTTTGCAAATAAAAACAACTTCTTTAAAGCATTACATGCAGAGCGCAATGCCAATTTAAAAGCCAAAGAAGAACTTTGTATAAAAGCAGAAGCAATTGCCGCCAACCCTATTGATTGGAACAAACAAACAGACGAATTAAAGAAATTACAAGAGTCGTGGAAAAAAATTGGTCAGGCGCCAGAAAAAATCAACGATGCTGTTTGGAGACGTTTTAGAACCGCTTGCGATTCATTCTTTGAAAAGAAATCTGAAAGATATGCCAGTCAGCAAACAGAACAAGTTGCCAACCTAACAGCCAAACAAGCTTTGGTGAGCAAATTGGAAGAATTAAGTACATCAGATAGCAGTAACAATATTTTTGCTGAATTAAAACAAATTCAAACAGATTGGAACGCAATTGGATTTGTACCTGCAGCGCAAAAAGACAGCATTAACAAAAAATACAACGAACTCTTAGACAAATTGTACGGTAAGCATAAGCAACTCAACAAGGAGATGCGTGAAGACCGCGACAAGCAAAACTTTGAGTTAATGGCTGGTTCGGCCAATGGCATGATGAAATTGCAAAGAGAAGAAAAAATATTGCAAGAACGCATAAGAGGAATTAAGAAAGACATGGAAACATGGGATAACAACCTCGGTTTTTTCAAATCTGGTAACAGCAAAAATCCTTTGGCAGAGCAAATTCAGGATAAAATAGAGATTGCCAAAAAACATGTAGCGAGTTTGGAAGAAAAATTAAAAGCATTAAAAGCACTTCGAAACAAACCTGCGGAAACGCCTGTGGCACCTGCTGCGGAAGTAACAGCAGAATAAGAAAATGAACAGAAAGCATTTGCCATGGCAAATGCTTTCTTGTTTTAATAAAGAACGCAATACCTTGAACCTACATTTTGTTTTCAATTTTATTCGCCATTACCTCAGTGCAACCTTTATTGATGTGCTGCACTCACCTTTTATTTTTAGTTTATACCAAACTTGCATAAAAAGGCAAGATGCCAATGATTACAAAATTATAGAGCAATTGAGAACTGAATTAAAAAACAATCCAACTGAATTGTTCTATTCAGATTTTGGCGCCTCTCAAAAGAGCCGAAAAACCACCCTTAACAAATTAGCCAAACAACATTTAAAACCTGCTAGAATTGCCCAAATATTGGCAAGAATGGCAAGCAAATATCCACACCAAACCTATTTGGAACTGGGCACCTCCTTGGGCATTAGCACTTGCTATTTGGCTAAATTTGCCGCTACAAATGCAAAAATTTATACCATAGAAGCTTGTGAACCGGTTAGAGAAGTGGCTTTGCAAAATTTCAAGGTATTGGGTTTGCAAGATAAAATTGAATCTGAATTGGGGAATTTTGATGAAGTGTTACCCGAATTACTCCCTAAAATTGGCAAATTAGATTTCTTTTTTATTGATGGAAACCACAGCTATGAAGCCACTTTACGCTATTTTGAAATGGCAAAACCCTATTTGCATAACGATAGCGTAATTGTTTTTGATGATATTTATTGGAGCAAAGGCATGACCCAAGCTTGGCAAGAAATTAAGGCAGATCCAATGGTGCGCGTGAGTGTAGATTTGTTTTTTGTGGGAATGGTTTTCTTTAGGAAAGAACAAGTAAAAGAAGCCTTCCAATTGCGTATCCTATAATTTAGACAATTCGCTTTTTAAATTAGAATAACTCATTGGGAATTATTGAGCTATTGCTGTAAGTTCGAATCATGAGTGAACGCATAAAAATTGGCATTTTTTTTGGCGGTAATAGCCGCGAACGTGAAGTATCTTTTGCAGGTGGAAGAACGGTTTACGACAATCTCGATAAAACCTTATTTGAAGCAGTTCCAATTTTTGTAGATAGTTTCAATAACTTTATTTTACTCGATTGGCATTTGATTTACAAAGGTTCGATCCGTGATTTTTATCCATCGGTAGAATTTTTAAAAGGCGCCAAACATGAGGTGCAGGTATACGCAGAAAATATTAAAGCAGCCCATAAAGACCAAGGTAAAGCCATGGCCCGCAAACTGGGTAAATTATTACAAATTGAAGATTTAAAAACCCTCATAGACTTTGCATTTCTAGCACTACACGGAAATTTTGGTGAAGATGGAACCATACAAGGATTATTAGAATGGAATGGTATCCCCTATTCTGGTTCGGGCATCATGCCAAGTTCTATTGGCATGAACAAACGTTTGCAAAAAGAATGGATGGAAGCCGCAGGCATGAAGGTGCCAAAATATTTTAGCTTCACAAAAAGCGGTTTGAACCAATTGCCAAAACTTTTTAAGGAGGCAAAAAAACAAGTGGGTTTACCCTTTGTAATTAAACCGGCAAACCAAGGTAGTTCTGTTGGCGTGAGTGTTATTCATAACGATGATGAAGCGGCATTTATTGAAGCTGTTCACAAATCATTCTTTATCCAAACCATCCGTCCAAGTGATTGGATCGGCAAAAATTTATTGGAGAAAACACAGTTTATCCAAAAAATAAGTGATGTAAAAGAAGGCCTTGGTTTGCCTGCAAAAATTAATGATAAAATTATTTACCACCCCGATGAATTGTGGGCAATTTTAGACAAAGAGCTCAAAGGAAAAGTTCAGATTCAATTGGAAAGTGTATACTCGGAAACAGAATGTTTAATAGAATCATTTATTGAAGGTCGTGAATTTTCTTGCATTGTATTGCGCAATGAAGACGGCTCTGCTGTAGCACTTCCGCCTACTGAAATTGTAAAAGGCACAGAGGTATATGATTACAAAAGCAAATACCTTCCTGGCTTTAGTAGAAAAATTACGCCCATAGATTTAGCAGATAAAAAAATACAAGAAATTAGAACTGCTTGTGCCAAACTATTTAGCTATTTCAATTTTCATGTTTATGCCCGCATAGATGGTTTCTTAAGTAAAAATGGAGATTTATTTCTAAACGATCCCAATACCACATCGGGCATGATGCCTTCTTCTTTTTTCTTTCACCAAGCGGCAGAAATTGGTTTGAACCCATCGCAATTTCTAACCTATATTATTAGAACATCTATTAGCGAAAGAATAAACAGCTTTAGCGTTTCCTATAGCTACGAGCCGCTTTTAGCCAAATTGGATACGCAATTAAAAATTAACCAAAGCAAAAAAGCCAACAAAAAACGTGTGGCCGTTTTAATGGGTGGCTATAGCACAGAGCGTCATATTTCTGTTGAAAGCGGAAGAAATGTGTATGAGAAATTAGCCTCCTCAGAAAAATACCAACCCTTCCCTGTTTTTATAACTGGTGATATCAATTCTCATGAGCTTTATTTATTACCAATTCAGGTAATGCTTAAAGACAATGCAGATGATATCAAAGAAAAAGTAATGGCATACCACCGTCCTGCTATTATGAATTCTATTACCAAAGATTGTGAGGCAATACTTCATAAATACAGCAATACCAACCTGTTTGAGCCAAAGAAAATTACGTATGCCGACTTAAAGAAAATGGCTGATGTGGTGTTTATAGCACTTCATGGTAGACCAGGAGAAGATGGAACGGTTCAAAAAGAATTGAATAAAATTAAGCTTCCATTTAATGGATCGGATGTGGCAAGCTCTCAACTTACCATCAATAAATTTGAGACCAATGCCTTGCTTAGAAAAAAAGGTTTCTTGGTTGCCGATCATCTTTTGGTTTATGAAAACGATTACAAGAAAAATGCAAAAGCAATTATTGCACAGGTTGAAAAAATAGGCTACCCACTTATTGCCAAACCCGCAGATGATGGTTGCAGCAGTGCGGTGAAGAAAATTAAAAACCGCAAACAACTGGAAGCTTATGCAGATGGTGTGTTTAGACCAAGTTTAACCCTCACACCCGCCATGCGCGAGCGTTTGGAGATAAGTATCAAAGAAGAATTTCCTAAAAAATCATTTTTCTTGGTTGAAAAATTTGTAGAAAAAGGTAAAGCAAAACATTTCCTAGAAGTTACGGGTGGCATGCTTACACAATACAGAAAAGATAAATTATTTTACGAAACTTTTGAGCCAAGTGAAACCTTAGCCGAAAGCGAAATTTTAAGTTTGGAAGAAAAATTCTTAGCAGGCCAAGGTCAGAATATTACCCCAGCACGTTATGCCAAAACAGCTTTGGCCAACAAAAAAATAAGTGCACAAGTGCAAGAGAAATTAAAAGCCGCAGCAAAGGTTTTAGGCGTAGAAGGCTATTGCCGCATAGATGCTTTTGTAAGAGTATTTGCAGGAAATAAGGTTGAAGTTGTTTTTATTGAAGTAAACTCATTGCCTGGAATGACGCCTGCTACGGCCATATTCCATCAATGTGCATTGAACAATTACAAACCTTATGAATTTATTGATAAAATTTTGAGTTTTGGTGAAGACCGTTTGAAACTAAAAAAATAACAACATGAAAAAATTACTTCTTTTTACCTTCTTACCACTATTTACCATGGCCCAAAATAATTTAGACATTGCCACCCTTTGGAAATTTGGTAGGCTTAGCGAACACATGGTTTCGCCCGATGGAAAATTGGCTATTTATGCTGTAAAACATTACGACCTGAAAGCAAATAAAGGTGCAAATACCATTTTTGTGCAACCCGTTTTCGCGGGTCGCGACGATGTAGGGACAGGTCGCGACCTGTCCTTGCATCGCGACGCGGGGACAGGTCGCGACCTGTCCTTACCAAAATCGCCGATGGCGATTTTGGATGAAACCATCAACGCCTTTGGCGCAAGGTTTACCCCAGATGGTAAAAAGATT
>CANFHJ010000051.1 GCA_947446605.1 Bacteroidota bacterium | reverse complement strand
GATTATTTAGGCAACTACCAATACTCATACAGTTTTGATGTTACCCGTTTATCCATTTTACTGCACGTTAATTACAATTATCTGGCCAACGACAAATGGAATTTAAGCAGTGGATTAGGCATAGGAACCGGTATTGCAACTGTTCAAACAACCGTAACCCCTAGCACCTATACTTCACCTGAAATAGCAGGAGCAGGCGGCTTTGCATTGCACCTAACAGCCATTGATGCCAAATATTACTTTAACAACTGGTTTGGCTTACATGGCAATTTGGGCTACGGCTCAGAAGGCGTTTTAGGCTTAGGCGCAACTTTTAGGTTTAATAATTAGTAAAAAAATAAAGTATGAAAAAATTAATTTTCACCTTAACATTAGTAATGCTATGCATTTTGGCTAATTCACAAGACAGAATTTTAACGCATAAAGGAGATACCATCATTTGTAAAGTCACCGAAATTGGCGACAAAACAGTTAAATACAAATATGAAGGGGAAGACCTTACAAATTCAATTTCAAAAAACTTAATTGCTGAAGTAAAATTTGCCAATGGTAGAATTCAAAAGGTGACAGAAAAAATTATTATTAGTAGTGCAGATGATTGGGAAAAAGTTGTAATAACTAACGTACAATCTGATGTGGAAGGATTAATAAGAGTAGATGAAATGATGGCTAAGGCAAGCAGTGGTTGGACTTTTACAAACCAAGGCAAGATGGAAAAGGAAGCAATGGACAAATTGAAAAAACAAGCAGCAGCCAGAGGATGTCATATTGTATTAATACTTACTACAACTGGAAAAGCCGGTTCATATGGAGTAGCTGGAGGCACTAAAGCCAGTGTAACTGGCGTAGCTTATAAATATTAAGAAATAAGTAGTTAGCTTTTTACGCTCAAAATAGAATTTAGTTTAATTACAAAAATCGCTATAAATGCAATTAAATAGGCAGATTATAAGCCTATTTATTTGCATTTACAGAGAACTTGAGAATAATATAAACATACCTTAAAAATTAAAACCATGAATGATAGAGTACCCATATCGAGAGATTTTAACCTAGAATTTCCAATTGATGAAGTAAAAAAATCAATTGAATTAGTGGCAAGATTGAGCCAAGGATCATATAAATTAGAAAATAAAAATGATATTTTTAATTCCTATACTTTCTTATTTGTAGCTGGCATAACTGTATTACATCCAAACATTCAGCTTAAAAAGATCTCAGAAAAAGAAACCAATTTGGTTCTTACTGATAATATTAGGAATGGTAATACAATTTCTTCAAATGAAATTTTCGATAAGTTTTTTGTTTTATTAGGTAGAGCATTATCCGGAGAGGAGTTGAGCAAAGAAATTATAAACAAAGAAAAGGCAGGCTGTTTTACAGTATTAATTGGTTTATTGGGTATAGGAAGTGCTTTCTATTTATTAGCTTAATTTTTTTAGGATTAATATAAACATATGAGTGGTTCATATGAAAACATGTAAATGTTTACCACTTAATAAATAATTAGCGTCATTTAGGCAAAAATTTTTTTTCCCCAAATTTAATTGATTAAATTGCGGTTGTCATTATTTGGCAAGGTTTTAAGTTATATTTGAATTCCGAAAAAATTTAATTATAAATCAATGCATCTATAAAGTAAAAATGAAAAATCGATTTAATTTTAGTTTTATCCCTCGCTATTCTATAGGATTAATTTCCAAGATTATTGCTGTTAAACCTAACTCAGCAAATTCAGGTTCAAATTTTTTCAATAAAAATGAAACCCATGGTACTTATGGGGCTTTATTATTAGATCCAAATTGGAAAAGAAGACGCTTAGATATTTTGCGACGTGACTCATACCAATGTGTGAATTGCAATTCTGTTGATAAATTACAGGTGCATCACCGGCAATACCATTTTTCGAAAGGTGAAAACAAGTTTAGATTGCCTTGGGAATATCCAAGCCATTTAATGGTTACATTATGTGAGAAATGTCATTCAAAAGGACATTATACTTTTAAAATACCTACTAAATATTATTAATATGGCATTATTTAATTTTTTTAATGGCAGCAGTAAAAATCCTGTATTGCCAAACCAAGAGAGTGACAATTTACAACCAGAGAATTTTGTGCGCAAAGATGTTCCTGAAGACATTTTTGTTGCCAAGGAAGAAATTGAACGTGAGGCTGTAAATGAATCAAAGTCAGCCCCTAAAATTTTTACAGGTATTGATGAAATATTTGATTTTTTAAATGAAAATTATGAAGAAAAAGGTTATGAAGATGCAATGGCAAATCCTGAACAATCATATATGGATTTAAATATAGATATATTGAAATCTAGATTGCATACTAAAATAATGCAGGTGAAATTAAAATATCAAGATTATTTGAAGGATATTAATTTTCATATTGAAACTAGAAGTAGAATTGGTTTAATTGAAATTGTAGAGGAGCTAAATATTCGTAAAGAATCTATGCAAAATCATTTAATCCAGATTGAGCAATTGGCATTAGATTTAGAAAAACAGTCAGGTAGTGTTGAGCAAGTATTGCTTTCTTACAAACGCGGCTTTTTACGTGGCATATCTGCTATTACACATAATTTAATTTTAGAAAGGAAATTCTAATGAAATTTGATAATTTATGGATTCGTTTTGGCTGTTTTATAACAGGATATAATTACCCTATTTTATCTCATTGCAGTGAGTTGAGCAAAAAGGCTGTTAAAAGGTATACTTCTGCGATTCTTATTATTTTGCTTATTTGGGGTGCTGTAGGATATCAATTTGCTAATAGATACTTAAAATTAGATTCTTTTTATTCAATAATTGTTTCATTAATATTTTGTGTAATTGTTATACAAATCGAAAGGCAAATTATTTTAAACTTTAATAAAAATAAATTACTTTACTTTTCGAGATTTGTAATTGCCATTGCGATGGCAATTATTGGAGCAATTATTATTGATCAAATAATTTTTAAGGAGGATGTTGAATTGGCCAAGTTAAAGTCGATCGACATAGCGGTTGATTCTATTTTGCCAAGGCAAACTTCGGTTGTAGAATCACAAATTAGGGAATTTGATAACATATTAGCAATGAAAGAAATTGAAAGAGCCAATATGCTTGCTGATATAAAAAACAATCCATTTGAATCCTTTACTAGTTCGGTGGAAACAAAACGTATTCCTGGAATTATTTCCGGGTCTGATGGCAGAGACAGTGCTGCAATTATAAGAAGTAAAAACGTCTCAAAACAGGCCATACCAAATCCTAATATAGCTTTGTTGCCAAAGATTGATGAAGAAATAAATACTATTCGCACCTTAAAAATGGAAAAAGGAACTTATAAATTGAAAATACGAGATGAGCTTAAGGCAGAGTTATTAAATAAAAATGGATTTTTGGATGAGTTGGATTTATTAGTAAGCATTGTATTTAGTCATGCTGCTGCTTTTTTTATATGGTTAATCTGGTTTATTCTGCTTTTTTTTATTGAGATGCTGGTTTTAATATCAAAAACAACTGATAAGGGAAATGATTATGAAGATACCATTAATCATCATAGAGAAATTCAAAGTAAAATGCTAGGAAAATTAAAAGAAACAAGGTGAAACTATAAACATGAAACTAAATTCTTCTCCCAACCTTTTCTCTTCCATTGAACAGTCTAACGTAGCAAAAAATTATTTAAAGGTACAATTGCCCAATCTGCGTTTTGATAGCACAGAGCAATTGAATTTGGCATTGCAAAATAGAGATAAGGCCGCATTAGAATTTTTGATTACAGATCAAATGGTTTCAAGTGTATTGAAAGACAAAAACACTTTTATAAAAAACTACTTAGGCTATTGCAAAACATTGGAGCGTAAGCATGGTAATATAATTGTGCAAATCCTCAATGGCGTTTGTAATGGCAAAATGTGTAGTTATGGAAGCAAGGGTATTACGGTTTCTGTCAACACCCAGCGCAACAATAAACAGGTATGGAAGTTTAACCTAATTATAGAGGCAAACTCAAACGGACAATTAGATTTAGGTCAATGCATCAATATGAAGGTGAGGAGAGAGGATATTTGATGGGGCTATTCATAATTCTTTAAACTGTGCTTTAAATTATTAATGATTTCATCCTTTATGTCTTTTGGTGAAATAAGCGCAACATCCCTTCCAAACCCAAGTAGGGTGCTTATTAATTCAGCAGTGTGGTATACCTTAAATGTAATTATCATCTCTGTTTCACTTTTACTAATAATTTCTTGGGTAGGATGAATGGGGGTTTCTTGGAATTGGGCAATTTTATCTTTTTTCACCAGCAACTTAACCTCCACGGGCGCCTGATTATGTTGATGATAAATTCCTAAGCTGTATTTAAAATACTCGTCTGCATTAAAATTGGGGTCAACGAAAAAGGCCTCCTTTGTTTCTGTTAATTTTTGAATTCTGCAAAGCTTAAAAACATTGGTACCTGCATTTGGTCTATTGGCAGTAGAATATGCCAACATGTGCCATTCATTTCTATATTCCTTTAATAGGTAGGGTGATATGGTTCTTGTTGATTCTTCCTTGCCATAAGATTTATAAGTCATTGTGAGGGCTTGCTTATTAGTAATTGCCTGGTATATGGTTTCAAGCCATTCATGGCCGCTATTATTACTAGATTCACCTACCTGAAGGATTTTGCTATTGTCGGCATTTAGGCTTCTTAGCATACTGCCAGCCATAATTCTGGTGATAACATCATTGAATTTTTGATAAATACTAGATCCTTTAAACACCGAAAAAGTATTCACGGCCATTTCTAAAAGCTTTTTTTCTTCATCTAATAGGGTTGTTTTCCAAATGGTGTCGTCTTCATATTTATAACGCCTTTTGGCTCCCTTCAATTTTTCAATTTCTATTCCTAATTCTTCAATCCTTTTTATGTCTTCATAAACAGATCTTATTGCTATTCCCTCATATCCATCCTTTAGAAGCGACTCGTTTACTTTTTCTTGGATTTCGGCCATGGTATAGCCCCTTCTAGATATTAAAAAACCTTCAAGCAATTGCAGGCGTTTATTGATGTTCTTGTCTACTGGCATTTTTGCAGATAATTATGTTTTGTTTGCAAAACAAAACTAGTAAATATAATTAGAAATGGGCGTTATTATTTTTATAAACCTAATAATCAACATTTTAAAAATTATTCGACTTTGCTTTTGAATTTTGCGGAAAGCCTGCAATTTAGGAAACTATACTTGCAGTACATAAATGATAAGACACATAAATGCCAATTAATTATAAAGTCAAAACTAAGAAACAACTCATTAATAAAAATATATAAACATCTAAAGGAGGACGTTTGGGTTAACTGTTAATAGCAGTTCTCCCATCCCTCCAATGATTAAAAAATTAATAATAACAATTACCATGGAACAATCACTTCAATTAATTCACACCGTTTGGGCAGAAAGCAAGGACACATTCTCTTTAGAAAATGCCACTAAAAAGACCAAGCCTCACCTGGCCAAGTTAAAAAAGTTTTTGAAAAAAGACCTTAACGATACGGAGTTATTTTTATTCGCTATGTTGGCCTACCTTTTTGTATTCCCCAAAGCCGATTACCTAAACACCATAGCAAAGCATCTAAACATTGACGCATGGGCAATCTTTAAACTTGCGAATTCTTTTGACTTGCTCTGCAACCATGGTTTGCTTGAACCTTTGCCTGAAGAGGCTTATGAAAATGGCGCCATGCCGTTCTTCGACTATATCGATTACTATCTACCAAAGGGGGTATTCAATAAATATTTCCGCCCAGAAATGAGTGGTAAACCATTTCGTGTTACCCTTAAGGAGGATAAAACCACTCAACGAGCTGCCTAAAAAAAATACGATGATTATGAATAGCACAATAATTGAAAAATATTTCTCTACAGATGATAATCTTGCCGGCAGAAAATTCATAGAAGAATATTGGGGTGAACTACCTCAGCATCATATGTATTGGCACATTGCATATTTGGACAATTTACAAATGGATACTATAGTTTATTGCAAAGGCTCTTCAGAAGATTTTAGAGAATCAATTGCATTCAATTTAAACTCCAAAATTGCTAAAATTCAATACCCCGACAAAGATGCTATTTCGTTTATTTTAGCCACGCATGGCATAAAGGGGTTTGATCCAAACGGACTATTGTATAAACTTCCTGCTATGTCTTACCTGCACCGAAAAATTACCAACAGAACCAATGGTTATTTAATTTTTAGGAGCCAGGCAGTTGAACTATACCAGACGCTTGAAGGCGTTTCAAAAATTGAAGCCCATGAATGGGTTCAACAATGGAACAGAAAAGATAAACAAGCTCGATTGAAGGCGGAGAGCCTATTTTTAAATGAAGTCTCACTTAAGGAAATTTTCGAGAGCTCTTTAGGCTATTTTATGAATGAGCCTAAGGCAGCGGCAAAATTGGTTCTACAAAATTGTTTTTAATAAAATTACGGTTCGAACCAACAAAAAACTATAAAAAATAAAAGGGATATGAATAGAAAATGGATAGTAACTTTTACAAGCACTGCAAGTGCTGGTTTGTTTTTAAAAGAAACTGTTGAGGCAACAGATTGGTCTCACGCAAAAAAACTCATGGAGAGTAAATATTTAGGCTTAAAAGTATTAAATTACTCGCTAATAAGGTAATCTTATATGCGGTTGTGGCGGAAAGTTGGACTATACTAGTTGATCCAACGTGGTAGTCGTGCCTATGCAAAACATAGGTGCTGTGCAAGCAGCGTGGAGGTTCAAGCCCTCCCGACCGTACTAAAATATGAAAAATACAGGAACGCTTATTCTTAAGTATCATGGTGATGCTTATCAATGCAAACAGAAAAATTTTGAGATTAATATGGAGCTTACAAATGGAACAATAAGTTTTGGTTTCACATTTGAATTTCCTGGCTCATCAACCATTGAAAAAGTGAATTTAAATCTTGGTGAAACGCCAGAATCAGATGGGGCAATAAAACCATTTGGATTGGAGTTTATTAAAATCAATGCTGAAATGTTTTACCTACACTTTAATTTGGTTGAAGAACTTGAGGAGGCAGAATTATTTGGTGCTGTTGCCATGTTTAAAGCACCTTTTCCTCAAATAAAAGATCAATTTTCAGTGTATGATTTTACCCAAAACAGTGCTAATCACTAGTGTTTAATGGGTTTTTAAAAGTATTTATCAAAATCAAAACAGCTTGTCAATTTATGGCAGGTTTATGAATTATATTTGATATAAATAATATTTAAAACATGAAATGTCCATTTTGCTCTGAAGAAATTAACGACAATGCAATTAAATGTAAGCATTGTGGTGAGGTGTTAAACCAATCAGCTTTCAATAATTTAAACAATCAATATTCTAGGGAGTCCTCAAACTACGTTCCAGAGGACGATGCAACAAAGGCTGCCTTTGATAAAATTGATGCTAACAATGGAAAATTTGTAGCCGAATTTAATGGACTAGCATTAATTTTAGGATTAATTTGGTACATGATAAAAGGAATGTGGGCCAAGGCATTTATTCTTTTTATTTTGGTATTAATATCAGGAGGTTTACTTGCAATCCCCCTTTGGATTTATTGCAGCTTTGCAGGTTATTATGATTATTACTTATTTAAAGTAAAAGGTAAAAACTTGTGGTAAAAGGGATTTTAATGTTTTTTTTAAATACATAAATTATAAGGTCAAGTAATAATTGCAATTTAATAGTGTATTACTTGATTAAAAGATAGATAAATATTTTAATATGAGAAAAATTGATACGGATCTGCATGATTTTTTAATCCTAAATGGAATATTAAATACTCCACTTTTAAACGACCAAATCATAAGAAATTGGGGTTTTAATATGAATAATGTTTATGAGCATTATAATTCATATTTACAAATAATAGTTGCGCCAAATTCACCTGGCCCTATTGAAAAACATCCATATATAGAAAAATATCAAGCTGATTGTAATTTCCATAGGCAAACTCTTTTATTGGGAACATTTCCGCCTTCTTCTTATTTTAATAATTTGCCAATTAATAATTTGCCAAATCATAATGTTCAAAATAATAATCCAACAAATTATTTTTATGGTAATATGAATAGTCTATGGTATTATTTGTTTGGTATAAATGATGATGAGGTAACAATTCCAGCTATTCAAGAATCATTATTTGAAAATGGCATATCAATTTCAGATGTATTTACTTTTGTGCAAAGAAATATAATGAATAGTGCTTTTGATAGTGAGTATAGAAATATTGTCCTTAATTGTGATTTAAAAAATATCTTCAACCCAGAATCTACCATTAATACAATTCTTTTTACTAGTGGCAACTTAAGTGGTTTTTTAAATAATAATACATCTGCATTAACTGGTTTTAGGTGGTTACTTGAAGATTGTTGTGATGGACTAAATAGTTTCAGTATAAGCGGCGATATTTCTGGTCAAGGGATTTATTATCCAATTAACACATTGGGTGTTCAAAATGCATTAATTCAACAAAATAATGGAATAGTTTGGTGGCTAAAATTAGGGTCAAAAAAGATAAAAATCATTAACTTACCTAGCCCAGCCCCAACGGCTGCTAGGCAAATGATTGGAAGTGCGTTCTTCAAAAGATGGATAAATTACAAGGCAGTTACTAATGATTTGCCACCAATGCCAATAGGCGCTAATGTGAAACAATATTTACTCCAATTCCCTCAAATTTTTATTGCCCCGTATACAACAAATTATAGAAGAGAGATATATCAAATGGTATTGAATAATACGATTCATTTAATTTAAATTATTTTGATAATTATTATTTGAATTTATTTTTTTGCAATAAAGTATTATAATCAATATATATGGTCTTAAATTTTAATTTATTGTCAAATTTATTTAATTTGAATATTCAACCAGTGATTAAAAGGTTTTGCGACTGATAAGGAGTTTGGTAAGCAAGGATACAATTACTTGACTAAAGATAATGTTTTTAAAATACTAGATACATTATCAATTTTAAATCCTGTTGACAAAAAGTTAAGTAAGTTGAAATTAGCTTTGATAAGGTCAATGGATAAAAAGGGTTGAAAAAATTTCCTTTTAATTTTTGCTTAACACTTTATTGTATTATTTAGTATACAATTTTAAAATATTTTTATTGTAGCGCAGCTCTTTAATGTATTGATATATATAGTTTTATGCCTAAAAGCAGCTTGTCATTTTTTGACATATAATATATTTATATTTGATTCATAACAAACAAATTTAAAAAAATTATGAACTCAATTAAGTTAACCTCTGTAGATTTATCTGGATTTGCAAATTTTGCTAATGCTATTACAATTTCGTATGATAATTCCAATTATGCATGGGAGGAATTAGGCGGTGGTGAACGCTATGAAATTATTTTAGATATTATTAATAATTCAATTCTGGCTCATCAAAATAGTGAAGATTCAGACACCCTCACTAAAAGGTTCCTAGGAACTGAAATAGTGGGTATTAGTGAAGATTATATCGAGTGGGGAAACTTTGAAGGTTGTTATTCTTTATATTCAAATAGTATTGATAAACGCTGGGAAGCAGATTTTCAAGGTAACTGTTTGAACGATTCAAATAATTTGAGTGAAGAAGAAATTAATTTGATTTCTGAAAACTTAAATCCAAAAGTTATTCTTCAAATAGCAATTGAGGCAATTGAAAAAACGAAATAAATTTTAACTGTATAATATTAATATGCAACATTCCGAATTTAAATTTCAAGAACTATTTATTCCTGAAATTTCCCCTAATCACAGCTATCCTTTTAATGTAAATTTTATAAGAAAATATAAGGACCTAATTAGTGGGCCAGCTATTTATGTTTTAACCTTAAATGATCAAATTGCCTATCTTGGACGTTATCGCACAGAAAACGATATAATTAATGATAGGTGGTCTAAACATGTGCAAACGAATACATGTCGTGGTGTGAATGTAGGTTTTGGTAATAGTATTACACTTGATAGATTTCAAGAAAGTTATGGAATGTTTTTTTCAATTAATCAAATTGAATTTGATGAAAAGGAATTAATTGAAAATAGATTTAGAGATACTGGTGTAGTTACTGCAAGGAACAAGGTTAAATTTTGCATGCAAAGGTGGGAGGCATTTCAAAACTTAGATGAATCCTTAAACTTATCATTTCATTTATTTAAACCTAATCCCGAAATGAAGGAAAACTTTGTTAGTGAACTTGAAGGTATTGAAAAAGATTTGATACAAAGAATTAATCCTCCAGCTAATAGTCAGCATAATGAATTGTATAAGACGATTTCATTAAATGATGCTATTTCTTTAATAGCTAATTTAAATTATTAGCTTTTTATTAATTACTTATTTATTAAAATTTTAGACAAGTAATGTTTGTATTTTTTTTTAACTGAAAATAAAATGGATAAAACTAATATTAATATTTCCAAAACGCGTTTTGTTTCTGGAGTACAGTGTGTAAAAAAAATGTATTTAGAAACAAATCACTATCCTAAATTAGAAGAGACAAATGAACAACAGGATAAATTGTTTGATGTTGGTCATGAAATTGGACTTTTAGCACAAAGCTTATTTCCATCAAACTATGACGGCACGCCCGAAAGTTATCCTGATTTTTCTAAATCGATTTCAAATACAAAGCAATGGCTAGAATCTGATGTAAATACTATTTATGAAGCATCTTTTTCTGTCGAAGGTGTATTTGCTGCGCTCGATATTTTGCATCATAGTAATGGCGAAAGATGGGCAATTGAGGTGAAAAGCAGCACTAAGGTTAAAGATTATCATATTTCTGATGCTTCATTACAATATTGGGTTATGGAAAAATCTGGTTTTAGACCCGATAAATTTTTCTTAATGCATATTAATAAAAATTACATAAAAAATGGTTTAATTAATCCTAAGGAACTTTTTATTTTATCCGATATTACTAATGAAGTAATTGGTAAACAGAATTGGGTTTCCGAAAACCTTATTAGTTTTAAAAATATCCTAGGGCAAGATTCGGAACCTACTATTAATATTGGAAAGCATTGTGATAATCCGTTTAGTTGTGAATATAAGTTTTTGTGTTGGAAACATATTCCTGAATATTCTGTTTTTTCATTAACACGTCCTTATGGATTGGATTGGGAGTTATATGAAAAAGGTATTTATAAATTAATTGATATTCCTGAGGATACGGAATTAAATGACAGGCAAAATATTCAAGTTACGGCACATAAAAATAATGCTGTTAATATTGATGTAAAAATGATTGAAGCGTTTTTAATGGATTGGGAATATCCTTTACATTTTTTAGACTTTGAAACGATATTTCCAGCAATTCCGATTTTAAATGCTTCTAGCCCATTTCAACAAATTCCTTTTCAGTATTCATTGCATACAATTGAAGAAATAGGATCTGATATTAATCATAAAGAATTTTTGGCAGATGCAAGCGATTTTAAAAACAATGATTTTGACCCTAGAATTAAACTTATAGAAAAATTGAAAAATGATATAGGTTCTAAAGGGTCTATAGTTACCTATAATGCCACATTTGAAAAAAATGTGCTTAAAGATATTTCAATTGCTTTCCCTGAATATAAACCTTTTATTGACCAAATAATAGAGAGAATAGTTGATTTGTTAATTCCTTTTAGAAATGGTTGGTACTATCATCCTTCAATGAACGGATCGGCTTCAATTAAAAATGTACTTCCAAGTATAGATCCTACTTTAAATTATGATAATTTGGAAGTTAAAAATGGTACAGAGGCTAGTAATATTTTTGAATCTATGGTTAAGGATACTTTTTCAGGCTGCCTCACTGAATCAAGAAAAGACCTATTAAGATATTGTGAATTGGACACCAATGGCATGGTTGTTATTTGGAGAGAGCTTTGTAGCAAAATAAAAATTAATTATTAATTACAGATTGAATATTGTAAATAGAAATTTGAGTTGAATTTAAATAAATATAAATATGAATAAAATTAAATTGCCGTTTATTTGGTCGAGTAATTTGCCTTCAATTGCGCTTATTACATTTTCTGTGTATAGTGGAAAATTAAATTTTCCTGTTGATGAATTATCTCCACCTTTTACTGGTTTTTATATAGATCTCAAGGATGGACAAATCCTTGGTGTTAATCCAGATATTTCTTCAGGTAATGCTTATCGTTATCCTCATTGTGAAAGTTTTTTAATAGAAGGTAAAGGTTGGTGGATTGGATTCAATGAATTGGATAGTGAGCCAGATTACTTTTTTTCTTCGGATATTGAAATAGAAAACATCTTAACAAGGGTGAATTTTAATTTTATAGTAGATAATGTTTGCAATTTTGCTAGAGAAAACAATCTTAATGACTTCATATCAACGGGTGATATGTATATGAATTTTATTGGTAATGATGATTGTCCAACTCTTTAATAATTTAATAAACTAATTTTAAAATGAAAAAGTATTTTGTATTTGAAAAAAAAAGTGATGTTTTAACTCTACTTGGAACAAACAAGGATGAATTTATTGATTATATTGATAATAATGTTGATGATATAATAAAGTGGCGGCCGCATGAAATCGAAGAAACATTAGAAAACGGGGATTGCTCAAACGATCATCCTTTAGTTTTAGAATTGTTAGATAATGCTAATGAGTGGGCATATTGTTGGGGGGATGCTGAAAATATAATTTATACTCAAAAGACTTTTGAAAATGAAGATTTTTTAAGTTGCGATTTTTATGATTTTGTTGTTTATTTTAAAGAATTTAATTTGTTAAATGATGATGAAAAAAAATTAATACAAAATATTTGATAATTAACTTTTGTGAGTTCAAGTAAAATTTCACTTTTAATATGAGGCAATTGCGAATAATATTACAGATTGCGAAAACCAAAGTGCTGAGTAACTTAAATGGCAAAAAATAGAAATATTGAACGGTAAAAGTGGAGTCCAGAACCCACACAAAAATACGGGGCGTAATCCGAAAAGCCTTATGAGTAGGGAATAAAATTATAATTAATGAAAGTTCAAACAGAAGAAAATATTAATATAGACAAAATTGTACAAGCAGGACGAGCATTGAAAATTGTTGTGTTTCTTGTATTGATAATAATTTTACTTGCATTAATCGGACTATTTTTCGTTAGTGCTTCAAATGATATTCAAACAATTAAAAACACCTACTTAGTTCTAGGGTTTATTAGTTTGTTTTGTAGCTTTATTATCTTAATTAATTTTTATGAAGCAGGAGATTGTTTAGAAAATGTTGTATTAGTTAAGCGAGCGACAATAAACGGGAATCCAGGTCCTGAAAACGAACCAAGTTTTAAAACAATAAAGTTTGTAAAATACGTTACAGATAATGGAATTGTTGAAATTGCACCTTGTATTAGTTTAAAGGGTCAAAAAGCATTTATTAATGGACAAGCTGCACCTGATGGAAAATACAAGTATGGTTTTATGAAATATTTTCATGTTGAAAATGGAATTGTCATTAAGGGCTAATACCAGTGCATAGAATAGTCTACTAAAAGGCGGGGTTTCGTATCCCAAAGAAAGTTTTGTGGTTAATAGAACATTAATTTTTAAAATCTAGTTTTGTGGTAAAAGTCCCAACCTTCGGGTAGCTTCATAACGATAAATTAAAATTTTATAGTTTCCATCAAAAGCCCTTCAAAGAAATTTCGAAGGGCTTTTTTTATAGCCCCCAACCCCTCCCCAAACTTTATTTGCATTTCTTGCATTAAAATATTTATTTCCCCAATTAGAAACCTAGGAAGATTTTAGAATCCAGAATCCAGAGTCCAGAGTCCAGACTTTGTCCGCCGGAGCAATAGCGAAGGAGGAGTTCT
Organism: Bacteroidota bacterium; assembly: GCA_947446605.1. GTDB lineage: Bacteria > Bacteroidota > Bacteroidia > UKL13-3 > UKL13-3 > B1. Next base: position 547 of record CANFHJ010000051.1, on the reverse strand, counting down.
GTTTTTAAAAAATAGCCAGCAGCTAGTGGCCAGAAGCCAGCAGCTAAAAGCCAGTAACAAAAAGCTAGTAACAAAAAGCTAGTAACAAAAAGCCAGCAACAAAAAGCCAGAAGCCAGCGGCCAGCGGCCAGAAGCCAGTTGCCAGCAGCTTGAAACCAATTTATCAATAACAAAAAAAAGTCAGCGGCCAAAAGCCAGCTGCCAGAAGCCAAGAAGTATGCTCTTTTCAATTGAAAACAAATTTGATTATTTAGTAATGGCCGTTATGGCTGTTCTTGTTATTATCGGTATCTACCAATTCTATTTTTGGACCCAAAGAAACCACTACAGAAAACCAATTAGCCTTTATACCAAAATAGATGATTGGTTCGCCCTAAAGCCTACCTGGATTTGGGTTTATAGCGGTATCTATTATCCTATTATCATTTTTATGATCTTCTCGTTTACCGATATGCGTCATTTTAATTATACCGTTTTTAGCTTCTTTATGTTGCTGCTTTGTCAAATGGTATTCTTTGTATTTATGCCGGTACAAACCCCAGATGCT
>CANFHJ010000050.1 GCA_947446605.1 Bacteroidota bacterium | reverse complement strand
TTTACGGGTTGGCACGAGGCACGTAGTGGAGATTTTGATGCCATGGTAGCTGTTGCAATTTGCCTATACACTATTTATTTTATTAGCGCATTGCAAGATAAAAGTAGCTCCAAGCTCAATTGGTCTTTTGTTTTTATAAGCATTGCCTGTTTAATTAAAGGTGTATATGGGCTTGTAGCTTTGCCCGGCTTATTTGCATTTATGTTTATCCAAGAAGATTGGAGATGGGCATTCAAACAAAGGCAATTGTACCTTGGTTTTCTATCGTTCTTAACTGTATTTTTTGGTTATTACGCCCTAAGAGAATTCTTAAGTCCTCACTATATCCAAGCAGTTTTACAAAATGAAATAGGAGAGCGGGTGTTTTTAGAAACCAATATTCACAAAGAAGAAATTCCTTTCTACTACCATAGTTACAAATTATTAGCTTATAGGTTTCAGCCATTCATATTGTTCATTCCTTTTGCTTTAGCTATGCTTTGGTTCGAACCGAAAGGAAAGCAAAAACATTTTTTAACGGGAATTTTTCTTGCTACAATAAGTATTTGGTGCATTATATCTTTTTCTAAAACCAAATTGGTTTGGTATGATGGAAGTTTGTATCCCGTATTGGCAATTATGATTGCCTGGTGGCTTGCAAAAAAAGATTTACAGCTGCAAAAATATTTTTGCGTGGCAATCACCTGCATGGTAATTTTTGTGAGCTATTTAAATGTACATGAAAAAGATAGTTTTCAATTCCCTCACTTTCTTCAATCGCTTCGAAGCGAAAAAAATATTTCAAAAAGAATTGTGGTAGTGAGCAAAAACTTTGAACATCCAATTAGGTATTATTTGTTACAGGATAGCTTGGCTGGCTATAAAAGTTGTTTTACTAAATCAACGAAAGAGCTGCAAATAGGGACTTTAGCGCTTGTGCGACAAGATGAATTTGAACAAGAATTGAAAGGGGAATTTAAGTTAGAACTTTTAGATTCCTTGGGTAATGATAAACTATATGAGTTGCTCGATAGAAAATAACAGCGATTATTATTCGCTCATTTTATCTTCAGAAGAACTTCTATGATGCCTGCGGTGTTTCCTTTTTGATTTGGATTCACTGCTTGCAACTTCGGTTCCAAGGGCCGCATCATCTGGTAAAAACCCTTTGAAGAAAAGCAACAACCAACCGCTAATAAAACAGATACCACCAAGTGGTGTAATGGCGCCAAGAATTCGGTATGAATCGTCGCCCCAAATATTTCTGGTGGCCAATAAATATAAACTGCCAGAAAAAATCATAATGCCGGCAATAAATAAACCTAGCGACACGTCTAATTTAGTTTCTTCAAATTTCCTATGACTAAGAGATAAAATAATAATGGCTAAAGCATGGTACATTTGATAGCGAACCCCTATATCAAATGTATTGAGCTCCGCTTCTCCAATCATTTCCTTCAAAATATGTGAGCCAAATGCACCTAAAATAACAGCAAATGCTGCCAATAAAAAGCCTAATCGTGTGTATATTCTATGTGTATGTTTCATGAACAAAGGGTGTGAACTTGTGAACAAGTTAAATGTAACAAGTGATTTTGGCAAATTAATTTTGACCATTCATTATGAACAAGCAGTTATTGAGCATTTTAAGCGTTGTTTTTTCTATTGCCTTGGCGCTAGGCATATACCTTTATTTTGCCCAAATTGAAGATAAAAATATCAAGCCTATATATATAGTTCCAGATAACGCGGCTATTATTTTAGAATCAAAAAATACCAACCAAGACTTACGCAATTTATGCGATGCAGCATTTATCCAGAACCTTTTGGCGAATGATAAAATAGCCTCTTTTTACCAGCAATTGTCTTATTATGATAGCTTACTAAAAACAAATGAAACCATGTCGGATTGGTTCAGCGATGGTCAAGCTACTTATTCCTTTCATACTTTTAACAATAAATCGGTTTCCTTTTTACTGGCGGTTCAAACTCAAAAAGATGTTGATCCAACAAATGTGACCGCATTTTTCCAAGTTCATTTTCCAAATAGATTTAAGATGACAAAAAGGAAATTCATGAACCTTGAACTGTTTGATTTTACTGATTTTAAAGAAGGAGATCACTTTACATTGGCATTTAAAAGCAAGTTAATGCTCTTTTCTCCTGATGGCAGCTTGGTTGAAATGGCACTATTAAAAATTGCGCAACATGGCAATGAAACTGTTAAAGAAGATAAACTCTCCTTTGTTAAAAATAGCGGTGCTGGATTAAATGTCTATTTTAATTATAAAAACTTAGGCAGCCTCATTCAAAGTACTTGTTCCGAATATTACCAAAATTCATTTTCTATTCTACAAAACTTTGCCGAAAAGGCTGTATATACTATCAGTTACACGGATGATGAAGTATTATTAAAAGGTGCTGCACAAACGCATGAGACAAATTTTCAATTCCTAGATCTGTTAAATAGTCAAGCGCCAATAGAAAATAATTTACGGCCAATTTTACCTGATGGTATTCATTTTGCCTATACGCTAGGGTTTAATGGTTATAACGCATTTAATAAAAATGTAAATGAATACCTTTTAAACGGAAAATTATTTACACCCTACAAGTCATATGTTGATAGTTTAGAAAAGGCTATTCAAATGCCATTTGCAGAAAAATTAGCGAGTAAATTTGGCAACCATGCGGCTTTATTAGCTATTGATGAACCTGGCCTGTGGAAAGACAGTTGCTATGTTACAGCCATTGAAAGTTCTGATGAAGCTGGTTTTGGACAACTTTTGAAAGAAATGGAACGTGCCATTCAAAGGAAACAGGATTCGGATACAAGCGCACAAATAATAGATAGCACGCGTATAAACACGGGTATTGAAAAAGCCTATTTAGGTGATGTGTTTAAATTTTATTTCACAGACTTGTTTGAAGGAATGGAAGCAAGCTATTATATCAATTACCAAGGCTATTATTTCTTTGCCAATAATCCGCAAATATTAAGTGTACTAAAAAGTCGTTGGGCTGCACAAAAATTACTAAACAAACAAGCCAATTACGGCGATTTTGAAAGCAAATTATCGCCAAATTCAAACATTGAAATTTTGGTCATGAACAACCATGCACCCAAATTTGCCTTGAACTTTTTAAATAACAATTGGTTCAGTTTGATCAACCAAAATATGGGATCGTACAAGCGTGCGCAGCACATGGCTATTCAGTTTGCAGGTAGCAACGATAAAATATTTGCAACCCAAATATTGATTCACTTCAATATTTCAAAACCAGAAAAAACAGAACAAGTTTGGGCAATTCCTTTAGATACTTGCCTTATGGCAACACCAAAAGTGATGTATAACTATGGATTAGGTACACATGTTATTTTGGCCCAAGATGCAAAATCACAATTGTATATGATTGATAGGGAAGGCAAGGTGCTTTGGAAAAACAAATTGGATGGAAAAATCATTTCTAGCATTGAAGAACTGGATTTATTTAACAATGGAAAACGCCAATGGCTGTTCAATACCAATCACCAAATTTACCTCATTGATGAAAATGGCAAAAACATAGCAGGATGGCCCGTTTGGATACCTACAGGAACCAATTATACTGTTCCAGTTTTCGATCCATATACAGACAGAAATTACCAGTTTTTTGCCACAGGTATCTATTATAAAGTTTCTGCCTATACCAGCCAAGGTCGCTTAATGCCATCCTGGAATCCAAAAGAAGTATTTCCAAACTTTAAATCATCAGTTGGAACATTTAATTACAATGGGGCACAAGTTTATTGGGCACTAAATGAAAAGGGTAAAATTAACTTCCTAAACACCCAAGCCAAAGTCTTTGATAAAATAAAAATTGATAGTTCATTGTCGTTTATTGATGTAAAAATTACATCAATAGATACGGGCGCTTTCCTTGTAACAGCAATAGATTCGAACCAATTATACCAAATATATTATTCAAGTTCAAAACCTATACAAACCAAAACATTTGCGGCACCATACTTCAACCATGTGCAAAGCATTTCAAATGGAATAAACAAAAATGCAACTTTACTTTATAGCAATTCGCATGTGGAAATTCGTGATGAAAATGGCAAACAATTGCTCAATAGAAATATCCAATTGGCAGTTGATACTAAACCGCAATGGCTTTTAGTAGGTAATACCTATGAGCTGATTTATACCGATCCGAGTAATAATTTAAAAATAGAAAATGAAAAGGGGGAGGCCTACAAACCTTTCCCAATGCAAGTTTACGGCCCCTTCGCATTTGGAAATCTATTTAATGAAGCAGACAATTGGCTGCTATTTTCGGATGGTACCTATAAATTAAACTTGTACCGCATTAAGTAAAATGGTTTCCAAACGTCTTGTTATTTGGCAGTCCATATTGTTTGCCCTTCTGGGTATTGTACTCTTGTATTTTAGTTTTAGAAAAACAGATTTTAATGCACTATGGCAAGTTATTCAACAAGGAAACCATTGGGTAATTTTACCCGTATTTTTTGTTTCAGTTTGGGTAATGGTGGCAAGAAGTTTGCGTTGGAAAATTCTCTATAAAGGGGCAAATGTAAATGTTCCTTTTAATGTCTTATTTGCATCACTGGCAAGTGGCTATTTGGTTAATTTTGTAGTACCCCGCTTAGGTGAAATTACGCGTGCATTAATTGTAAAGCGTACATTGAATGTCCCTGTAAATACAAGCCTAAGCACCATTTTGTTTGAGCGCATTACCGACCTTATTTGCTTGGCTATGCTCCTTGCACTTGCCTTTGGTTTTGAATTTATAAACCATGGCACTTTATTGGCTCATTTTACCAATGGCGTAAATCTACTTAGTGCTAACAAAATATTGCTATTCATTGTGTTTGTTCTGTGTTTTGCAGCCTTCTATTTCTGGCTAAAAAAACGCAATGATAAAATAAGTACCTGGATCAAATCATTAATTGAAACAAGTATTCAACTCACGCAAATGAAAAATAAATGGCAATTTGTTTTTCATACCAGCAGCATTTGGATTGGCTTTTACTTAATGACCTACTTGTGGTTTTTTATGTTTGAAGATGCCGCCCAATTAAGTGCCTACGATGCCTTTCTGATTATGGCATTGGGAGTGGTGGCGCGTACTTTGCCCATACAAGCGGGTTCTGCAGGGGCCTATCATTTTGTGGTAAGTCAAGCCTTAGCGCTACTTGGAATAAACCTGCTTACCGGCAATGCCTTGGCCATTGTTATCCATGGTTTTCAGACAATTTTAACGCTGCTATTTGGATTTTGCGCTTATCTTTGGCTACTTTATTACAACAAACAAAATGCAGAAAAGAACATCGCTTAGTGCCCATAAATGCTTCTTATTGTTTTTTTTATTTTTCGGTTCGAACCAATTATTTGCCCAAAATTTCCCCAAATTAGGCAACGATACTTTACTAGATATTGCCAATTGGAACATAGAATGGTTTGGAGATGTAACCAATGGCCCAAGTGATGAAGCTACCCAGTTTGCCAATGTAAAAGCCTTGTTAGACAAAACAGAAATGGATGTTTTTGCATTGGAGGAAATTAGTGAAGCAACTGCTTACGCAAATTTAAATACGCAATTGGCTGCTAAATACGATACCTACATTTCTTCTTTTTCGCAAACGCAAAAAACAGGTATCTATTGGCGTAAAAGTATGTTCTCTGTAATACCAAATTTATCATACAACCTAAACGTAACTTCTGGCGACAATTATTTTTATGCCTCTCGTCCGCCTTTACAAGTTTGCTTACAAACCATTGGGGGAACCAAAATAGATACATTGTATTTCTTGGTAATTCACCTCAAGGCATACGCAGATGTAGATTCTTACAATAGAAGGGTAGGCGCCTCCGCAGCTTTAAAAACTTATATAGAAGGTACCCTCACAGGCAAGAAAGTAATTGTGTTAGGTGATTGGAACGATCAATTAGGTGCCTCTATTTATAATTCGGCCGAAAGTCCTTTTAAAAATTTACTCACAGCCAATTATACTTTCCCAAGTAAAGAATTAGAAGATGCTGGCAAATCATCTTATGCTTTTAAAAATAGCATGATAGATCACCAATTAATTAGCCACGCACTCGATTCATTTTACTATAAAGGTTCGGCAAAAGTATTCAGTGATGCGCCAACTTATTGCAGCGGTTTTAGCAACAATACCTCCGATCATTTTCCAATTTACTCTTGCTTTAACTGGAAAAAATTAACAAGCAGAATTATTCCTGAAGGAGTAGAGGAGGAGTTGAATAAAATAAACATAACAATTGCGCCAAACCCAACAAATACAAGTATTGCAGTTCAATGCGACAAGCAAATAGATGTAGTAAAAATAATAGACTTACAAGGCCGAATAGTAATTGAAAAAGCAAATAATTTAAGCAAAGAATGGCAAGCGCAAATAGACTTAAGCAATTTAGAAGCGGGTATTTATTTTGTGCAAATTGAGAGCCAAGGAAAACAATTGTGCAGGCAAATTGTGAAGCAATAATTTACAGAAAGTATTCAAAACAAAAAGCAGCCCTAGAGCTGCTTTTTTGCTGTAATCAATCAGATTGAAATCATCAATCTAATGTCCTGCTATGATCCATCACATATTTCCAGATCTCTAATACATCTTCAATATTTATATCATAGGGTTTATAAATAGGGTTGTTTGAAACCAAAGCAATTTTTCTGCTTTTGGCTATATCGTTGTAAACGCGTTTAAACACAATGCCATCTTCTTTGGTAAGAATAACATAGCAAAGGCCATCTTTTAAGCTACTCCAATCTTCTACATACTCGCAGGTAACATAGGTTTTATCTTGAATAGGAAGCATAGAATCTCCGCTAATTTGAAAGCTGCGGTACTTCTTGCGTTTGTCTAAGAAAGGCAAACTAAATTGCGGTAATTCAGAAATAAATTGAATATCTGTATAGCCAGCAGTATAACCGGCACGCGCCTTTTCAGAAACCAATTCTATATTATCTATATTGTCTGAATTGGTAGTTGTAGCAATAATACGCAGGTATTTCCCTTTGATATAATCTTCTAAACCGCGCTCTAGCTCGCCCACTTTTGATTCTGGCAAACGTGTTAAATCAATGCGCAATAAGGTGTCTAAACTAATTCTAAAATAATCAGAAATACGCACCGCCATATCAATTGGTGGCGAGGCAATATTGTTCTCATAGCTGTTTAAAACAGAGCGCTTCGACTCTAAAGCCAAAGCCATTTCTTCCTGACTAAAGTTTTTCCGTTTCCTTAGAAACTTAATGTTGGTTGAGAGGTACATATTGTTTATTGTTAGCTACATAAAGAAACAAACGCAATTGGATTGGCTGTTTCTAAATGCCTCCGCAAGATAAACAATGTTAGTTAGATTGTCAAGTATGTGTTAATCATATTAACAATAAAAACACCCTTATTCCAACAACAAATCAGTATTGGTGGGCATTTAAAGGCGTAAAATTATTTTCTAGAATTCTAAAATAGCACGTTCCATTATATTATCTATTCCATTTACGGCTTGGCTCGTGCTAAATTGTACTGGAATTTCTGGTGGCACACCATCTTCCCAATTATTGCCATTGATATCTAAGGTGCGGGTAATAGAAAACCTATAAGTCCAACCATTGGGCAATTGTCCGCCGTTAGGCATACCCATGCCACCTCCAGTTGTATCTCCTAATAAAACCATAGAATCTATTGCTTTGGTAGCAGTACTGGTAAAACTTCCTGCGCTATAGGTACCTCTATCGGTTAGCACAATTACCTTTTTTAAATACAAGGTTCCTTTACTGGGTTCTATAAAACAATCTTCAGCAGTGGTAAAATCATCAAGCCCAGCACCACTTTTAATAGAGGTATGGTAGAGCAATGTTTTGGTGCTAACAAAATGGCTTAATATTTTAAAGATATCGCTGGCAGCTCCGCCACCATTGGCACGCAAATCCAAAATAATGCCTTTGGTATCTTTGTACCTATCCAACATAAAATTCATTTGGTTATCGGTAACAGTACCTGTAAACGCTTTTAAACGAATGTAACCAATAGCGGCATGGTCCTTTACAAAATCATGCATAAACGGACCTGTGGTATAATAATTTGAGCTCAAATAATGCTCTTTCACAACGCGCTCATCAATGCCTTTTGGACCTAATAAACTCACATCAAAATGTGAAATATTAAATGAAGAAATGAGGTTAACATGCCCATCCCTAAGTTCATTGAGCATTTGCGCCAATACTGTAAACAACTGATCATTGCTCATAGAATTAGAAACTTGTGCCGCGTATTTGGCTTTCACACTGGTCCAATCAATATGCTTGTAGCTCATAAATGCATATTTTTTATCACATTCATTCCAGAGGTATTCAAAGTTTTTTTGCGGCGTTTTATCTATAGAAGATTCTTCCATAAATGCCTTTTCACAAGAGCTCAAGAAAAAGGGAAAAGACAAGAAAAGGGTATAAAATATTTTTCTCATGTGAGGTTCTAATTTGTTTTAAACAATAAAGCCAATTGAAAATAATGATGTGCCATTTGAAAGCGATCAAAATCGCCAGCAGTGCGGTAAGCATCCCAATTATAACCCAAGCGCAGGATATTGCCATTGGGGTAATACAAATCGTAATGAAGCGCAGAACTCATCCTAAAACCAGAAAAAGCATGGTATTGATACCCATCGGTGAGCCGTGTTTGGTTGCTAATGGTACTGGCATTGGTGTAGGCATACCCATTTCTATAAGTATTGTTCATGAGCGGCAAATTCAATTGGTATGAAAGAATGCGCGTTTTAGGTTTTAAGTGGTAAGAAATAAGTAAAAAGCGTCCTTGCTTCTCTTTTTTTCTGCTTATATCGTAGCTCATTTTGGCCGAACCAAACAAGGTATTGAACATCTCTAAACCAAAGGCATTGTTTTGTAAACCGGGGTTCATGCGCATATTGCCTGTGATATCTAGACTAGCACCCAATTTAAAATTCCATTTTTCTCCCAGCTTGAGCGGAACTTGGTACAAGCGGGTATAAGCCAAATAAGGCGTGTTTACGGTGCTGCCAAATGTTTGTTGATCGGCAACAAGTTTAAAGGTAGCAGAGGAAAAGCCAAAATACATTTTTGTTTCTCTGCGTGCCGAGCTCCTTAAGAAAGCAAGGTCAAAACGCATAGCCGATGTTGAATAGGGCAGTGCCGAGGTGGCAAAATCTGTAAAGTATGCATTGTCGAACCCAGCGCCAACTTGAATAAATTTGGTTTTGGAAGTGCTGGCAACATTGGTTTGCGTAGCTATTGGCGCCTGGCTATAAAGCAGGCAGGGCAACAAAGTACACAGGGTAAAAAAGATGTTTCTCATCTACTTATAAATTATTGGTTCAATAATATACAAAAAAGAAAAACTTCCCCCTTTACAAGAACAGATTTTGCAAAAAATGCAAAAATTACATCGCCTTCATTGTCTGCATGCTGCAAAAAAAACTTGCCATTCTATTTTTATTTGGTTAATATAAATGACCAATAAAAGTTAATTAAATTAACAAATGCAGTCACTTATCGCACATATGGATCTCGATAGCTTTTTTGTTTCGGTGGAGCGCCTAGAAAATTCAGCCCTCAAGGGGAAGCCTGTCATTATTGGCGGCTTCTCCGACCGGGGTGTTGTGGCCAGTTGCAGTTACGAGGCGCGCTCCTTTGGGGTACATGCGGCCATGCCCACCAAACTAGCGCGGCGCTTATGTCCGCAAGCAATTTGGATACGTGGCGATATGGACAAATACAGCAAACTCTCGCATACCGTAACAGAAATTATTGAAGAAGCGGCGCCCTTGGTAGAAAAGGCGTCTATAGATGAGCATTACTTAGATGTAACGGGCTTAGACCGCTTTTTTGGCACCTACAAATGGATGCATGAATTGCGGCAACGCATTATCAACGAATCTGGTTTGCCCATTTCATTTGGTTTATCTGTAAACAAAACCGTTTCTAAAATTGCCACCGGAGAAGCCAAGCCCAATGGCGAAAAAGAAGTGCAGGAAGCTTTTGTAAAACCTTTTCTGTTTCCGCTTTCCATTAAAAAAATACCTGGGATTGGAGATAAATCATACCATACCCTGCGCGATATGGGTATTGTATACATTGAAACCTTGGCCAATATGCCCATTGAATTGCTGGGAAAAGTAATGGGCGAAAACGGCAAAGTAATTTGGGAAAAAGCCAATGGGATCGACAATAGACCTGTGGAGCCTTACCACGAACAAAAGTCAATTGGTTCGGAACGAACCTTTGAAACAGATACCACAGACATGAAATTACTCCAACATACCTTGGCAAAAATGGTACAAGATATTTGCTTTGATATGCGCAAACAAAACAAGCTCTGCGCCACAGTAACCGTTAAAATTCGCTACTCAGATTTTCAAACGCATACCATGCAAAAAAGTATTCCGTATACGGCTTACGACCATGTAATCTTACAAGCCGCAAAAGAATTGCTGGCCAAAGTGTACGACCGCCGCTTGCTCATTCGGCTCATTGGCGTAAAGCTAAGCAAGCTGGTTTATGGCGCCCAACAAATAGATCTTTTTGAAGACAGCGAAGAATTAGTAAAACTCTACCAAGCCTTAGACCAAATTAAATTTTGGTACGGAAAAAAAGCGGTAGGAAAAGGGATAGATCATAAAAAATAGTAGATATGCTTTGGAACACACACACCTATTATAGCCTGCGTTATGGCACTTTTTCTGTAGAAGAATTGGTTTTGCAAGCCAAGCAACTTGGATTACAATCACTGGGTATTACAGATATCAATTGCTCCACGGGTATTTTTGAATTTGTAAAATGCTGCGAAAAACATGGGATCAAACCAATTGCTGGCATTGAATTTAGAGAAGAAAACAGGGTGCTTTTTACTGCTGTAGCTAAGAATACCGCTGGTATTGCAGAAATAAATAAACTCTTATCTGATTATAATTTATACGGAAAACCCTACGCCCCGCAACTCAAACAATTGCAAAATAGCTATGTGGTTTACCCTTTAGCCAATTACCCAAGCGTTTTGCTCGACCACGAATTGATTGGGGTTCGCTTTTCTGAATTTGCTAAACTGGCACGAAAAGACATGAGTAATAACAAACATAAACTCATTCTACAACAACCCGTTACTTTTCTCAATGCCGCTAGTTACGCGCTACACATGCACCTGCGTGCCATAGACAATAATATATTGCTAAGTAGGCTCGATACCAACAACAATGCTGCCGCGCCAGATGAATACCTCTTGTCTGAACCCGATATTATTCATACCTGCCGCTACCACCATTATATCTTAAGCAATACCATTGCCTTCATGGACCGTTGTAGTGTGCACTTCGATTTTAAAACACATAAAAATAAAAAAGTATATTCTTCTTCGGCCTACGACGATAAGCAACTCCTCGAAACCCTTGCTTATGATGGCCTGGCATACCGTTATGGCGCCAACAATACCGTGGCCAAACAAAGGGTGCAAAAAGAATTAGACATCATAGACAAACTTGGCTTCTCTGCCTATTTTCTTATTACCTGGGACATTATCAGGTATTCTATGTCGAGAGGATTTTACCATGTAGGCAGAGGAAGCGGTGCCAACAGCGTGGTGGCTTATTGCTTGCGCATCACAGATGTTGACCCCATTGAATTGAACCTGTATTTTGAACGTTTTTTAAACCCTAAAAGAACCTCTCCACCCGATTTTGATATTGACTACAGCTGGAAAGAACGGCCGCAAGTACATGCCTATATCTTTAAGCGCTATGGGCGCGATCATACGGCATTGTTGGGCACCATCTCTACTTTTAGAAGCAGCTCTATCTACCGTGAATTAGGCAAAGTATATGGCTTGCCCAAAAGAGAAATAGATATGCTCGCTGATTATCCAGAAAAAGCAGACCGCAATTCGCCCTTAATATCACAGATAATGAGCATAGGGGAGCAGTTGCAAGATTTCCCCAATCACCGTTCTATTCATGCAGGTGGTGTGCTTATTTCTGAAGAACCCATTTACCAATATTCTGCCCTTGATTTACCTCCCGTGGGTTTACCTACCGTGCAATGGGATATGCATATTTCGGAAGATATTGGCTTTGAAAAATTTGACATTTTGTCGCAACGCGGAATAGGCCATATCAAAGATGCGGCTGAACTGGTTTGGCAAAACAAACGCATTAAAGTAGATGTGCATGAAGTGCAAAAATTTAAAACAGACCCGCGCATCAAACAAGAACTCAAAAACGCAAACAGCATCGGTTGTTTTTATATTGAAAGTCCTGCTATGCGCGGCCTATTGAAAAAACTCAAGTGCGACACCTACATTCATCTAGTTGCAGCCAGCTCTATTATTCGTCCGGGCGTGGCAAAATCTGGTATGATGAAAGCATATATTCATAATTTTCACCACCAAAAAGAAGTAAAATATTTACACCCTGTAATGAAAGAACAGCTAGAAGAAACTTTTGGCGTAATGGTCTTTCAAGAAGATGTACTGAAAGTTTGTCATCACTTTGCTGGCTTAGACCTTGCCGATGCAGATGTATTGCGCAGGGCCATGAGCGGCAAATACCGTTCTAAAGCAGAGTTCCAAAGAATCATGGATAAGTTCTTTCTCAATTGCAAAGAAAAAGGTCATTCAGATGAATTGAGCAAAGAGGTGTGGCGACAAATGGAAAGCTTTGCGGGTTACTCTTTTAACAAAGCTCACTCTGCTTCTTTTGCAGTAGAGAGCTTCCAAAGTTTGTTTCTCAAAACCTATTATCCAATGGAGTTTATGGTGGCCGTTATCAATAATTTTGGAGGCTTTTACCGCACTTGGGTATATGTAAATGAGCTAATAAAAACAGGGGCAAAGGTGCTGTTACCCTGCGTTAACGAATCAGAACTGCTTACCAATATCAAAGGCGAAAATGTATACCTTGGCTTTACCCATATTGAAAGCATTGAACACAAAACAATTGAAGCTATTTTAGAAGAACGCGCGCTAAATGGCCCCTTTTCAAGCTTTGTAGATTTTACCAACAGGGTACCCATTAGTGTTACGCAAATCAAGATCCTTATTAAAGTAGGCGCCTTTAGGTTTTGTGGTGTAGGAAAGAAAAACTTAATGTGGCAAGCCTATACCAACCTGGGAGAACGCGCCCAACACGCAGAAATGGCCTATATAAATAAAAGCAGTAAAAATAGCATCGAACCAAAGACAATGCAACACTTGGTACAAGAAACCATGCAGTCTATTTTGTTTACAAAAACCCCTAAAGAATTTAACTTGCCCGCATTGGTGCACAACAGCATAGAAGATGCCTACGATGAAATTGAACTGCTGGGATTCCCTGTTAGCATCAATGATTTTGACTTGCTACAAACAAACTATAGGGGAGATGTAATGGCCCAAGATATCAGCAAACATTTGGGTCGAACCATTAAAATGCTTGGAAATTATGTAACAACTAAATCTATTAAAACAATACGTGGCGACTATATGGCCTTTGGTACTTTTTACGATGTGCATACCCAATTCTTTGACACCACACACTTTGCGCAAAGCCTCGCTAAATACCCATTTGCAGGCAGAGGCGTATACCTAATTGAAGGAAAAGTAGTAGAAGAATTTGGCTTTTATACTTTAGAAGTGAGCAAAATGGCCAAGTTAGCTACCAAACCCGATCCGCGCTATTGATACCCCTTTCAAGAAATTGAAAATTGCTTTAGTAATTTTAGAATAAATTTCGGTTCTTGCCCCTAAATATTGTTAACTATGAAAAAAATCTTGCTACTTGCACTCAGTGCTTCTTTTGTATTTGGTGCCTGTATGAGCGCCAAAGCAAAGAAAAAACCTAGCACAAGCGCTGCCCCAACAAACAAAACGGCAAGCATTGCCGATAAAACAAAAGCCAGCAAAAAACTAGATGGCCTGTTTCCATTGTTTCAAGATAGCACCAGCGGCAATGTGATGATGCTCATTAAAAAAGACCAACTTGAAAAGGAATATATTTATTTCTCGTATACCGTTGATGGCGTAGTAGCTGCAGGGCATTTTAGAGGTAGTTTCCGCGACAATAAACTCTTTACCATTAAACGCTATTTTGATAGAATTGAGTTTACGGTAATTAATACAGGGTTTTATTTCGACCCAAGCAATCCTGTTAGCAAAGCAGCCACAGCAAATATTAGCAATGCCATCCTAAGCAGCCAAAAAATTATTGCAGAAGACAATAAAAAAGGTGAAATACTTATTGATGCAAGTGCCTTGTTTTTAAGTGAGAATTTGCAACAAATAAAACCTTCGGCAATGCCTGGTTCTATGGGCTTCCAACTTGGTTCGTTGAGCAAAGACAAAACCAAATTCATTAGCTTAAGAAACTACGAAAAGAATACAGATTTAATAGTAGAATATGTATATGACAACCCTTCTCCAGTTTATGGTGGTGGCAAAGAAATTGCCGACGATAGGGCAGTGAGTATTACCGTTCAGCATACCCTCATTGAAGCACCTAAAAACAATTTTAAACCGCGTTTTGACGATCCACGTATTGGTTATTTTTCTGAGCAAGAAGAAGACATGACCAGCACCAATCCTGTTGCTTACCACGATTTTATTCACCGTTGGAACCTAGAA
>CANFHJ010000049.1 GCA_947446605.1 Bacteroidota bacterium | reverse complement strand
TTTTTGTAGTGTTATTTCTTCTTCCTTTTTCATAAAATTGCCTACTTTTGCTGCAAATAAAGCAAATATGAAAACGGTTGACAGCATTAATTTTAAAGGCAAAAAAGCATTGGTAAGGGTAGATTTTAACGTGCCCTTGGATAAAAAAACTTTAGCAGTTACAGACGACGCTAGAATAAGAGCCACTCTGCCAACCTTAAATAAAATTTTAGCCGATGGTGGCGCTTGTATTTTAATGAGTCACTTGGGTCGACCCTTAAAAAAATTAAAAGAAGATGGTACCGTTGATTTTGAAAAACATACCTTAAAAAATACCCTCGCAACTGTTTCTGAATTATTAGGTAGACCCGTAAAATTTGCAATGGATTGTATTGGCGCAGATGCAGTAGAAATGGCTGCCAACTTGCAGGCGGGTGAAGTATTGTTATTAGAAAACTTACGTTTTTATAAAGAAGAAGAAAAGGGAGATGAAGCTTTTGCAGAAAAGCTGTCTAAACTTGGCAATGTATATGTAAATGATGCTTTTGGTACTGCGCACCGTGCGCATGCATCTACAGCAGTAATTGCAAAATTCTTTCCTACAGAAAAATGTTTTGGTTATGTAATGGCAAAAGAAATTGCCAATGCAGATAAAGTAATTAAACATGCTGAGCGTCCGTTTACCGCAATTACCGGTGGCGCTAAGGTTTCAGACAAATTATTAATTTTAGAAAACTTAATAGAAAAGGTAGACAACCTCATTATTGGAGGTGGCATGGCCTATACTTTTTTAAAGGCACAAGGATTTGAAATTGGTTCGAGCCTATGCGAAGACGACCGTTTAGATTTGTGTTTGGCATTAATTAAAAAAGCGGCTGATAGAGGTGTAAAATTATTGTTGCCAGAAGATTCAATAGTGGCCGATGCCTTTTCAAATGAAGCCAATTGCAAAGCATGCGATAACCAACACATAGAAAAAGGGTGGATGGGTTTAGATATTGGTCCAAAAGCAGCAGCACATTTTGCAGAAGTAATTAAAAGCTCTAAAACTATTTTGTGGAATGGACCTATGGGCGTTTTTGAAATGACACATTTTGAAAACGGAACCAAAACCGCTGCTATTGCCGTTGCAGAAGCAACAAAAAAAGGTGCCTTTAGTTTAATTGGTGGTGGCGATAGTGCTGCAGCCGTTGCAAAATTTGGTTTTGAAGACCAAGTAAGTTACGTGAGTACCGGTGGTGGCGCTTTACTAGAGTATTTTGAAGGCAAAGAACTTCCGGGTATTGCTGCAATAAATGAATAAGCAGAGCGTTGCTTATTGCATTAAACCTCCCTATTATCCATGCATTTTATTAAGAAGTTTTACTTACCGCTTATTTGGGCCTTGTTAAGTCTGTTTGCCTGTGGGGTAAATGGAAAAAGTTTACCTGTTGTTTCTTTTGATATAGGCATAGATAAATTGGCACATTTTATCTTGTTTGGCATGCAGGCCTGGCTAATTATTTTTGCGCAATACAAGAGCCATAAAAGCATTACTTGGCCAATGATACATTGGGCAGTGGCATTGAGTATTGTTTATGGAATTATTTTAGAGGGCATGCAAGCCACAGTATTTATAAACCGAACCTATGATTATGCAGATATGTTTGCCAATGGCATAGGTGCTTTGTGCTGCTATCCTTTGGCCTTTTATAGGTTTCGCTTAAAATAATTTGCCATTGGTATCTGCAGTAGCATTGCCTTTCTTTTTTGGCTTGTAGTATTTTTCAATTTTTTGAAACAATTCCTCCGGATTAAATGGCTTGCTAATGTATTCGTTCATGCCACATGCTATAACTTGTGCTTTGGTTTCTGAATTCACATTAGCTGTTAGTGCAAAAATAGGCGTTTGAAATCCTGCTAGGCGCAGGTGTTTGGTTGCTTCAAAGCCATCCATTTCTGGCATTTGAAGGTCCATTAGGATAATATCGTAGCGCTTTTTTTGAACGGCTACCAATGCTTCTTTTCCATTTGTAGCAAGGTCTGTTTGTATATCCCATTTGTTCAAGAAATTTTTAGCTACCATTACATTCATTTGGTTGTCTTCCACCAATAATAATTGCATTCCAGGAAAGCCAATTTCGGCAGGTAAAATTTGTTCTCTTTTATTTTCTTCTTTGCTCTTATCTATTTTAAAATTGAGGCTGAACCAAAATTCAGAACCTTCATCTTTCTTGCTTTTTACGTGTAATTCAGAACCCAATAATTTCACCAAACTTTTGCAGATGGCTAGACCTAAACCAGACCCGCCAAACTTACGGGTAGTGTCATTAGATGCTTGGGTAAATTGATCAAATAATTGGGGTAAAAATGCTTCATCTATACCAATTCCAGTATCAATAATAGAAAAACGAATTTGTATTTCATCTGCACTTAGGTTTTCTGTAATAGCCTCTACTTTTACGCCACCTGAATGGGTAAATTTTACTGCATTTGAAATTAAATTATTAAATATCTGATTCAGGCGCAATGGGTCGCCAATAACAGCTTTTGGGAAATTATTACTTGCACTTAAATTAAGTTCAAGTCTTTTTTCTTTGGCAGTATTTACAAATGATTTAAGCGTGTTTTGTAAGATATAATACAAATCAAAGGAGCGCTCTTCAATATCAATTTTACCTGCATCTATTTTATTGAAATCTAGAATATCGTTGAGCAGGTACATTAAATTATTGGCAGAATATTT
Source organism: Bacteroidota bacterium (assembly GCA_947446605.1). Taxonomy (GTDB): domain Bacteria; phylum Bacteroidota; class Bacteroidia; order UKL13-3; family UKL13-3; genus B1. The sequence goes on along the minus strand of CANFHJ010000049.1, from coordinate 12,072 downwards.
GAGTGCTTCTAAGTTGTCTTTTTGCTCTGCGTGTGCATTTTCATTGATAAGAATATTGATAATTCCAATTACGCCATTCATGGGGGTTCTTATCTCATGGCTCATGGTAGATAAGAAAAGGCTTTTGGCTTTAGAGGCTTCTTCTGCTTTTTGTATTGCTATGATGTATTCGCTTTCTAGTTTTTTGCGGTAATCAATATTGCTATAGGTGCCAATTACACGTGAAGGGTTTCCTTCGGCATCAAATTCTGCCACTTTACCTCTGTCTAATACCCAAAAATAATCTCCATTTTTGCCCCGTAAACGGTATTCACATTCGTAAAAGGAGGTTTTTCCTTCTAAGTGGTCTACAAATAAATTCCATGACCTTACCAAATCTTCTGGATGAACCAAAAACTCCCATTTTTCGGCAATTTTTTCGTGTGCTTCATAGCCCAACATTTCATTGAACATGGGCGAGAAAAACGTTTCATCTGTAATTAAATTTACATCCCAAACGGCATCTCTACTTCCAGATAAGGCGTAGTTCCAGCGTTTTTCTGCATTCTCTAATTCTTGTTGTGAGTTTACAACATCTGTAATGTTTTCAAGGATGCCTAAAATGGAATCTACTTCTCCATTGGAATCGAAAATTGGAATTTTAAAAGTGCGTGCAAAAATTTGCTTATTTCCAGCCTGAATGCTCAATTTCTGAATCATTATGGGCTCTTTTTCTTTTAAAACAAGTTGATCTGTTGCCAGGTAAGATTCTATTTCTCCTGCTTCTTTAAAAACATCTTCATCCTTCTTTCCTAAAACGGCTTCTTCCGTTAAAAAAAACAAATTTTCAAGTTCTTTATTCCAAAGTGTATAGCGCAAATCGTCTTTCACGTTTTTTACAAAAACACCAATAGGCAAATGTGCAATAAGGTTGTTTAAGAAACTGCTTTGTTGCTGCTGTTGCAGTTCAATTTGTTTTCTTTTGCTTACATCTTCTATTACAATAGAAACCCTTGCCGCAGCTTGATTTTGAATTCTCCTCAGCTTGGCAACATGCGTTTTATTTTCATTGTTTTGAAGGAAACTGAATTCTAATTCGCGCGTTATGCCATCTTTTTTAACTTCTTGAAATAAGGCTGTTAATTGAATATTATAAGGCTTATCAAAAAGTTCGTAAACACTTTTTCCTTGGTAATAGGTCTCTGGAAATTCTAAAAATCTATCTGCTTCTTTCCATATTTTTTTGCAATGGTCGTTTTCGTCCATTTCAAAAATAATTTCATGGGTTGAGCTTAAGATAAGTTCTAAGTTTTCTGTATTTGAAATAGGTTCGGGCAAAATGGGCGCCTTTACAGCTGGCCTAACTTGTAGAATTGGTTCAAGGGCGGTGGCACTCGTATTGTTTGGTGTGCCGCTATTTTTATTCAACTTAATTGCGGCGGCACTAGCGCCAATAGACAAGAAACAAAGAAGATAAGGCATTTGGCTGCCCGATAGCAGTCCCCAAATAAAGCTAATTACGCCTAGCAGGAGTATTAACCATAACAAGCCTCTAACAATCTCTTTTTGTTTTTCCATTTCTATTCTGCTTGGTCAAGAGAGGGTAATTGCCAAGCTTTTTGTGCAATATAAGACAATGTTCCTTTTTCTGCCACCAATGGCGAATCAAAATTATTGGAATATAAATTTCCAGTGCCTAAGCCTTGGGGTAATTTGGTTTTTTGAATGGCTGTCCATTGGGCAATGGCATTGAGTCCAATATTGGATTCTAGCGCAGAGGTTGCCCACCATTGCATATTGTGTTCATCTGCTTTTCTAATCCATTTGGCACTGGCACTCATTCCTCCTAAAAGTGTTGGTTTAAGAATAAGGTATTTGGCCTTTAAATTCTTTAATAATTTTGGTCCATCCACTTCCGGATCGAGCCCAATTAATTCTTCGTCGAGCGCAATACCAATAGGGCTTTTGGCGCAAATTTCTTCTAATGCTTCGCCTTGTTTTGGCGCAATAGGCTGCTCTATGGAATGAACATGAAACTGGTTAAAATCTTTCAAAAAATGGAGGGCATCCGCATTACTAAAAGCGCCATTGGCATCGAGTCTAATTTCTACTTTATTTTCATCAAAATGTTTTCTAAAATTTTCCAATAATTTGCATTCTTGGTCGTGGTCGTTTGCCCCAACTTTAAACTTAATGCATGTAAAACCTTCTTGTGCTTTTTTTACGGCTTGATCCAACATGTTTTCCATGCTACTCATCCATACCAAACCATTAATTGGAATAGGCGTACCTTTAGAAAAAGTATTTTCAAACAAGTTTCTTCTACCACCATTTATTAAATCGAGTTGCGCAGTTTCTAGCGCAAAGCGGATAGATGGAAAACCACTCATATCTATTTGATGAGGGGAATTTCCTTCATTTAAATAGCTAAGAAACCCATTCAATTGGTCTTCAAAATCTGGCACATCGTCTATGCTGAGGCCCTTTAATGGAGAGGCTTCTCCCCAACCTGTAGCACCAGGATTACTGGGATGTTTTACATAAATTAAATAAGCATTATGCTCTTTAATGGCACCTCTACTTGTAATGGCTTCAAAAGAAAATTGCAGGGCTCTTTTTACATAGCCATAATGGAGGTGGTTCATAAACTAATTTGACAAAGAAATGTAATTACAAGGGTGCTTAGAGAAAGCCATTTGAGCAATGGGTCAAAACTTGCATGGTCTTTGGCTTTTTGTGCTTTTAATAAATTCCAAATGATAATTGCCATACATGCCAAACGATAGGGCAAGGCAATTTCTGCTTTCATTTGGAAGTTGTATAAGCAAGCCGCAGCAATAATAAGCAAAGCACTGTGGTATAATTTTGCATTCTTTAAACCAATTCTAACGGGAATACTTTTTTTACCTGCCACCTTATCCGATTCAATATCACGCATATTGTTTAAGTTTAAGACACCAACAGAAAGCAGGCCATAACAAATTGATAAGAGAATTGCCTCTTCGCTAATTGACTTAGTTTGCAAGTATTGTGAGCCTAAAACAGCTACCCACCCAAAGAAAATAAATACACTGATATCGCCAAGGCCAGCGTAGCCATATGGCTTCTTTCCATTGGTATAAAATATGGCAGCCGCAATTGCCAATAAGCCCACAATTAATAAACCAATTGCGCCATTGGTGCCAATTACATCAATTGATGCAAACAATAAAACACAACCACTTAAAAAGGCAAATACAGAAAATAAAACAAGCGCTCTTTTCATGGTTTCTTTTGAAATAGCGCCAGATTGAACAGCTCTTTGTGGTCCTTTGCGGCCTGCATGGTCTGCCCCGTGAATGCTATCTCCATAGTCGTTGGCTAGGTTTGATAAAATCTGAAGAAAGAGCGCTGTTAAAAAAGTAAAGAGCGCAATGGTATAATTATTTTGAAACGAAATTTCCGCGCAAAGTAAACCTGCCCAAATACAGCTTAAGGAGAGGAATAAAGTTCTCAGTCGGAAGGCGCTAATCCATTTAGATATTTTCATTATGTTTGTTATATGAGTCAGCAAATTAAATACATTCGGTTCTTGCTGAAGTACCCTGTTTATAAATTCTTTAAAAGAAGGAACAAATATATAAGCAATAGCAATTTCTTAATAATAGCTAGTATGCTTGTGGCTGTAGTGGTGAGCCTAGCAGCAGTGGCTTTAAAATGGGCAATTCATTCCATAGAAAATTTCCTTATCAACACCAGTGTATTTGAATTGCGTTTTCAATATTTGGTGTATCCAATTCTTGGAATTGTATTGTCGTTGGTATTTATACGCTATGTTTTTAGGCTAAAAGTTTTTGAAAAAGGCCTCACCAGTATTATTTACCGCATCAATTATAAAAAAGGGAAAATAGACCCTTACCACACCTATGCGCATTTGGTGAGCAGTGCATTTACGGTTGGTTTGGGTGGTTCTGTTGGGGTAGAAGCGCCCATTGCCATTACCGGTTCGGCAATTGGTTCGAACCTAGCCAAACATTTATTTTTAAACGACAGTGATAGGAATTTGTTACTGGCATGTGGCGCGGCAGCGGGTATTTCGGCTATATTTAATTGTCCGCTTGGCGGTGTAATTTTTGCTTTAGAGGTATTGTTGCGCAGGGTAAGTATACCTGCTTTTGTTCCGCTATTAATTGCCTCTGCAACTGCTGCGGTAATTTCTCATATATTTTCTCAAGGACAATTAATTTTGTTTACCGCAAAGCCCTGGGTTTTAAGCGCAATTCCTTATTATTCTATTTTTGCTGTTTTCTGCGGACTCCTTTCTGTTTATACCATTAGGGTTATTTATGGCTTAGAATCTAGGTTCAACAACAAACACCAAAAGTTTTTAATTGCCATTGCACAAGGATTATTGGTGGGTGGTTTAATTTTATTTTCTCCTTTACTTTATGGGGAAGGCTATTTTGTAATTAACCAAATTTTAAATGGCACTTTTGATACGTATATGCAGAGTATTGCCTACCAAAGTAATTTTGGTTACAACATGGTGTTTTTATCCTTTGTGCTTATAACGCTTTTGTTAAAACCTGTGGCGGCAGCCTTTACCATTAGTGCGGGAGGAAATGGGGGAATTTTTGCACCTGCCTTATTTATTGGCGCCTTGTTTGGTTTGTTCTTCTCTAGACTCATTAACCTCAGCGGTTTTTTTGAACTAAACGAATTAAATTTTGTGGTAACTGGGATGGCTGGCATATTAAGCGGGGTGGTAAGTGCACCGCTTACAGCTATTTTTATGATTGCCGAAGTGGCGGGTGGTTATACCTTATTTGTGCCTTTAATGATTGTTTCGGCAGGTAGTTTTTTTATTACCAGGTTAATTGAACCCAACAGTATTTATACCAAGAAATTGGTTTTGGATGGCTATTTAAATGAATCACCAGAATTTGAAATATTAAAAGATTTTTCGGTTCGAGCCGTTATGGAAACGGATTTCCCTGCCTTGTTGCCAGACGATTCTTTGCGAAAAGTGACGGAAGTGGTTTCCAATACACGTAGAAATGTTTTCCCAGTGGTAAAACGCAATGGCAATTTTGTGGGAATTGTTACCATGGGCCAGCTAAAATCTACCATCTTTAAGCCCGATTTGTACGACAAGGTAAAAGTTCGGGAGCTTTTGTTAGACGAGGTAATTAGCATAGATATCAATGAATCATTGGAAACTTTGATGGAACAATTTGAATCGTATCCGGAAATTTTTTATATACCTGTTTTGGAAGAAGAAAAGTATTTAGGCTTTGTATCTAAAAGCACTTTTTTAAATAAATACAAAGAGTTGATGAAAGATTGGGCAGAGAAACAACAGGTTTAGCCAATTTTTACCATTTTTTATAGGCTACATAAACGGCTAAAATGATAAGCGCAAAAGATAAAAGGTGGTTCCATTGCAGCTTTTCATTAAAAATGAGGGTATTTATTACCAAGAAAATGCTCAATGAAATAACTTCCTGAAGGGTTTTTAATTCAAAAATATCAAAAGGACCACCTTGGCCCAAATATCCTAACTTATTTGCAGGTACCTGAAATACGTACTCAAATAGGGCAATAAACCAACTAATAAGAATTAGCCCAACCATGCCCCACTTCTGCGTAAAGCCCCATTTTGCAAACTGTAAATGGCCATACCAAGCAAAGGTCATAAACACATTTGAAACCACCAATAATGCCACGATATAGAAAGTTCTCATCAGATAATTTTGGATAAAGTATGTTTTCAGTATAAAAAATATAATTTTGCTGCCACAAATAAACAACATGAAGCAGATAATTGATAAAATTAAAGCAGAGCTAAAAAAAGATGGTTTTAAAGCCGAGAAGGTAATTACCTTGTTACAAGAGTTAAGAAACCATTTTAAAGAAAACCTAAAAGAGCCTGGTTTGGTAAAAATGATCCGTTTGGCTTATGAAGATATTGAAGCCAATGGTTCTTATACATTTCTTTTCTTAGAAGAAGACGGCGGCAAAGAAAATTTAGATTACCTCATTGATTTATTGGCCGACTATAACAATAAATACAACAGAGAGGAATTGCAAGAGGTTAGAAACCTAATGGAAGGTATTGTTCCAGAGGAAGAAGAAAATACAGAAGAATAATCAAATAAGAGCCCTTAATTGGGCTTTTGTTTTTTAATAATCATATTATGGCAACAAATAAAGTTGGTATTATCATGGGTTCGGATAGCGACCTAGAGGTAATGAAAGAGGCAGCTAGAATTTTGGAAGAGTTTGCAGTTCCTTTTGAAATTACGGTTGTTTCTGCGCACCGTACGCCAGAAAGAATGTTTACTTATGCCAAAGAAGCAAAAACCAATGGCCTGCAAATAATTATTGCTGGTGCCGGAGGTGCTGCACATTTACCAGGAATGGTTGCTGCAATTACCACATTACCCGTAATTGGTGTGCCGGTGCAATTAAAAACTTTATCGGGTTTAGATTCATTGCTTTCTATTGTGCAAATGCCAGGTGGTGTTCCCGTTGCCACTGTAGCCATTAACAATGCTAAAAATGCAGGCTTATTGGCCGTTCAAATTTTGGCATTGCAAGATGAAACTTTGGCAACTGCTATGCAGAAATACAAAGATAACATGAAAGAAGAAGTGTTGGAAAAGGCCCAAAAGGTTGAAAATGGGCGCAACAAAATTGGTTTCATTAATTAATAAAGCAAGTACATTTAAAATCATTTGTTTATTCGTCTATTTGGCACTACTTTGTAGAACTAATTAGAATGCTATTGGACAGTTTTTGGGATTTATTTAAACCGGAAGAACTCATTCGCTTTGGCGGATTGTTTATGCTTTTGGTACTTATTTTTCTTGAAAATGGCGTCTTCTTTGGTTTTTTCCTTCCTGGCGATTCTCTCTTATTTACAGCTGGATTGCTTTGTTATTTAGGCGTTTTAGACATTACCTTAACCCATCTTATTCTTTATATAGGCTTTGCGGCAATTGCAGGGTATTATGCTGGTTATTGGTTTGGCTTTAAAACTGGGGAGGCGCTTTATAAGCGAAAAGACACGCTCTTCTTTAAAAAGAAATACATAACTACAGCCGAAACATTCTATAAAAAATTTGGTGGCTTGGCATTAATAATGGGTAGGTTTTTACCTATCATTAGAACCTTTGCGCCAATATTGGCAGGCGTTGTAAAGGTGAAGCCTCCTATTTTTTTTCTGTTTAATGTAGCGGGAGCTTTTCTTTGGCCAATAATTATTGTTTCAAGTGGTTATTATGTTGGCTCTATTTTTCCTCAAGCTTTAAATTACCTCGATTGGGTGATAGTTGGTTTTATTTTAGTTACCTCCATTCCAATTTATACTTCGTTTAGAAAAGAGAAAAAACGCAAAGAAGCTGAAGCAAAAAATGCTTTATAAATTTAATGTATGCAAGAAGGAAAATTAATTTTAGTTCCAACTCCTATTGGCAATCTTGAAGATATTACACTTAGAGGTTTAAGAATACTAAAGGAAGCAGATGCAATTTTAGCAGAAGACACCCGTCAAACTTTAAAGCTATTAAACCATTACCAAATTAATAAGCCCTTGTGGAGTTACCATGCCCATAATGAGCACAAGCAATTGGCGCATTTAATTCAAGAATTGCAAGGAGGCAAAATCTTGGCACAGGTTAGTGATGCAGGTACGCCAGCTATTAGTGATCCTGGTTTTTTATTGGTGCGCGAATGTCTTAAAAATAATATAGCTGTAGAGTGTTTGCCTGGTGCAACAGCTTTTGTACCTGCCTTGGTAAAAAGTGGTTTGCCTGCAGATGCTTTTGTTTTTTTAGGATTTCTGCCAGAGAAAAAAGGCAGGCAAACAGCCTTTCAAAAATTAGTTACGCAAGAGTATACCATGATTTTTTATGAGAGCCCGCATCGTTTGCTAAAAACGCTAACGCAATTGTCAGAATACCTTGGTTCGAACCGATTGGTGAGCGTAAGCAGAGAGCTAACAAAAATGTTTGAGCAAACTGTGAATGGAACTTTGGAGGAAGTAATTTTGTATTTTAGTACACACCCAATTAAAGGAGAATTTGTTCTTGTTGTTGAAGGTAAAAAATAAACATGTAGCTTACTTTTTGTTAAGCATTGCATCGGCCATACTATTTGTATTGGCTTGGCAACCTTTTAGAATTTTACCAGCAGCTTTTATTGCTTTTCTTCCTTTGTTTGCCTTGGAAAAAAAAATTCGTGCAGAACAAGCAAATTCTAAGTTCTGGTTATTTACTTATACCTGGCTGAGTTTCTTATTGGGAAATATTGGCGCCGTATGGTGGATTTGGAATGCCAGTGAAGGTGGCGCCATTGCGGCATTTATTATCAATAGCCTTCCAATGGTTTTGCCCATGATGCTCTTTCATGAACGCAACCAAAAAACTGCAAAGCCTAATTATTGGTATTTTATTGCTTGTTGGATTTCAATTGAATTATTGCAATTCACTTGGGATTTGGCTTTCCCTTGGTTGATCCTAGGAAATGTTTTTAGCTATTTGCCACAAGCTGTTCAATGGTATGAATATACGGGTGTAATTGGTGGTAGCCTATGGATATTATTGGTAAATGTACAAGCGTATCAACTCTGGCTTAATTGGACAAATTTACAAGTCTTTCAAAAGCGAAATGCGCTCTTAAATAAAGTGTTTTTATATGTGCTTACGCCAATTTTTTTGTCGGTCTATTTAGGTAATCCAAAACAAAGAACAGAAAAGGCAGATATTATTTTGGTGCAACCCAATTTAGATCCATACTCTGAAAAATTTGGTGGCGTAAGTCCGTATGAGCAACTTATTGGAATGCTGCAAATGGCCGAGTCTAAATTAGACAGTGAAGTGCAATTTATACTATTGCCCGAAACTGCCATTCAGGGCGGCATACAGGAGAATCAAGTTAGAAATGAGACACTCATTCAATTGCTTCAGAATTTTTTAATTCAACATCCGCATATCACCATTTTAAGTGGTATGGATTCTTATCGTTTGTACGAACCAAATGAGAAAAAAACAATTACAGCAAGAAAATTAAGAAGCGACGATAGGTATTTTGATGCCTATAATTCTGCCATTTATATGAGTAATTTTGATAGCCTTCAAATTTACCATAAAAGCAAATTGGTACCTGGTGTAGAAAAAATGCCTTATCCGCAACTATTTGGTTTCATAGAAAAATATGCCATTAATTTGGGTGGCACCTCTGGGAGCTTAGCAAGTGATGGCGAAAGCAAAGTATTTAAGGGCTACCAAAAAATTGGTTTAGCTCCCATTATTTGTTACGAAAGTGTTTTCCCAGATTTCACTGCATCCTACGTGCGCAAGGGTGCTGGCATTTTGTGTATTTTAACCAATGATGGCTGGTGGGGAAATACACCTGGTTACCGCCAACATTTTGATTTTGGCCGTTTACGTGCCATTGAAAACAGAAGGGCTATTGCAAGAGCTGCAAATACTGGTATTAGTGGCTTTATAGACAAAGACGGTTCTGTGCTCATGGAATCTCAATGGTGGCAAAAAGAAGTAATGCGCATGAAAGTTCCCATCTATACAGGAGAAACTTTTTACACAACGCATGGCGATTGGCTTGCTTATATTTTTCTTTTTATTGCCATTGCCGATACGCTTAGTTTATTGGTAAAACGCAAAACTTTGGACTAAATTATTTGCTAATAAGCGCAAAGCTTTTAAGGTTACTTTCACTGCTTCCATCTTCATTGTATATGGTCCAATAGGCCATATAAAGCCCAATGGGCGCTATGTTACCTTTGGCATCGTCACCTGTCCAATTTATTTCACCTGTTGTTCCTAAAACCTTTGCTGCACAAATATTTTTGATGCAAATACCCGCTTGGTTATAGATGGCTAATTTGCCCACATTGCCATTTTTTTCGCAAGTGTAAAAAAATTGCATTACATCGTTTTCTCCATCTCCATCAGGACTAAAATAGGGCAGTGCACAAGAAAAATTTCCTTTGGCTGCTACTTGGTTAAATACAGAATTTTTGCTTGTAGGCGTTGAATATCCTAGGTCTTCGGCTGCAGAAGTCCAGTTGCTTTTATCGGTACTTGGCATAAATGGGTTAATTCTTTCTAAACTCACGCCTTCCTTTTGGTTTAAAAAACTAAGATGCATTTTTTCTGAAAAATAAAATGAATCAATGGTTTCTTCCATTTTGTTTTTGATTACCAATATCCCATCATCGTCGTTTAAAGCAGGCAGGGTATGCTGAATAATTGCGTGTTGGTTCGAACCGAAATGTTGTTTTTTGAGCAAGGCTGCATCTGCTGCCACACATAGAAATTCTTTTGGGTGAATCATCCAGCCTTCTTCTGCAAATGCATTAATATCTTTTCTTTCACCATTTTCATTGATGGTATACAAAAGCAAATTACTTAGGTTTAATGTTTGAGTGCTGGTATTGTACAATTCAATAAAATCATTATCGCCACTCGTAGGGTTAAATAAAATTTCATTTATTACCAAGGATTGTGCTTGCGCTTCAATTGGTTTTTGAAAGGGCAAACTGCTGGTATTTACAGTGCTATTGAGGGCGCAGTCTTTTAGTTGGTTTATGTTTAATTGATAACTAATAAAACTGTCTAAGGCAAATGGCAATTCAATTTGAATATGGTTTAATTCTCTGTTGAGAAAATGAAATTTTTTGCCAATGCTTAGCTCGTTTAATTTAAATTCGCCAATAGTGCAGCTATCTATTGCTTCGCTAAATCTGAGTTCTAAAAGATTTTCTGCTGGCACATATATACGCATCAATGCGGGTGCGTCAGCATCTATATTAATTCTATTAACGCTGTTTATTTGTCCTGGTGTTCCCCCGTTTTTAGCTTTAGACGCTTGCCAATTAGTTGCTTTTCCGCATGGATTATTTGGATCAATTAATTCAAGGGTACAAGCATACAAATAGGCGTTTGGTTCGAACCAATTTTGCTGGTAATTTACCTGGTGAATTTGGTAGCCCAATGAATCTTGTAGGCGCAATTGATCTGAAGCGTTGAGGTATGGAAAGTTCGCCAATCCTAGCACTTCACCGTATTTAATAAAAGAATCTATTGCTGTTTCCTTGCACAATAAGAGGTATTGTTTTGGCTTTAACTCGTAACTTGGTAAGCTTAATTGCGAAATAGCATCACTGAGTTTCATGTTTTCTAATTGGATGCTATAATCACTTCGGTTGTATAATTCAATAAAAGGCAGATTGGGAATATTACCTTTTTTATCCATGTTGTAATAAATTTCATTAAAAATAATATCGTTTTGCTTGGGCATTATTTGCGCACAATAGTTAAAGGTGTATTCTTGTAAAAGCGCATTGCCACTGCAATCATATACCTTCTCCATTTTTAATGTATAGGCTTCTAAATGATGTAAAGTGTCTTGGAGTTCAATAATAATTTCGGTTTCATTAAGTGGATTGAGCCAAACATTTTTGCATGCATTATCAGTTAATTGAAACGACTGTATAAGCGCTTTTTCAATGCTTGGTTTTTCGTTCAGTTGCACCTTTATTTTAGCTGCATTTATTATTTTTACGCTACTAATAAGTGGTGCCATTGTGTCGGCATTTATTTGCCAATTGGAATTTTCCTTTCCTGGCGTACCGCCAATAGCAGCAATACTTGCTTGCCAATTGGATTGGCCTTTACAGCTTTGCTTTGGGCTCACCAATTCTAAACTCCAACCACCCGTTTCTTTTAATTTATTGTAATACCAATTTAAATTGTAATTCAAAGAATCTAGGATGGTTTTTTGGGCCTCAATAAGTTGAATTTTATCCCCTGAATTATTCAGTGAAGGAAAATAGTTGGCTGCTATTGTTCTTCCATAAGGCTTAAATAGCGAGCTGTCTTTTGCCGCACATAAAATTACAAATTCATTTGCGTTCATGGTAAATTCTGGTAGTTTATAATTGCCACTTCCATCACTAATAGATAGATTTCTTAATTTGGTATTTTGGTTCAGTGTATTATATATTTCAATAAACTCTGCATTTGGTAAACCATTACTTGGATCTGGGTCTGGCATCATTTCACTAAGTAAGATATCCCCTTTTTGTAG
>CANFHJ010000048.1 GCA_947446605.1 Bacteroidota bacterium | reverse complement strand
GTTATTCCCATTAATGCGGAGATGTCCATTTTGAAAATAAACAATATCCTACATAAATCAATAGGATTGAAAAGACTCAATAGGATTCCGAATTTTTCAATGGGGTAATCACTCATAGCCTGAATTAAAAAGAGTAATAGGCCATCATAAATAGCTAAAAAGTAAATTCCTAAAAATATAGTAACGCCAATTCCTTTAACTTTTTCATCTATTGAATACGCAATTAGAAATGAAATTGCACTGAAAATAAAGGTTAAAAAAAGGCTATTAAGCAATACTGTAAATAGTAAAGAAGCATCTGAGAATAGAATAAAAGAAAAGGTAATGGAAAGACTTTGGATCAAAGCCAAAACGATTGTATAGGAGAAAAACTGGCTAAAAAATATGAATTTTCTTTTGATAGGTTGGGTCAAGAGAAGTCTAATAAAATCAGTTGATTGGTAAATTTGACTCACTGTATATATCATTACTACAAGTGGTATAATAATTAGCAGTACATTGTTGATTCCAATTATTGCTTTGTCTTGGTCGTTGCTAATAAGGAATAAACCAATACATATACTAAATAGGAGCAAGCCATATCCAATAATGAATTTACTTTTTAGAATGCTTAGGGTGAGGTATTTGGTAATTTTAATCATGGCTATTGTTGTTTTTCCTTCATTATTTCAGCAATGGTTTTACCTAATTTGTGGTGACCACTTTTTTCTTTGAGCGCTTGAATTGTTTCAAAAAAAAGCAGTTTGCCATTTTGCAGAAAAATAGCGTGCGAGGCTATTTCATCTAGGTCGTTAAGTATATGTGAAGTGATAAGGATAAGCTTGTTTTCTTTTTCTTTACATATCTTATCCTTTAAAATTTCTGAAGCAATTGGGTCTAGTCCTGCGGTTGGTTCGTCTAATATTAGAATTTCTGGTTTAAATAAAAATGCCAATGCGGCACTTACTTTCTGAGTTGTTCCACCGCTTAACTGACTCAGTAATTTTCTTTCAATTTTTTTTATTTCAAACTGTTCATAGAGTTCGTTGTCTGTTTCATTTACTTGTCTTATTTCACGCATCATTGAAAACAATTGGGCAATACTCATGTTTTCTGGGTATTTACCAATTTGAGCCATATAGCCAATTTTTTGACGGTACTCAGGGCCAATTTGAATGGATTTGTTATCAATAAGAATATCTCCTTTTTGGTATTGTGTTAATCCCAGAATACATTTAATGAGGGTTGTTTTGCCTGTTCCATTTTGACCAATTAATCCGGCAATCATACCCTTTTCCAGTTTTAGGTTGATATCATTAAGGACCTCATTTTTATGGTAACTTTTATAAAGCTTATTTATTTCAATCATAAGATTGGTTTCATTAGGGGGTAATTGTCTCTTAGGTTTTCTGGGGTAAGAGATGGTATTACTTTTTCGAGTAAATTAAGTAAGTCTGAAAGGAAACTCTGCAATAATAAAATGGTACTTGGATATTCTTCTATGATTCCTGTTAACATATTCATAGGATGAAAAACTTGGTCGCCAATGCCATCCCTTTCCAAATCATAGCCTTGGTATTTATCCCAGTAATTAAAGTTTATTTCGTTTAATACGGTAAAACCGTTGGTTGCGTAATCGAATGTATTAGTTATAAAGTTGTTGAAATTAAAAATATTATCGTCGCAACTTGCTTGCATTCTTAAAGCATAACCATTGTTTAAAAAATTATTTTTTATAAAATGCGACCTGCTGCAACCATCCATATATATACCTACTGTATTTTTTTTGAATATATTATTTAGCACTTTACTGTCTCTAATATCCTTTAGCAGCAGTCCATAAGCAGAACTCCCCCAATTTAAAACAAAGGTATTTTTGAGCATAACTACATTTTTGCTATACATTACAGCAACACCTGCTCCATTGTTTTTGAATGTGTTTTTATAATAGGTATCGGAATCTGAAAACATAAAATGTAAGCCATAACGTTGGTTACATTCGCTAAAATTGTTTGCAATGATGGAGTGTTTTACAAATTCAAAATAAATTCCATCGCGGTGTTTTTTGATTTTGTTTTTTAAAATGTAGTTATGGGTTGATTTCCAAAGATGAATGCCATTTCCAACATTATTTTGATCTCTATCTGGACCTGTAATGTTATTGTTTTCTACTAAACAATAACTTGCATTTGTTAGGTAAATTCCGAAGAAATTATTCTCGAGTATATTATTGGATAGGATAATATTCTTATTGCCATAAATTCTTATGGCAGCCATGTCTTCTAAGTCTGAGTAGCCAGAATTAATTAGTTTTAAACCCTTAATGTTAACATTGTTTGCCTCAATGGAAATTAATTCAAATTTATTTTCACCAGAAAGGCAAGGATAGTTTTTACCAATGATGGTTATTGGTTTGGTGATTTTTATATTGCCTTCAAAATAATTTCCACTTAAAATGATGAGTGTATCGAAAGCTTTTGCTTGAGAGATTGCGTTTTGAATGGGGTGTTTCTTGGAATTTGGATTAACTACTATTTGCTTTGCATTCGCATTTAAAATGAGCAGATGTAGGGTGGTAATAAATAGAAAAATTTTATTCATTTGTCAATTCTTCGAATTTCCCTTTCTTTTCAATACCAGGGAAATTTATTTCAATATTATTTGGGTCCTTAAAAAAGGCTATTCCGCCACCCATTGGACTGTGAATTTGTTCCCCATTTGCGAAACTTGCAAGTTTGGATTCTATTAATTCTCCTGGCTGATCAAAGCAAACTACAAAGGTTGACTTTTCATTAGTAGGCAGCTCTTTCAAATAGGATTGGTAGCAATGAAAATCATCAAATTTAAAAACTTTTCCTTTGGGAGTTATAAAAGCCACACCAAATTTTTTATCCATTATTTTCATTTTACAATAATCGCAATCATCAGTTCCAAATGCTATGCTAGGAATATTGTTTTGACATGATTGTAGCAATGTAAATACTACTAACAATGGAGCTATGCTTGCCATTTTTTTGTTTTTTAGCCAATTGAAAATTAGCGCAACAAATGCAATTACAGCAACTGAAATAATTAGCCATCCTCCGCTGGAGGGCATAGATAATGCAGTAAAATTTAATAAGTCTTTATAGCCAATTATTGGTGGTTGATAGGCCATGCCAGGTACTTGAATAGGAGCAGTTGGGTCTAGGTTATGGCCATAATCGTATCCCCATCTGTAAAAATCTGCCAAGGCAATGATACCACCAAGCACACATGTTATTAAAAATGCTTTTAATAGTTTAACGGAACCAATTAAAGCGGTTAGGAAACCAAAACCAATGAAGGCAAGGATAAGATAAATTAACACCTTAAATTCAGGAAACATTTCTGTTTTTATATGTTTCATGCCAATGTAATGGTTTAGTCCATTGATAATATCCACATCTCCTCTTACATCATTATGCCAGATTTGAACCGATAAACCCTCTGGATATTGTGGTGCCCATAGGTATATTTCCCATATGGGTAGGTAGAGTGAATAGATAGCTAAAAGGCAAGAGGCACCTAATAAAAATCGGAAATATTTATTGAATTTCATTGTTAAAATTTAAGCCCAACAGCTTTAGTTATAAAACTGTTGGGCATTATTAAATTAGTTTTTAGCTGCGGTATTTGTACCAGTAGAGAAGCTAATAGGTACTGTTGAACTTGCTGGTGATACGCGAACGTATCCTTGCATTTCTTGGTGTAAGGCAGAGCAGAAGTCTGTGCAATACATTGGAAACACACCAACCCTATCAGGCGTCCATTTTAGTGTTGCGGTTTCACCTGGCATAATTAGTAGTTCTGCATTGTTTGCACCTTTAATAGCAAATCCATGAGGAACATCCCAATCTTGTTCAAGGTTTGTGATATGAAAATAAACCACATCACCCATTTTTATTCCTTCAATATTATCTGGTGTAAAATGTGAGCGAATTGAAGTCATCCAAACATGTACTTCCTTGCCTTTTCTTTCAACTTTAGCCATACCTTCACCTTTAGCGGCATAGGGATGTTTGTTGTCTTCAATTTTGAACATTTTGATACTGTTTTTTACAATTAATTCAGCAGGAATTGCTTCTGCATAATGCGGTTCGCCAATAGTTGGGAAATCAAGTAATAGCTTCATTTTATCTCCATCAATGCTATACAATTGAGCTGATTGTGTTAATTCAGGACCTGTTGGCAAATACCTGTCTTTCGTAATTTTGTTATAAGCAATTACATATTTTCCCCATGGTTTGGTTGTTGGTCCACCAGGAACGCATAAATGTCCAATAGAATAATAGGTAGGAACACGATCAAGAACTTCTAATTTTTCAATATTCCATTTTACTATTTCTGAAGAAACGAAGAATGAGGTATAAGCATTTCCTTTGTCGTCAAATTCTGTATGCAATGGGCCTAAGCCAGGTTTTTTAACTTCACCATGAAGTACAGCATCATATTTTAGAACAGGAATACCTTCAAAATTACCTTCAAATGTTTTTGCTGCAATGGCTTTTAACATTTTATCAAATGAGAATACAGGAATAATTGCAGCCAATTTTCCTGAGCCTACAATGTATTGACCAGTTGGGTCCACATCGCAACCATGCGGTGATTTAGGACATGGCATAAAATAAACCAAGCCTTCAAATTGTTTTGAATCCAACATGGTTACATCTGTTAATATTTCACTTTTTGCAGAATGTGTTTCTTCATTATATGTATTGTGGGCATATTTTACCTTTTTCTTGGTTCCTTTTCCTGCTTTTACAAGCTCTTCACATTTTTTCCAATTAACGGCCATAATAAAGTCTTTATCTTTTTGTGAGGCGTTCACTTCTAACAAAGTATTTGCTTGTTCTGTGTTATAGCATGAGAAGAAAACCCAGTCACCTGAAGCTTTTTTACCGGCACGCGCTAAATCGAAATTAAATCCTGGTAATAGAAGTTGAAAACCTAATCCCATTGTACCTGCTTTTGGGTCGATAGAAATAAAACTTACGGTTCCCTTAAAATTTTGTTTGTAGGTATTTATTGGAACATCAGGATTGCTATTGTCATCATCCATAGGGTAGCTAAAACGCGTACCTGCAACCACATATTCTGAATTTTGGGTGATAAATGGTGAGCTATGGTTACCACTGCTATTTGGAATTTCAATAATTTCGGCAGTTCTAAATGTTTTCATATCAATACGTGCAATACGTGGCGTATTGTTACCATTTATGAATGTCCAACGACCATCATGTGTGCCATTTGTAAGTGAAAGTGCAATATGATGTGAATCGTCCCAAGGAACAAATCCATGAGAAGTATTTAGCATTGGCTTTGTTTCTTCATTAAAGCCATAGCCGCTTTCTGGATTTACAGAAAAAACAGGAATTACCCTAAATAATCTACCTGAAGGAATACCATAAATAGAAACTTGTCCGCTAAAGCCTCCAGATACAATATTGTAGAACTCATCGTATTTACCTGGTTCAACATAAACTTTAGATGCAGCGTCTTTTGCGCTTCCGGATTTTGAACCTTTGTTTTTGCAACTGGTTCCAAAAAAGCTTACCATTACAATAGCAATGGCGATTAGCGGTTTTATTGTTGTTTTCATATAATTAAATTGGTTTATTTATCTCCATCATTATTTCTCATAAATTCCAAAATGTTTCTAGCATCCGTATCACTTAAATTTTGATTGGGCATACGTATTAAACATTCTTCTAATAATGCCATAGCAGTGGCATCTTTTGTGAGCATTTCTTCTGCATTTGTTGCAAAATTCATGATCCATTCAGGCTTTCTTCTACTGGTAACACCTTTCCATCCTGGGCCAACAAGTTTTTCTTTGCTTAATCTGTGGCATGAACCACATTTTACATCATAAATGAGTTTGCCAGCATCAATCATTTTTAGATCGAGTGGATGGGTTAATTCAACATTGGTAAATTTTCCAAGACCTTTGTCGTCTGCAGTTTTGCTTTCAGCAGCATTTACTTCTGCATTACTTTGGTTGGATGTTCCTTCTTCATTTGGGTTTCCATCTCCACATGCACCTAAAAAAATGAGCGCTAACATTGAGGCTCCGATTAATAATTTATTTTTCATTTTACTAATTTAATTCGGATGTAAAAGTCCGAAATATGGCGCCTTGTTACAAATGACAATGGTCAATATTAGGCATGATATTTATCATAAAAAGATATTAATATCTTAAATAGGACAAAGTTTAAACAGAACTAGTAAAAGGAAAAAAGTGCTTATTATTTGGCTTTAAAAAGGGATTCTTGGAGATTTTCAGATAATTCGATAAGACTTGTTTTCTGAAGCATTTTTTTAATATCGTTTCTAATCCCTTTGAAACTATTATGAAGAGGGCAAGGATTTTTATCAGAGCATTCGTGTAAACCTAAGCCGCAAGAAGTAAAAAGTGATTCGCCATCTATTGCTGTAACAATCTCTATGAGTTTAATTTTTTGATGTTTTTCATCAATAAAAAATCCCCCGTGAGGCCCTTTGTAGGATTGAATAATATTTTGTTTGCTTAAAATCTGCAAAACCTTTGCTATATATTGTTCAGGTACCCCAGCACTTATAGATATCTCCTTAACATTGGTCTTTAAATTGGACTTGGAGTTTTTACTTATAATAATAACTGCCCTTATAGCGTATTCGCAAGATTTTGAAAACATATCCTATTTATTTAGGCGCAAATTAAACATTCTATTATTTATAATAAAGTCCGACAATATTATCTTTTTTTATGACAATTGTCATATTCGGATGTATTTGTCCGAAATATATTTGCCTTATAATTTTATAATCATATGAAGAAATTAATTTTTACAACAACCGCCATTTTAGCTTTGTTTTTTTTATCGGCATGTGGAGGTGAAAACGAAGAAAAGGCTGAAACAACCGTCACTGAATCTGCTTTGTCAGGTCAATCGGGAGTGCAAGATGATGATTCCCAAAAGGACATTGTAAAGGTTGCAATTGGATCTAAAGACCATTCAACTTTGGTTACGGCTATAAAAGCAGCCGAATTAGTTGATGTTTTATCTAATGCTGGACCTTTTACAGTATTTGCTCCAGTAAATGATGCTTTTGCTGCATTGCCAGCAGGAACTGTTGAGGGCTTATTGGAACCAGAAAAGAAAGCTGATTTGCAAAATATTTTGCAATACCATGTGGCCGTAGCTGTTTATCAGCCAACGATGTTTACTGATGGACAGAAAATTGAAATGGTTAATGGAGGAATAGCCACTATTTCAATTAAAGATGGTAAAACATTTATTAACGATGCTGAGCTTTTGGGAAATGTAAAAGCTACAAATGGTATTGTATATGTAATTAATAAGGTGTTGTTACCGAAATAATTTCGAGGTTTATGTTTAGATTAAGAAAGACTGCAAAAGCAGTCTTTCTTTTTTTATGCTTATACCAATTATTTATTCAAATAATCTAAATCTGTTAATGTCTTTAAGAATGCTATAAGTTGTATTTTTTCTAATGTTGTTAAATTTAATTTCCTTGTGCCATTTCGTTTGGTCATTAAAGGATCTACATATTGATTTTCTGCAACTCCTTCGCTGTAAAAATCAACTACTTCTTGTAATGTTTTAAACCTGCCATCATGCATGTATGGCGCTGTGAGTTCTATATTTCTAAGGGTTGGGGTAAAGAATTTACCTTTGTCTTCCTCTTTGTTGCTAATGTTTTGCCGGCCCAAATCAAAGCCCACATAAGTATTGCTTACACCGTTATTATGGAACTGTTGATCTGTATAAAGTGGCTCTGAATGGCAATGAAAACAATCTCCTTTTTCAGAGTAAAATATCACATAACCTTCGTATTCTAAATTGTTTAATAAGGCTTTTTTGTTTCTATATTGGTCGAATTTTGAATTGACTGATACCTTAGATCTTAAATATTGCGCAAGAGAATAAGCGATTTTTCTTTTTAATTCTTGAAAGGGTATTTTGCTTATATCAGAAATGCCAAATGCTTGGTTAAAGAGTGTTGGATAAATAGGATGAGCAGCTAGTTTTTTATACAAAATTTCAGGATTTGTATTAAAAAACTCCTGATCAAAATCGTCCATAGCCAAGGTGTCTAAACATTCTTGTGAACCTTCCCAATTGTATTGTTTTTTGAACCCTAAATTGATATGTGCAGGTACGCTAAATTTTCTGCCACTCCATGAATTGAAAATAGGCAATGAAAAAGAGTTAATTGCGAGATGGCAACTGGTGCAAGATCTTCCATTAGTTGATAATATTGAATCTGAATACAGCATTTTTCCCAATTGAATTCCTTCAACGGTAAGTGGGTTAATGCTGGATAGTTCAGGTTTTGGAAAGCCGGGCGGCACACTAATTTCATAGGGTGTTGGGTAGGTATTCACCTGTTTGGGTGTGTCATTTTGCTTGCAAGCAAAAAACAAACTCGCAATGAATACGAATCCCGTAATGTTTTTATTCAATGGTAAATACATCTGTTCCGTTGTTTTTAAGGAGTGTCATTAATGCTGGAATAGCCATGGTATAATTTCCGTCGACATTGAAATTCCATGTATGGGGGTTTTGAAACCATTCATTCAAGTTCATTTGTAAACCAAGGGTGTCTGGTTTATTTTCTTCAATTAGTAAAGAAATAGGTAAACTTTGATGGGCAACCAACATGTCGTTTGTTCCCAGGTGCATGGTAAATCCTTGTTTGGTTCGAGCCGAGTCTAGGTAATAGCCTTCAAATTTTAGGAAGTGGTAACCACCCCCAATAACTTCTGGCCAGGCCATGTTTAAATTGTCCACATTGTTTTCAAGAGAATTGCTTGTGTTTTCTGTTGGGTTTAATCCAATTAGGAAGCGCATACTGGTATAGTTTCCAGTTGGCATTTCTAGTAAATTTATCACATTTGAAGCATTTCTTCCATTTACATAATAGGTGCTATTGCTATTAAAAGTTTCACCTTTGTTGTTTTGAAGAATGATATCAGATATGTAATAATTTAAACGTGTTACGCTGTATTTATTGCCTCCTTTATTTGCATAGTTTATACTGTCAAATAGCAGCGGAATATTGTCTATTAAATGTGTGATTTCAATTCTTAAATTGGTATTTGGCTTTGTTGCTTCTAAAGTAACATGTTTCTTACAAGCTACTCCAAAAATTAGGATTGAAAATAGCCATAAAAAAAGACCTAGATTTCTTGTTTTCATTGTATCTCAAAGATATGTTATGAAAAACTTTAAATAACTGACCTAGGTCATAAAAAATGCGTGTTTTCAAGGCGAAATTCGCGCTTCATGATGATAGAAAAAGAAGAGATTGTTTCACGTATTAAGCGTTTGAAGCAGGAGAAGGATGTTGTAATACTTTCTCATTATTATATGCCCGCTGAATTACAATTTGAATTAGCTGATGGAGGTTTTGTAGATTTTGTAGGCGATTCTTTGGGTTTGAGTGTTCAAGCTAGTAACACACATGCGCGCAATATTTTATTTTGTGGTGTAAGGTTTATGGCAGAAACAGCTTTATTGGTAAACAATGGTAAGAATGTTTTCATGCCCAATCCAAGTGCAGGTTGTTCATTGGCTTCTTCTATAAGTGCTGCAGATGTTAGGGCATTGAAGGAACAATATCCAGGTGTGCCTGTGATGGGTTATATTAACACTTATGCTGAAACCAAAACCGAATTAGATATTTGCTGTACCTCTAGAAATGCCATTGCAGTAGCGGCTTCGTTGGAAGGCGATAGAATTATTTTTGTGCCAGATTTATATATGGGTGAAAATCTACAAAAGGTAATTAAGAAAGAGTTAGGTAAAGATTTAATTCTTTGGAATGGTAGTTGCGAAGTGCACGAGCAATTTAGAAATTTCTTACCTCAAATGGCCGCAGAAAACAATGCAGAAATGTTGTTTCATTGGGAGGTTCCGGAAGAGATTACCAATATGATGGATGATGGTAGAAAGGGAATTGTAGGTAGTACAGGCGATATTTTAAAATATGTAAAAGAAAGTAATGCTTCTCGTTTTTATTTGGCATCGGAATGTGATTTATCTGTAGCCTTAAAAAAAGAAAATGCCGATAAAGAATTTATTACACCTTGTGTAAAATGCCCTTATATGAAGCAAAATACTTTGTTGAAATTATTGGAGGCACTTGAGGCAATTGGTGGAGAAGCTGAAGCCGCCTATAGAATTGATTTAGATGCAGATATTATTGCCAAAGCAAAATTGCCAGTTGAACGTATGTTGGCTGTTAAAATTTAATTTTTGGTAAAACTTATTGGATTTGTTAAATACTTAAATGAAAAGAGTTGTTTGTATAGGTGGAGGTTTGGCTGCAATTTATTTTTCTTTGGTATTAAGTGAAGAAATTGAATTGTATTTAATTTTAGGAGAGGGGCCTGAGGATTCAAATAGTTATTTGGCAAAGGGAGGGATTGCTGTTTCATTGGATATAGCAGATCAATCAGCTCACATAAAAGACACCTTGGTTGCTGGGGCGGGATTATGCGATCCGCAAATTGTAAAAGAGGTAATTGAAAACAGTTCTTCTATTTTACAAGACTTAAAAGCGCGTGGATTGTATTTTGATTCTAATCCTAGCAAAGAAGGTGGACATTCCATTGCGCGTATCCAACATATTTCGGATCAGACCGGAAAATTTTTAGTTGAAAAGTTATGGGCAGATTTAAAGAAAAGAAAAAACACCCATTTTTTATATCATACTGTTGCTACCCAATTAATTATTGAAAAGGGTATTTGCAAAGGGCTTACCATTGCTAACTATTTGGAAGGTACTTGTAAGAATATTTTTGCAGATAATGTTGTTTTGGCAAGTGGAGGTTGTGGTAATTTATATGCCCAACATACCAATGGAATAGGTGCAAATGGCGAAGGTGCTGGAATGGCTATGCGTGCAGGTTTGTTGCTTCAAGATATGGCCTTTATTCAATTTCACCCTACTAAGATGTATTTAGAAGGGAAGTTGGAGAATATTTTGGTGACGGAAGCTTTTAGAGGTGCCGGTGCAGTTTTGCGTGATAACAAGGGTGATGATTTTATGAAAGACTTGCATCCCTTATCAAGTTTAGCTCCGCGGGATATTGTATCTTTAGGAATGTTTTTGAACATGGAAGAAAGCAAGGAGAAACATGTTTGGCTAGATTTTTCGAAGGTTGATACACAACATTTCATGCTTTCATTTCCGTATTTGTTTGATGCAGTTAAGAGAGCGGGCTTTCTTTCACAAGAAAAAATTCCTGTTACTCCCGCAGCACATTACCAATGTGGCGGCGTTTTGGTAGATAGCAATTCTGCATCATCAATACCTGGTTTATTTGCCATTGGTGAAGTGGCTCGAACCGGTTTGCACGGCGCCAATAGGTTGGCAAGTAATTCTTTATTGGAGTTGTTTCATTTTGCAGCTAAACTTGCAAGTAGTGAAATTATTCAGACAAATAATTATGGAGCAGGTGAAGATGAATTAATTTCCTTGAAAATTCAAAAACCTTTGGAATTATTGCCTATTGAAAATAATTTAAAAGAATTGATGTGGCATTCCTTTGGAATTTGCAGAAACCTTGCACACATGGAAATAGCAAAAGGAGAATTAGATAGCTTTTTGCCAATAATTAAGAATTTTGAAGCTGACTATTTATTTGCCAAACGTCTCAGAAATAGAATAGAAACAGCCAAAGCTATTGCTATTGCAGCCATTGAGAGAACGGAGAGTTTAGGTTGTCACCAATTAATGAATTAAATTTCATCAGGTGTCCAATCTGCAAAAGAGGATTCTGTTTCAAATAAACGTAAACTTTTTAATGCAATACCCTCAGGAAATTTCGTTTGAATTAATGCTGCAATAGTATCTAATAAATTCTCCGCTGTTGGTTCGCCATTGATCCAATATTTCTTTCCTTCATAAGCTGCCATTGCACTTATTCCTGGATTGTTTATATTAAGCATTAAGGCATGGTCTACAAGGTTTAAAAAATGCTCTTCAACTACTTTTTTAATAATTTTAAAATCTAGTACCATTTGTGTTTGTGGGTCTTTTTTGCCACTTATGCAAACATGTAGGACATAACTATGGCCGTGAATGTTTTTACATAAACCATCATAATTTAAAATGGCGTGTGCTGCTTCAAAGCGAAATTGTTTAGTGATACTTAACATGAGAGGAAATTAATTACTAGTTTTTATTGGTTTGGCAAATTGCGCTTTGAGCAATTGAAATAGCACGCCACTTATTGAAATGCCTAATGTAATACCACTTATAAAGAATAGGATGAACCAAGGTTTTAAGTTTAGCATCATATCTCCAAAAGCATTTTTATTTGCTTCTAATTGCCAAAATCCTTTTTGAATACCAGCAGAAATAAGAGAAAGCCAAAATACCAATAAGCTAATTTGCATGGTCCAAAAGAAACGACGAAGCCAAATTTTTTCTTTTAAGTCGCGTGGATTGTTTTTTTCATACGCAAAAAATGCCATAGCAAAAATGATCATTGTATTAATACCTATGGTGGTTCCCATAGAATGTGCCACAGTTACATGGGTGCCGTGTGTATAAAGGTTAATGGCTGGGATCGACATAAATAATGCGAGAAATAAATTTAGAAATACCCATGCATTGGCAGCCATAATAAAACGATAAGGGATATTGTATAAATGTATGGTTGCTTGTTGCCAATCTGCTTTCCAATCGTAAATTATTTTAATAAAAATAATCCATTCTGTCATGCTTACCACATAGCCAAAATAACGGATATAAGGTTCTGTTGGCAGTGTATAAACATGGTGCCCCCAATTGAAACAAAGGTTGAAAAAGCCAAGGAAATACATTGCAAAAGCCAATTTACTCTGACCAACTTTTTCGTTTCCAGTAATTCTATCCATTAAATAAAAGGAGCTGCCATAAAGTATTTGGTTCCATGAACCAACCATTGATCCATTGACTTTCCATTGGATAGTTAAATCTGTGATGAGTTCTTTTCTGAAATAGGGGAATAGCCATAAATATCCCTCCGCGAAGGTGAAGAGAAAGAAAATTATACCTGTCATCCACATATACATATATACAGGCCAGTTGCGCTTTTTACGGATAAGGCTAAAGAATTGAAACATAAATAGGAGCCAAGCCAAGGCAATTGGCAAGGCCCAATAAGGATTAAATTCCCAATACTCTCTTCCGCCAAATTGACCAAGGAAATAGGAAGTAAAAATACCTACAATTGCTATTACCCACAATGCCCATTGTGTCCAAGCAATTTTTTGATTTATTTGGTTCGGAAATAAATAGTTTAAGCCTTCGTAAACAGCTGCGGTTGCACCTAGTAAAATCCAAAATAAGGCTGCACTAGCATGCATTGGCCTTAAAGCAATAAATCCTAATTGGGTTTTTAAGAAGCCAGGATATATGTAGGATATGGCTGCCCAAATGCCATAAATAATGGCGCCAAATAATACCACCATAGCGGTGCTGAAAAACAATTTGGCAAAATTTGTTTGCTTATTTTCCATTTGATTCAATCATTCCATTAGGTTCAATGTGAAATTTTCTAAGGTCGCTGCTGCCTGTTTTGTCTATGGCTTTGAAGAATTGCAATAAGGCATTTATTTCTATTTCGCTTAAGCGAAAAGCGGGCATTTGGTTGGTGCCAGATTGCACCATAGCTTTGATATACAATTCTCCTTTTCCCTCTTGGGAGTAGCAATTGGTTAAGTCTGGACCAAGGTAACCTCCAAGGTTATAAATTTGATGACAGCTTTGACAATTGTATTTTTGAAATACCATTTTTCCTTCTGCAGCATTTGTCATTTCATCATTGGTGAGCCCATTCATAGAAGTTGGGGGGTACATGTAAATGCTAAATGAATACACTAAAAATCCGGTACAAATTAGGATGAAAAAATAAATTGGTTTGAATTGCATTGGTGCTACTTTTATTTTTTTGTAATTCTGATTCTCACATCAACTGCCTTCATACTTTGAGGTGTTGCTTTAAATGGGTTAATATCGAGTTCACTGATTTCTGGTGCAAGGTTTACCAAAGAAGAAATTCTAACAATGGCATCTACAAATTTTTCAATATTTACGCCTGGTCTGTTTCTATAACCAGCTAGTATTGGATAGCCTTTTAATCCGTTTACCATAGCTGTTGCTTCTTCTTTGTTTAAGGGTGCCAAACCAAATGAAATATCTTTTAATACTTCCACATGTATTCCGCCAAGGCCGCATAGAATAAGGTGACCAAAATCTCCTTCACGGCTAGCACCTATAAATAATTCTTCGCCTTCTACCATTTCTTGAACCACCACACCTTTGGCATCTTCAATTTTTAGCATGCGCATGTATTCGGCAACCAATTTTTCCCAAGAGTTGATATGTAAGCTAACACCATTTACTTCAGTTTTATGAATAGGCCCAATAACTTTCATGGCAAGAGGAAAAGCCATTTTTTCTTTGGCAATCAATAATTCTTCTAGGTTTGTGCAAACAGCTTCTGCTGCCATATCTATTCCTACTGCCAATGCTAATTCTCTTGCTGTTTCAGGTGCTAGGTAGCCATCAGAAGCCTGATTAATAATTGCTCTAATTTTGGCATCCTCCATGATTGCCAATTTGCTGAGTTCATATTGTGGTGCTGGACAATTATATACATAGGGAAGGGCCGTGCCAAGTACAACTTCATCTGGGAAGTTTATATTTCCTTTAGATAGAAATAGGGAAATTTCATCTTTGGCATTTACTAGAGATGGTAGCACAGGATAGATTGGTTTAATGCAGCTTTGCATTTTATTATCTAATACTTGGTAAACTTGTTTTACATTAAATAAACCAGGACTACCAAATACCACAATAATGGCATCTATATTGTCTTGCTTTTCGCAGAAGTCGAGAATTAATCCCAGTTGTTCTGCATTTCCGGTAGCTAAAAAATCAATTGGATTGCTAATGGTTGAACCCGGATTTAGCTTGGTTAAAAGTTGTTTAGCTTCTTCGTTATTAATTTCAGGAACCAGCAATCCCTGCGCAGATAGGGCGTCTGTAAGCATTACGGCCGAACCACCCGCATGGGTTACGATGGCAATGTTTTTGCCTTTGAGTTCTTTGGTTTGAAAAATACATGCTACAGAAATTAGTTCGGCTCTGCCGCTGCAATAAACAATTCCTGCTTTTCTAAAAAGGGCTCTTATAACTGTATCTGAGCTTGCCAATGCACCTGTATGTGATGAAGCTGCTCTGCTGCCAGCTTCTGAATGGCCAGATTTAATAGCTGCAATTTTACATCCCTTTTGAATGAGGGAGCTGGCATG
>CANFHJ010000047.1 GCA_947446605.1 Bacteroidota bacterium | reverse complement strand
ATTGCAAATTATACAGATGACCATGTAGCCATTATTCCAGATTATATTGCCAATTGCGGCATGGCACGTGTATTTGCCTATTGCATGAGCAATGATGAAGTAGAATTAACTGACGAAGCGATTTTTAAAGATACTTCAAAAACCATTTGGCAAGGACTGATGCGTTTGCATCAGTTTAATCCGAAGCACAAAGGTTTATTGAAAAAAGGTCTGGAAATGGCCTTGGTTAATTTGGTTTAAAATTAATAAATTTGGTAGAAATGGACAGTTCAATTTTGTTAGAAACTTATTTGGGCAATACACTTTTAAAGTGGCTGCTTTGTGGCGGTATTATTGCTTTTACGCTAATTTTTAACCGAATAATAGCCATTTTGGCATCAAGGATTTCTTACAGGATTTTCAAAAATGTATCCAAAGCGCAATTCTACGATGAATTCAGCCGTTTGTTCAATAGGCCATTCATGAATTTGATTAATTTATTGGCCATTTATTCTGCCTTTTCTTTGCTCAATTTTCCTGCAGAATGGGAATTGGTAAACGCAGATGAATTGGGCTTGCGTTGGTTTATTCATACTGTTTTTGTGGTAGCTCTTATTTGGTATATCACTGCCTTGTTTTTGCATGCTACTGTATTTTTAGAATATGTATACCACAATCTAGAAAATGCCACTATTAGCAAAGATTTGGCTACTTTTTTAAAGGAATTGGGTCGTGTATTAATATACACTGCAGGCTTCTTTGCCATATTGGCCAAAGCCTTTGAGGTAAATATTACTGCCTTGGTAACCAGTTTGGGAATTGGAGGTTTGGCCATTGCTTTGGCGGCGCAAGATACATTGGCCAACTTAATTGGTTCGTTCATTATCTATTTGGATAAGCCTTTTCAAGTAGGAGAAATTGTTGAATTAGGAGACATCAAAGGCACTGTAGAAAAAATTGGTTTCCGCACTACGCGTATTCGCACCGTGGATAGGTCGTTGTTAATTGTACCCAACAAAAAAATTATTGATTCTAACCTCAATAATATTAGCCAAAGTTCGCAACGCAGGGTGCGTTTTCATATTATGCTTACGTACCAAAGCAACCCTAAAAATATTTTAGGTATTATTGAGGAGGTTAAACAAGCCGTTTGGGCCGAGGCGCCAAGAACTGCTGAAGAATGCACGGTACGTTTTGCAGATTTTGACAGCAGTTCATTGAACCTTATTGTGATTTATTATGTTAATTCCAATGAATGGGAAGACATGATTGCCGTGAAGGAAACCATTAACCTTAAAATAATGGAAATTGTAGCCAAATATGGTTGCGAGTTTGCCTACCCTTCTCAAACGGTGTTTTTATCTAAATAGCCTCAAATTTCAATTAAAATAACGCAATTGGCGTGTTT
Organism: Bacteroidota bacterium; assembly: GCA_947446605.1. Taxonomy (GTDB): domain Bacteria; phylum Bacteroidota; class Bacteroidia; order UKL13-3; family UKL13-3; genus B1. The sequence continues at coordinate 14,036 of CANFHJ010000047.1, read as the reverse complement.
CAAATCAAACTTATTAATGTAACTTTGCTATTCCTTTTATGAGTGATCCAATAAAACATGAGTGCGGAATTGCAATGATCCGCCTTCTTAAGCCATTAAGTTTTTACGAAGAAAAATATGGCTCGGCATTATACGGTTTAAAGAAATTGTACCTCCTAATGGAGAAGCAACACAACCGCGGCCAAGATGGTGCAGGTGTTGGAGTAATAAAATTTGATCCAGAGCCAGGAGAATCATTTATTTTCAGACAACGTGCCAATGGTAGCAATGCCATTGCAGAAATATTTGATAGAATTAGTTCCAAAATAGATCGTTCTGGCAGTAAAGAAGAAATTACCAGCAGCGATTATTTAAAAAAGCATGCTCCCTTTGTAGGTGAATTGTACCTTGGACATTTGCGCTATGGAACACATGGTGGCAATAGCAAAGATCTTTGTCATCCCTTTTTGCGTGAAAACAATTGGATGAGTCGTAACTTGATGTTGGCAGGTAATTTTAACCTTACCAATGTTGATGAGTTGTTTGAGTTATTGATTGAATTAGGTCAGCACCCCCGCGAAAAAGCAGACACGGTTACCATGTTAGAAAAAATGGGCCATTTCTTAGATGAGGAAGTGCAAAGAAATTTCACGCGTTTTAAATTAGAAGGTCATTCCAATAGGGATATCAGCCATTTTATGTCGCACCATGTAAATGTAGAAACTATTTTAAAACGCTCTTTGCGTGATGCAGATGGTGGCTATGTAATGGCCGGTATGTTAGGGCATGGCGATGCGTTTGTGGTGCGCGATCCTAATGGTATTCGTCCTTGTTTCTATTACAAAAATGATGAAGTAGTAATTGTAACCAGTGAAAAGCCAGCTATCATGACAGGCTTTAATATTGCTTATAATGATATTAAAGAGCTGGGTATTGGAAATGCCATGATTATTAAAAAGAATGGCGATATAGAAGAGGTTAATATTCAAACGCCAGGTGAGCGCAAATCATGTTCATTTGAACGTATTTATTTCTCGCGTGGTAACGACCGTGAAATTTATAAAGAGCGTAAAATGTTGGGTCATTTATTGGCGCCAAAAATTATGGAAGCGGTTGGCTATGATTTTAAAAACACTGTTTTTTCTTATATCCCAAATACCGCTGCTGTAGCTTTTTATGGCATGATTGAGGGTGTAAATGAATTATTGGATACATGGAAAGTGGAGGAGATAGCTAATTTAGGTGCACATCCTGACCGTGAAGAATTGAAAAAGATAATGGCCGTTCACCCACGTAGGGAAAGAGTTGCCGTAAAAGATGCAAAACTAAGAACCTTTATCACAGATGATGCGCACCGTGAAGACATGGTAGCACACGTGTATGATGTTACCTATGGTTTAATCAATAACAATGTTGATACACTGGTTGTAATTGACGATTCTATTGTGCGTGGTACAACTTTAAAAACCAGTATACTTAGGATATTGGATCGTTTGCATCCAAAGAAAATTATTATTGTTTCTTCTTCGCCGCAAATTCGTTATCCAGATTGTTACGGAATTGACATGAGCAGAATGAAAGATTTTGTGGCTTTTCAGGCCATGGTTTCTTTGCTTAAATCAAGTAACAAAGAGGCTTTGCTCACAGAGGTTTACCAAAAATGTAAAGCACAAGAAAACTTGCCTAAAGAAGAAATGGTAAATTACGTAAAGGAATTATATGCGCAATTTTCTGCCGATCAAATTAGCAAGCGCATTGCAGAAATTGTTACCCCAGACGATATCAATGCCGAGGTTGATGTGATTTACCAAAGCATTGAAAATTTACACCAGTCTTGCCCTAACCATTTAGGGGATTGGTATTTTACAGGAAATTACCCAACTCCAGGAGGAAATAAAGTAGTGAATAAAGCGTTTATCAATTTCATGGAGGGCAATTCGGGTCGAGCCTATTAAATTAATAAAATGATTTTAAGAAGCGAAAATCTTGTTAAGCGTTATAAAAAACGCACTGTTGTAAATAATGTATCCATAGAGGTGCACCAAGGAGAATGTGTTGGTTTGCTTGGTCCAAATGGCGCTGGTAAAACCACCACATTTTATATGACGGTTGGCCTAATAAAACCAGATGAAGGTGAGGTTTATTTAAATGAAGAAAAAATAACCGATTTGCCCATGTATAAAAGGGCGCAAAAAGGATTGGGTTATTTGGCGCAAGAGGCCTCAATTTTTAGAACGCTTAGCGTAGAAGACAATATCAAATCTGTTTTGGAAATGACCACGCTTAATAAGGCCGATCAAAATGAGCGTTTAGAAACACTCATGGAAGAGTTTGGTTTGAACCGTGTGCGCAAAAGCATGGGAAATGTATTGAGTGGGGGAGAAAGGCGCAGAACAGAAATAGCAAGGGCTTTGGCGGTTAATCCAAAGTTTATTTTGTTGGATGAACCCTTTGCGGGCATTGACCCAATTGCGGTGGAAGATATTCAGCAAATTGTTGCCAAGTTGAAACATAAAAATATTGGCATATTAATTACCGACCACAATGTGCATGAAACATTGTCTATAGTAGACCGTGCTTATTTGTTATTTGAAGGAAAGATTTTAAAAGGTGGTACCGCGCAAGAATTGGCCGATGATGAAATGGTAAGGAAAGTGTATTTGGGCCAAAACTTTGTGTTAAGGTAATTTATTTTGTAGTTTAGCGTTTGAATTAATCATTATAGATATGAAGAAGTTGCTATTAATTTTAGTTACAGCTGCTGCAATGACGGCTTGTAACAATGAGCCAAAGCTCAACCAAACAGAAGAAAATGCGGTGCAAACGCAATTGAATTCAGACCAAAAAGCGATGGATTCATTAGAGGCAGCTATTCAAGCGCAAATGGATGCAATTAATGCAGATAGCGCGGGAATGGACAGTTTAGCTGATTAAGAATTAGATAATTTAATACACAAAAAAAGCGCTTCAAATTTGAAGCGCTTTTTTTTGTGGCTATTGGTTCGACCCAACTATTTTTACTGTAATGCTTACCCTTCTTTCTTTGGAAGCTCTAATTCCAAATACGGAGAGGTCTAATTGCGCATAATCGCTTGAGATATCTTTTGGCGCTTCGAGTTCACCTAATGAATGTTCCCAGAAAGTAATTCTATTGCTTTCAATAGCATCCCAAAGGGCTCCATCATTCCATTTTTTGAGGTAACGGGTTACAGATACTATTCTACGACTAGAAAGTTTGTTATTGTATTCTGTAGAGGCAATTGGGCTACAATAAGCAGAAACTGAAATTTCTACTTGAACGCCTTTGTTTAATTGTTCCTGAACGATTTCCAAAATTTGGTTCAAATTATCATAACCACCTTCTACATTTCTAACAAAGAAAGTATCTAAACCTATTTTGCTATCTGAAGAGCGTTTGTAAAACTCTTCCATTTGTTTCATGTATGAATCAAATGAATTTTGGTAAGTAAAGGCAGGGCGGTATAGTTGGAACGGCCTTGGCTCGTCGTTATGGAAATAAATAACAGTATTTTCTGTTTTAAGTAGTTTACTGTTTTTTGCAGTTCTACCTGGAATTTGATCGCCGCTTCTAACAACAATGCTTACATTGGCTTTTCCAAATTCTTCTCTGTTGCCTCTTTCCATTAAATCATAGCTAAGCAGGTAGGTGCCCGGTTCAATACCTTTTTTAACGGTAACCACTCCTGTTTTGCGGTTCAAAGTAATATTAGGATTATCACTTTTTTCGTTTCTAATTAAGGTATTTCTTTGGGTAGCTTTTTTGCCGTCAATTTTATCGTTGTTACGCACATTGAGCACATAGCCACCATTGGTGGTTGTATATCCAATATCGTCTTTAGCCACAATGCCTGCAACAATTGGTGCACTTGGTTTATTATTTAAGCGCGGTTTGTAGGTACTTGCCAATGGCACTTCTGCAGTAGTTTCGCCTTGGTTTTCGCTGTCGTCTTTAGCGCCAGATCTAATTAAAATAGTAACTTGGGCAGTATCACATAAACTTGGCGAACTAGCACTGCAAATGGCATAATTAAATTTATAATTTCCTGCAGTTGCCCCTGATGCTATCTTTATTTTACCATCTTGCGTATCAATGCTCAGGTAAGCTTCAAGTGGATTGCTAATTACATGTATATTCACATCTCCCTCTTTTACCACAACACCATTTAAGGAGTCGTTTTCTAGGATGCTAGAAAGTTTGGCACCACGGCGATTGTTTTCAACAAGGTATTGGTTATCTCCAGCAAAAATTGGATTGCGCGTTAAAAATATTTCCTTAATCAATTTTCCATCTTTAATAATGAAATCATTATTGGTTTGGTTATAATTTAAGTATCCATTTTTTGAAGCAAAGAAATTCATTGTTTTTCTCGCGTCGGCTGTGTCTTTAATAACTGTATTATCGCTGCCAAATACTGTGCTCAATTGGCCATTATAACTGCCATCTTCATTGTTAAAGGATACATTAGTTTGGTCTAATTCTTCGCCAGTTTTAGCGTCGTATGCTTTAACAAAAAGTGATTGTTTTTCTGGTTCACTTAATGTAAAATGGTAAATGTTGTCATCAAATTTATTTGAGAAACGGTTAGAGGAGAAATAGCCTTCTTTTTTGTTTTTAAACATTACCCCAAAATCATCGTAGATAGAGTTAAAAGGTTCGTTTAACAAATACCTATTTCCATTGCTAAATAAAACAATATCTAAGCCACCTGTTGTTTCAATATGGTTACTGGCATAAATGAGTTCGCCATCTGGTGTAATACTTGGGAAAACTTCATCGTATTCTGAATTAATGTCTTCACCTAAATTAACTGGCGGTGTCCATTCACTGCCATTCCAATGGGTTTTGTATAAGTCGAAACCACCACTCCCGCCTGGCATATCTGAAGAGAAGTAAAGTGTTTTATCTGCATCATTATAATAAGGATGTTGCGCAGAGAAACCAGGCTTACAAAAATCTACCAATCTGGCTGGCGACCAATGTCTGCGCTCATCCCTCATGAAATACACCAAAGATAAATTTTGAATACTCTTGCTGTTTTCATGGGTGTAATTACGCGATAATATTACCAAATTTGTGTCTTGCGAAATGGCAATTGGCCCATCATGTTTTTTTGAGTTGATGCTTTTCGGTAGGTAGCTAGGGTAGGGAATACGTTTTCCTTTTTCGCTAAATGGATAAATATCTAAATAGGGTTGTTTGTTATATACATCACTAAAATTTTTGTTGTTGCTACTTGTAGTTCTAGAAGTTGTAACAAACAATAATTCGTTCCAATAAAATGCTGCAAAATCTTCGTTTGCCGAATTACCTTGAAAGGTGTCAATTACTGTGTATAAGAAGTAATTATTTTTAAAGTAATTGGTCTTTTTAAAGTAAGGAGATTTTTCACGCATCATTGTAGAGGCATACACATAATTTCTACGTGCACTGGCTGTTTGAATGATACCACTTTTATCAGCAATCTTATAATAATATAGTGCTTGCGGATATTTTCCTTGCAAGTATAAGGCCTCTGCCAATTGTAATACCATGGTGTCGTTGAGCTCATTGGAATGGCTCATGAGAAACTTTTCTGCACGCTCATAGTCAAAATAGTAGGCGTATTTAATTGCCTTGTCTACTTGTGCTTGTGCTTGGTTGAAGCGCAGGAAAAGTAGGCATCCCAAGATCAACAAATGGAGATGTTTGTTAAACGTATATTTTTTCATTCGACTTGACTTTAATCTTTAGAGTTTGATAAAAACGATTGCTTATACATTATAGAAAATACCTTGGAGATCTAACCTGTGTTTTATATTTAGAAACCCAACTCATTCTCAATGTTATTTCATGTGTTTGTTTAGACGCCATTTGTATATCGCTCAATGGGTATTCATACATGTAACCTGCATAGAAATTTGGTGAAATTTTATAGCCAACTAATATTCCAAATGCATCGTTGTAACGTAACATTGGTCCAAAGTCTAAGGTGTTTTTGTAGTTAAACATAAAGTTTAAATCTAAAGCCATTGGGGCATTGGCTGTAGTTCTTACCAATACACTTGGTGTTACCATTAAATCTTCACTCACTTTTACATTGGCTCCTCCATAAATATTCAAATGATTTTGAATACTTAATACTGTAGTGTTTCCATCCTTCATTTCACGCGAGAACAAGCGTGGCATAGCTGCTCCCACAAAGAATTTTTCGCTGTAAACTAGCAATCCTCCACCTAAATTTAAATTAAATCCAGAATTGTAGTTATTGCTAAAATTAGGATCCGATGATTGGTTTGTTGGCAGGGTGGTAAGATTTGCTTTGGTATTAGATCCCATTAACCTGATACCTGCAGACATGGTCCACTTATCGTTGAGGCGAATATGAGATGCAATGTCTCCTTGCAAGGTAACCGTGTTAATTGGTCCAACTTGGTCGGTATAGATACCACCTGCAAAACCGAGATTTTTTTGCAAGCGGGTATTTACATATATAGAATTGGTGCTAGGTGCACCTTCCATACCCACCCATTGTCTTCTTGCCAAAACGCCAATTTGGTTCGCCTCTTGCACCCCTGCTTGCGCGGGGTTAATGATAGACGAGTTAAAAATGTATTGACCAAAAGTTGGGTCTTGTTGTGCAAATAGTTGGAATGTTCCCAAGAAAAAACTCAAACTGATTATTATACGTTTCATTTTTTTAGTTCCAATTATATTATTTACTAATGAATGTGTATCCGGTGATTGGTTTGGCATCTGCACTTAATTGCAATACATAGTAATAAGTACCGCCTGGTAAAGCTTCTGTGCCGCTCGTGCTGCCTGCATCGTAGGTTCCTTTCCATGTATTTTTATAGTCATGCGCTTCAAATACCAAGCCTCCCCAGCGGTTGTATACCCTGAGGTAATTATCTGGGAATTTTTCAATGCCTTCAATTTTAAATGCATCATTTAAACCATCCTCATCTGGTGAGAAACCTTTAGGAATAAATACATCTTGATCACATTTGTCTTTGCTATAATTTACCACATAGTTTCCGGCAACCTCACAGGCATTTGAATCTTTAATGAGGATGCTGTAATTACCATCTGCAATATTGCTTAAATTAAGTGAGGTGCTACCTTCATTCCATAGGTATGTATATGGTTTGGTTCCGCCACTTACGCTTAAGTTAATGCTACCTTCTTTGGTGCTTTTACAAATTACATCTACAATACTGGTAACCGAAACACTTAATGGTGCAGGCTCAGCCAATACGTAGCTTTTATTTACTTTACAGCCATTTGTATCACTAACAGTTACGGCATAAGTACCAGCGTTTATTTTGTCTAATTTGTTCAAGATGCTTCCATTGTTCCAGAAGTATCTGTATGGTGCTGTGCCACCTGAAGTAGTTAGGTCAATGCTAGCGTTAAAATCGCCGTAACATTTTGGCTTCACAATTGTACTTACTACTATCATTGCAGCGCTAGGTTGTTTCACTGTAAATGTAAATGAGGCAGAATCGTTATTGGCATCTTTCACTTTAGCTATATAGGTACCAGCTTTTAAGTTTTTAGCCAAGCTATCGGTTTGAGCCGGCGTTGTATTCCAGTTAATACTATAAGGCGCTAATCCACCTTGCACTGCTATTAGGATCGAACCTATTGAATCTCCGTAGCATTTGTTATCTATGATAGTACTGCTAATTAAGCTTATGCTATCCATGGTATGAATAACAATGAAACTTGTATCGCACAATACTGGAATCATCCCTGAATCACAAATAGAATAGTACAAGGTATCATAGCCACTCCAAGTTGAATCTGGCGCATAAGTGATAGTACCTGCAATAGTATCTGCTGTAGCTTTTCCATGTAATGGACCTGTATAAATCATTAAGCTCGAGATATTAATATTGGTATCAATATCGTAATCATTGCTTATTGGATTTATTGTTACCAATTTCTTGGCAGATGTGCTTGCAAAATCTGGATTGGCAATTGGTCCAACTGCATAAACATTAATGGTTGCAATGGCAGAGTCTTGGTTCGATAAGTCTAAAGTATCTGTTAGCAAATAGGTAATGGCATATACGCCTGCAGGCGTTCTACCAGCAACCGAGATATTTCCACTTAAAGTATCTAAACTTACCTTGGCGTTACTTGCTGGGCTTAATACAGTTATTTTAACTTGAGGTGCAGTAATTACTGAACCATTTAAACTATCGTTGCTCAATACATTTATTAAGTTGCTCATACCTTTGTAACCATTTACACTTCCGCTATCTGCGAGCGTAAACAAGTTGGCTGGTGTAACTTCAATAAACACCCAGGCTGTATCACAATTTCCTGGATTCAAAGTATCGCAAATGCGGTATTGCATGGTATACATGCCAGGAGCTGTTCCTGCTAATACACTTACTTTGGCAGTAATTGAATCGAGGATTACACCTGCATTTCCAGATTTTTGCAATACGCTAAACCAAACATTGCTGGTGTTAGCTACTTGTCCGTTGATGCTATCGTTGCTTAAGGCGTTGATTAAATTTGCGATGCCAATTGATCCATTTGCTTTTGCACTGTCGTCTATGGCAATAATAAATGGTGTGGTAACTGTAATAACAATTGAAGCGGTATCACAATTGCTTGGGTTCAATGTATCGCAAATGCGGTAGCTGAGGGTGTAAACACCTGCTGCTAGCGGACTAACAAAGCTTACTTTTCCAGAAATGGTATCTAAACTAAAAGCAGCATTTCCAAATGGTGTAATTACATGCAACTTGGTATTGCTGGATGTTGCTCTAATTCCGTTGATGCTGTCGTTGCTAAAAATATTTAACAAGTTGGCATTGCCATTAGCACCGTTTACAGATGCAGAATCATTTGTTGCAATAATGCTAGGCGCAATTACATGAATGCTTACTAAAGCGGTATCACAACTGCTAGGATTAATGGTATCACAAACGCGGTAAACCATGTTATAAATTCCAGCTGGTGTTCCTGGAAATACACTAATTTGGCCATTGCTGGTATTTAAAATGATGTTAGCATTTCCAGTACCTGTTACCAATGTCATAAATACTTTTGCTGGCGTTAAGATGGCACTGTTTAAACTATCGTTTAACAATACGTTTCCTACATTTAAATTACCTGGATAGCTATAAACCATAAAGCTATCTGGATTGGCATAGATAGGTGGAGGTGCAATTTGAATATATAGAATACCCGTATCACAATTATTTGCATTTAAGGTGTCACAAATAATATAAGAGATGGTGTAATTTCCTGAAGGTGTATTTGGCAATACGCTTAAGTAAGCACTTGCCGAATCAAGCGTAATATCTGGTCGTCCAGATGGGATATATACCCTAAATTTAACATTGCTAAGGTTGGCAGTAATACCATTGATACTGTCGTTTGGCAATACATTGTATATGCCGCTTGTGCCATTGTAGCCGTTTACTTTTGCAGTATCGTTTATAGCAATAATTGGAGGCGCAGCTACATGAATAACTACATAGGCCGTATCACAATTACCTGTATTTAAAGTATCGCAAATTTGGTATTGAATGGTATATACACCCGCTGCAACTCTTGGATCGAGCCTTACATTACCCGTTGTATCATTTAATACAATACCTGCTACGCTTGCAGGACTTAAAGTAGTTAATTTTACACCACCTGCAATAACTGCTGCTCCATTAATGCTATCGTTGCCTAATATATTAATGAGGGTGCTGTATGAATTGTAACCATTGGCATTCACACTGTCGTTAGTGGCAATTACCAATGGGCCAACAACTGTGATGCTATCTGTAGTGGTATCACAATTTGTTGTGTTTAAGGTATCACAAATGCGGTAAGTTATGGTATACAAACCAACTGGTGTCATAGGTGCTACCTTAACAATACCTGTAGTATCGTTTAAGCTTACACCCAAGTTACTTGCAGGTGTAATTAGTATTAATATTACGCCACCAATGCTGGCTACCTGACCATTGATACTATCATTGTTTAATACGTTAAAAACACTGGTGTCTCCATTGTAACTGTTTACGTTTGCTAGATCTGTAGTTGCAATAATGTTTGGTGCGTTTATGTAAATATAAGCAGTAGCAGTATCTGTATTGTTTGCGTTTAAAGTATCTGTAATGCTATAGGCAATGCTGTAATTGCCAGCTAGGGTCATAGGTGCTACTGCAATTATTCCTGTTGCTGTGTTTAAAGTTACACCGGCATTACTTGCGGCAGTAATTAATCTAATTACTACTGCAGCATTTGCAATGGTATCATTGTTTAATCTGTCGTTAAAGGTAACTTTTAAAGCATTTATTGCGCCATTATAACTGTTTACATGTGCAGTATCGTTTACGGCTAAAATGCTTGGTGCTGTTACATGAATGGTAACAATACCAGAATCACAATTAGATACATTTAAAGTATCACAAATTTTGTAACGGATGCTATAATTACCAGCTGGCGTTCTTGGCGCAACACTAATAAATCCATTACTGGTATTTAAAGTAATATTTGCATTGCTGGCAGTTTGACTTACACTTAAGTATGCCGCACCTAATGCTATGGTATCATTGTTTAAACTATCATTTGCCAACACATATAAAATATTGTTGCCTCCAGTAAATCCGTTAATATTAATACTATCGTTGCTGGCATTAATAACAGGCGCTGTTACCGTAATGTATACCATTGCGGTATCGCAATTACCTGTATTCAAGGTATCGCATAAACGATAAATTAAATTATAGGCACCTGCCTGTGTGCTTGGTGCCACTGAAACAATACCTGTTGCAGTATCTAAACTTATTCCCGCTATAGAGGCCGGATTAATTAGTTTACAAAGAATACCACTTGCACTTACGCTGCCACCATTGAGGCTATCGTTGCTAAAAATGTTTAATAAACTAGCATTTCCACTTGCACCATTTACTGAGCCATGATCTGCGTTAGCCAATAAACTTGGAGCTGTAACTGTTATACTAATAAGCGCGCTATCACAATTCCCAACATTTAAAGTATCGCAAATTTTATAGCGTATGGTATATATACCTGCTGGAATATAGGCAGCTACACTTACATTTCCTGTAGTGAGGTTAAGACTAATTCCGGCATTACTTGCCGTATTTAAGATGCTAAGATTAACTCTTCCAACTGTTATTAAGGTGCCGTTCAATGAATCGTTGGCGAAAATATTCAGTAAGTTACTATTTCCATTGTAGCTATTGGCCGAACCGTTATCGGCATGTGCAACAATTACTGGCTGACTAACATTTACAGTGATGCTAGCAGAATCACAATTTCCTGGATTTAAGGTATCACAAATCTTATAGTTGATGGTATATAAACCAGCTGGTGTTCCTATAGCTACGCTTACTTGCCCATTGCTTAAATTTAGAGCTACACCTGGATGTGTTGCTAGGCTAATGATGCTTAAATTAACTTGGGTAATATTGGTTCCTTTGTTGTTTAAGCTATCGTTGCTAAATACATTTAGCAAGTTTGCATTTCCGTTGTATCCATTGGCCGAACCATTGTCGTTATTGGCATTAATAACTGGAGCCAACACATTTACTGTAACCAATGCGGTATCACAATTGCTGGTATTTAAGGTGTCACAAATGCGGTATTCAAAATAATATACGCCAGCAGGTGTATATGGGAATACGCTAATTTTTCCAGTGCTTGCATTAATAATTACACCAGGTTCACTTGGTGAAGATAGCACAGTTAATGCTACTCTTCCGCTAGTAGCAACTATAGAATTGATGCTATCGTTTAAGTATACATTTAATACATTTAAGCTTCCATTGTAACCATTTACGGCAACGTAATCTGCATTTGCAATAATAGCCGGTGCGCTAACTGCAATAGATACAATAGCGGTATCACAATTACTATTGTTAAGTGAATCGCAAATGCGGTAAATAAGTGTGTAATTTCCAGCATGTAAGCCCGCTGCCACGCTAATGTTTCCATTACTTAAGTTCAAGCTTATTTTAGGGCTGCTGGTGCTTACTAAACTTAATACAATTGGTCCAAGCGTTGCCGCATGGTTATTAAAACTGTCGTTGTTTAATACATTTAATAAGTTGGCATTGCTAGGATAGCCATTGATGCTAGCAGATTCGCCGTTTGCTAAAATACTTGGTGTGGTAATAGTTACAGAAATAATTGCTGTATCGCAATTACCCGGATTAAGTGTATCGCAATTTTTGTATACAATGGTATAGTTTCCTGCAGGTGTTAATGGCGCAACGCTTACTACTCCGGTGCTGGTGTTTAGGGTAATGCCGGTATTACTAGAAGCTGTAACTATACTGGTAGTTACAGATCCAATTGTTACTGCGTTGCCATTGATACTGTCGTTGTTTAATACATTTAATAAATTATTGTTTCCTTCAATACTTGCACATGTTCCTGCTTCGCCGCTTGTAATAATTGAAGGTGCAGTTGCAGTAATACTTGCTATTGCTGAAGCACAATTGGCAACATTAAAGGTATCACAAATTTGGTAAGTAAATGTATAAATGCCAGCAGCTAAACCAGCAGTTATAGCTACATTTCCTGTGGCAGTATCAACGCTAATATGTGAATTGCTAGGAGCAACTGTAATAGTAGTTTTTAGAGCTGAAGCCGAAACCGTTGCACCATTTAAGGAGTCGTTATTGAGGAAGTTTAATAAACTAGTGCTTGAGCTGTAACCATTAATAGATGCAGCGTCTGCATTCGCAACAATTAATGGCGCTGTAACAGTAATACTTGCAGTTGCGGTATCGCAATTGGTGGTGTTTAGCGTATCACAGTTTTTATAAACTATGGTATATAATGCGGCTGGCGTAAAAGCAGCCACACTAATTAATCCTGTGCTGGTATTTAATGAAATGCCTGGGTGACTAGCAGCTGTTACAATAGATGTATTTACAGAACCACCTGTAACAGTAATTCCATTAATTAAATCATTGGTGTAAATATTTATTGTATTTGGGTTGCCAATTATTCCATTTACAGCTGCACTTTCACTGTTTGCCACAATTGTTGGCGCTGATATAGTTATTGTAACCGTTGCACTGCTACAATTGGCAGTATTCAAGGTGTCGCAAATTTGGTAGGTAAAGTTATAAACGCCTGCAATTATACCTGCAGTAATTGCTACATTTCCATTTGCAGTATTAAATACAATATGGGCATTAGTAGGTGCAACAAGTAGCGTTGTGTTTAGTGCCGAACCAATTGCTGCTAAATTGTTTAATGAATCATTGCTAAAAACATTTAACAAGTTTGCGTTTGAAGTGTATCCATTAATTGATGCCGCATCTGCATGTGCAACAATAGCAGGTGCAGTAACTTGCACAAAAGCGTATGAGCTGGCATAATTACTTGGATCCAATGGGTCTTCAATGGTGTAATTGATAGTGTAATTACCTGCTTGTACACCCGCTGAAACACTTAAAATACCTGTTAAGGTATCGATGCTAAAATGCGCATTTGGTAAGGTAATTGTTAATTTAGTATTGGCACCAATGAGCGGCAATAAGTTAAATGAATCATTTGCATATATGTTCAGCAAACTTACATTTCCTGTATAACCATTTACAGTTCCAGCGTCTGGAATAGCAGTAAAATAGGCCGTGGGAGGCGCCATTAAGTTTAAACGATTGGGTGTTGCCCAAAGCCCAGAATGTGAAATTCCAGGATTCATTTTTGCGTTTCTTTCAGAATAGGTTCGCGCAATACTTGGATTTATGGCTGCAAAAAATAACAGCACAAATGCGGTAAAGGCTAAAAACTTTTTCTGTTTGAAAAGTCGATATTCCATATCAGTAATTGTATTCATGTGAGAGTATGGCTTTGTATTTCAAGTGTGTAAAGGTATCTGCAGTTTTTAAAAAATTAAAGAAATTCCTGCATAAACCTCCATGCAAGTTAATTAAAATGTGGATAACTTGTTAAATTGTTTTTAATTCATTTTAAGGTCAATAAAGGCCAATAAATTCAAAAATATTTTTGTAATTAAATGAAATACAGTTTGTTTCGCTTCAAACCATCTTGGACTAGATTT
>CANFHJ010000046.1 GCA_947446605.1 Bacteroidota bacterium | reverse complement strand
CCTGAAGTAATTGTCCAGCCCGCAGGCACTGTCCATAAATAGCTTGACGCATTTAGTGTTGAGGTAGAAAGTGAATAGGTTTTGGACGAACCAACACAAATATTATTTCCGCCAACTCCTACAATAGTGCCAATAGATCCTAAGGCATTGACACATTCTTTAAATTGAGTAATAAACAAATCATCACCTAAAGTACTAGATTTGTAGGCACCAGCAGTACTAGCAAAGCTGTTACCTGTAGCATCTGTATATGCTGCAAGATTTATTTCATTTGAAGCACCAATTGATAGTGATGATTCAAATTGTCCTCCATATCCACCATAATAAGTGCCAAACAATTTTGCACCCGCTGAATTAAATTTTAACAGAGCCAAATCAGATGAACTGCTTATCAATGTTTGGTAAACATTTGTTGTAGAAATTCCTACAGAACTCCCAGTTTCAAATAAAATAAAAATATTCCCAACATTGTCTAATCCAATTTGTGGCCAACCATCTGCATAATTTCCTCCTACATAGGTTGCCCATAATTTTGCTCCCGAAGAACCAAACTTGGCAAGAAAACAATCATTTCCTCCAGCAACATTTGCTTGATTGGAACCAGCTGTGGAAATCCCTGTTGTGCTATTAGACATGCCTGTTAGGTAAATATTTCCAGATGCGTCAACGGCAATTTTTGGTTGTTCCTCAAGAAGGTTTCCACCATAATATGTTCCCCATTGCCTTAATCCATTTGTATTGAATTTAACCAAGGCAAAATCAGCAGAGCCTGGGGAAATTTGATTTAAGGAAATTTGACTTGCACCTGAGGTTGAAATATTACTTACACTATTTGTCTTAAATGTTAAATAAACATTTCCCGATGGGTCAACGGCTACATCAGAATTGTTATCGTAATTTTCTCCACCATAAAATGTGCCCCAAAGTCTTTGACCAATTGAACTAAATTTTACTAAAAAAGCATCCTCAAGACCTGAATTAATTTGCTGATGCGCTCCAACGGTGCAAATACCTGACGTACTTAAAAAAGTTGTACCAGAAACAAAAATATTACCAGAATTATCCAAACAAATGTTTGGATCCGTTTCATTACCATCTCCCCCATAATAGGTTGCCCATGACAATACTCCAGTATTTAAAAATTTTGCAATTATCAAATCAATTACCCCTGCCTTATTTATTTGATAACTACCTACATTGGTTCCAAGATTGGAAGAACTGGATGTATAACCCACCAAAATTGGGTTTCCAACACCATCAATTGCAATTTTTGGACTATTTTCCGTATCAACTCCACCATAATAAGTACACCAACCACGAGCGCCTAAAGGTCCCATTTGCAAAATAAAAAAATCATAATTTGCGTTATAAATAGATTGGTAGGAACCACCTGTTGCAATATTTGTAGCACTGGTTGTAGAACCCGCTAAATAAATTGTACCATTGGAGGCAGTTTTTATGTTACAATATCTTTCAGTCCCGGGTCCACCAAAATAATCACCCCAAACCCTATATGGATTGGGATCGATGGTTAAGGTTTCATAAGCATTATTTTTTTCCTTGCATGAAAACCCAAAAATATCTGTTGCAATCTTTTTATAAAGAATTTGAACCCTATTTTCTTGCTTATCATCATACCAACTTAAAGGGATTTTTTCTTGCAAATCACCATTTGGCAGCTTCCATACCAAAGAATTTTCTTTTAATTCAAAATTTGCCCCTTTACATTGAATTTTAATTTTTTGTATATCCGCTCCTGAATGGATAATTAAATTATATTTAAATCCAATCTTATCATCAAGGAGGTATTCTAGGTCAATTCCATCATAAAGATTTCTTACAATAATTTTCTTGAAATTTTTAACTCCAAAAATTCCTTCAGGCCTTGATTCAACATTATAATAATTAATATAATCAGCAGCAGGTTCTGTTGGTTCAAATTCCAGATTGGCATTTGAACCCATAAAATCTAAATCAATGCGATGAAACTTATAAGCATAACTAAAGCTATCCATTTTTAATTTTTCATCCTGACTAAGTGGCAAACCATTGATATCTTCCCGCAACTTCCGCTCAATGGTATACGTATCATAACTAAAGCCGCCTTTGCGAATTTGTACATTGAGTCCATTGCCATTTAAAAGAAACAAAACATCCTTGTTTTGCTGATGGTTTTGGTCTACAATTTGTCCTTTGTTTTCTGTAAAGCCTGCTTGTGGTTTATTGGCAAAGCTTGCGCTAGGTGTTGCAGCCTTTATAACAACAACAAGAAAAAATAATAAGAGGAGTAAAATTACTTTTTTCATTTGCATTTTAATTTATTGAGGGCTAATTAAAAATTTTATTGATTGTGAAAAATTGTTAGCTTGTATTTGCAAGAAATAAACGCCAGGCGTCAAACCCTCGCATGAAAAAGTTCCTTCATAGGTTTGTCCGTTAACAAGTGTTGGTTCGAACCGCGTAAAAACTACCTTACCCAACATTTCTACCAAAATAATTTTTGGGTGGTCTAATTGTTTGAGTGAAGTAAATTTGAGTTTGAAAAAATCTTTTGCTGGTTGTGGGTAAACTTTTAAATCGCCAAATACTTCAAACTCATCCATTCCTGCAGAAACACCCGCATAAACGTTCATTGCAAAGGGCGATGATGTTCCACAACTATTTTGTCCAGTAACAGTAATTTGTCCGCTCGTATTTCCTGTCATAACGGTAATTGCACCGCTATTATTTCCACTCAATAAGTGCCAATCCAAAGGAATAGTCCAAGTATAATTAGTGCTAGGTAATGCTGCTACATTATAATTTCTAACAGAATTTCCTTTAACATATTTCTCACCCAATATTTCTAAAATATTTGGCGAGGTAATTGCTGAAATAGCTATATTACCAATTGGTCCATCACAAGTTCCATTACTTAATTTGGCTGAAATATTGCCATAATATCCCGCAATTAAAATATTGGTACTTGCTTGGTTTTGGTTACTAATTGTCCAACCCGCAGGTGCAGTCCAAATAACTGATGCGCCGGCTGCATTGGTAACTGTAAATACGGCATTTTGGTTCAAGCATGGATTTAAATTTGCAGAAATAATTGGTGTAGGTGGTGTAATTGAAACATTTACAGGAAATGTTTTTACTCCACTCTCGCATGAATTTATTGCAGCAGAAGCATAAACACTAATATTGCCAGATGCGCCAATATCTTTCACCGTAATACTTGTTGAGCCTTGACCACTATTTATAATCCAGTTCAAAGGAAGCTCCCAGCGATAATAACTTGCTCCAACTATTGCACTAACTGTATAAGTTTGTGTACTTCCTGAACATACATTTGAATTTCCAACAATTGTATTTGGCGCATTTGGAATTGATACTGGAGCTAACAAGGCCTTTGTATAAATTGCTCCAGATCCACATGTAGCATTATTCCCTTTTACAGTTAAATCTCCTGCAATAGCATTTATGGTAGGTGTAACTGAAATTTGTCTGAGGTTGTTAATTGGATCAACCGTCCAACCTGCTGGAAATGTCCAAGAATAGGAATTAGCGTATGGCAAAGAATCAACAGAAAATACTGTGGCCAAATTTTTACAAGAAGGATTTACCCCAAGCAAAACAGATGGAATTACTGGCTTTTTTTGGCAATCCACACGTTTTTTAATATAAGCACTTGGGCAGGTATTTGCAGTATTAATAGCTCGCACAAAAATACTATCACCACCTGAAACAGGTGTAAGAAATGAATTTATTAAGATAGAATTAGTAATCGAACTTCCTACCCAAGAATTAGGTAAAACCCATTCATATGTATTACCAGCAACCGAGATAACCGAATAATTAGCTACAACACCATAACATATTATGGCATCTCCTGCTATCGCACTTGGGTTAGCATTAGTACTCGTTATAACATCATAATTAGCAATTACAGTACTATCACCACAAGCACTAAAAGCCTGCACATTTATCTTACCTGACGAGTATGGAATTATCTTAATTATTGCTGATCCTTGCCCAGATTGTATGAACCAACCTGCGGGTACAGTCCAATTATATCCTATTGCACCTGCAACCTCCATAACAGAAAAAGTTTTACTAATTCCAATGCAGGTATTTGCAATTCCAACAGGTGAAATAGCGCCTATATTTCCAATAACGCATTCCGAAAATCTAGCCAAAAAAGCATTTTCATAACCAATTAAAGTAGATTGGTATGAGCCTGAAGTAGCGATATTTGTAGAACTGTTTGTTGTTCCAATTAAATAAATAACTCCTATTGAATTTAAGGTAATATTATAAACATAGTCCTGACCTGTTCCTCCAAAATAAGTACCATATTGCCTTACACCATTGGGATTAAACTTAACGAGGAAACCATCAGAATTACCTAAAATAGATTCTTGGAATGATCCAATTGTGCTAAAATTTGTTTTAGAATAGGTATAACCGGTTATGTAAACATTTCCTAATGGGTCTGTTTCAATTGCTTTAGGAAAATCATAAAGAGATTCGCCACCATAATAGCTTCCCCATAAACGAACTCCAGCAGAATTAAATTTTACCAAAAAACAATCATAGTCGCCTCCTGATGCTAATTGGTGTGCACCATTTGTGGCAATCGCATTCACACTATTTGTTCGGCTCAAAATCAAAATATTTCCAGAAAGATCTATACTACAAGATGAATAACCCTCATCTCCTGTGCCGCCATAGTAGGTTGACCATAGTCTAACTCCAATTGAATTAAATTTAACAATTATAGCATCATTAATGCCACCTGAAGTTGTTTGGTGAGCTCCTATTGTAGCTAATACTGTATTGACTGAAGTGACTGCAGGGCTAATTCCAACAAGTATTATATTCCCGCTAGTATCTGAAACGCAGGAAGGATTTCTCTCTGCAGCCTTATCTCCAAAATAGGTAGCCCATAAACGTACACCAAGTGGATTAAATTTAACTAGAAATAAATCAAGACTTCCTGCATTGCTTGCTTGAAAAGCGCCAACAGTTGAAATATTGGTATTAGATAATGTTGTGCCGGAAAGAATGGCATTTCCATAAGAATCTAATGCTAAATTTGGTTCATCTTCATCATCCTCACCTCCATAATAGGTGGCCCAAACCCTTAAACCATTTGAGCTTAATTTAACTAAAAACAAATCATAAGAACCTCCTCCAAAGGAAACCTGATGCGAACCATTTAATGAAATATTAGTAAAACTTGATGTTTGTCCAGCTAAATAGCAATTTCCACTTAAATCAAGTTTGCATTTGGATTGAGTTTCATAATTAATTCCCCCATAATAAGTAGCCCATAACCTTACACCAGTAGAATTAAATTTTGCCAAAATAATATCTATTTGACCTGCTAATGAAACTTGAAATGATCCCGCTGTAGCAACAAACGATGTGCTATTTGTATGGCTTGAAAATAGTAAATTTCCTGATGCATCAACATCACAACTCTCGCCTGTAGTAAATCCCGAGTAACCATAATAAGTAGCCCAAACTACATTGGGAATTGGATCAATTATTAAAGTTTTATTGCTTGCGATTGGAGCATCCATTTCAAAACCAAAAACACCTTTAGCAATTTGTTTATAGCCAACATTTACCAAATGCGCTTTGTCATCTGCTAACCAACTTTGTGGAATATCTTCCTGCAATTTTCCAGCATCAACACTTAACTCAATTTTATTTTCAATCAGTTTGCTTTCTGCTCCAGCATATTTCATTTGAATCAAGTGAAAATCAGCACCCGGATGAACAATAAAATTATACTTAAATCCTTTTTCGGCATCCACCAAATATTCTATGTCAATGCCTGGATAAATATTTTTTACAAGTATGCTTTTATAACTATAAACATTTACAACTCCTTCTGGAACATTTGGCACATTGTAATAATTTAAATAATCCAATAAAGCCTTGCCCCTTTTAACTTCTGGCAATTTGTTTGCATTTTCAAAATCAATATCTACCCTATGGTAATGATAAATGAAATCAAAACTATCCTGTACATTTTTTACATTTTTGGGAAGATACTTGTCTTGCGTTTGCTCCTTTGCCTTCCGCTCAATAGTATACGTATCATAACTAAAGCCGCCTTTGCGAATTTGTACGTTTAGTCCATTTGAATTTAAAAGAAACAAAACATCCTTGTTTTGCTGGCGGTTTTGGTCTACAATTTGTCCTTTGTTTTCTGTAAAGCCTGCTTGTGGCTTGGCGGCAAAGCTTGCGCCAGGTGTTGCAGCATCTATGCCAAACACAACAAAAAAGAACACAAGGATTAATAGTATTTTCTTCATCAATTGTGGTGCTTATTTAGATACCCAAAAATCTTTCAAGTCAACAGCGTTATTACCAGTGCCTACATATGCTTTACCATTATAAGTAAAAGCCACCGCAGCCAATCTTCCGGTATTAGAAAACTTAGGTGCCTCACGCCAACTTCCAGTTTGTGCGTTAAACTCATACATATCAGATAAAACGCCCACAATATTGTTCCAACCTGTTCCTACATAGCCTCTTTTTTCAAAGGCAAAAGCAACCGCATCATCGCGCTCCACACCAGGTAAATTATCTATTTGAATCCACTGGTTGGTGGTAGGATTAAACTCATAAAAATCGTTTAAATAATGGGAGCCATCATATCCAGTACCAACATATGCTTTGCCGTTTAACACAAAAGCACAAGCATCGCTTCTTCCAACACCAGGGAAATTGGTCATCTTGCGCCAACTTTGTGTTATTGGATTGTATTCATATAAATCTTGGTAAAAAGTTCCAGATGAACCTAAACCCACATAAGCTTTGTTATTAATAACAAAAGCAACCGAACCACTTCTTGCATTACCAGGAAAAGTGGCAATGCCTGACCAATTACCAAATCTGTTGACATAAATGCTATTTCTAAAACCAGAAGCAGCATATCCCAATCCATAATAACATTCACCTTTTAACATAAAACCAATAGCACCTACCACAGATTCTGGCACATTCCTATAGGTTGGTTTCATCTTAGATTCACGTGGAAAATATTGCCACATTTCATAACTGGTTTGGTCTCCCATAAGGCCCGAACCAATAATAAATACTAGGCTGTCATTGCTGGCAACAACGGCATTGCTCCTGGCTTCAAATACAATACTTGGAATATCCGTAAAATAACTTTGCCCACGCCAAGCACTTACCCTATCCATATTTGATAATACCTCTGGTTGAATCAAATCATCTTTGCACGATCCCAAGGCTATTGAAAATAATACAAGAAAAATTTTGCTATACTTCATACACTGCAACACTTAAAATTTTATTCCAACACCCGTTGAAAATGTCCAATAAGAAAAATTGATATTTTGTACCCCAAAGGATACAGGATACTTGTTTTTAACAAAATATATAAGTCCAGCTTCTGTAGCCAAACCAACATAACTATCATCACTTACCTTCACAAAACCTTCCTTGTCTTTGCTATCGTCTTCATTAAAACTGGTATACGACCAATAATGGTTACGCATGCCAAAACCACCGCCTGCGTAGGCGAACAAGTTTGGTATCAATTTTTTTAATACACCAGCAGTTAAAAATAAAGTCGATTTTTTTTCCTCTTCTCCAATTACCCAATAGCCATTACCAGTATAATTACTGATACCATTTACACCCGCTTTATAATCGGCCAAACCAAACCTGAGGTTTGTTTGAAATTTCCCATAATATCCCTTTTGTTCTCTCACCCCATACATAGCTCCTAATGGCGCATCTGGAGAAAATTGATATAAGCTAAATTTTATTTTTGCTATAGGAATTTTCTCTGTTTCTAAGCGAACCTGAAACATGATACTCCCAACCAAATCATCTACATCTTTGTATATATCCCATACCAATTTTAACTTACCACGTGGGTATAATTTCAACGAACCAATATCTCCCGTTACCGCCTTTAAAGGACCAATAAAAGTAGTACCTCCATCGGTACTTAACCACAAGGTAGTGGTATATTTGGTTTCATCGTTTACTGGTAAAATAGAATAGCTAACTTCAATTTTATTATTATCAGGCAACAATTGAAATTGCACATTGTTAATACGCTGGGCTTCGGTTCGAACCAAACCCAATAAAAGCATTAACAAGAGCGTGCAATTTTTCCAATTCAATATTTGTTTTGTCATTTTCTTTAAACTTATTTATTAAAATTCAGCCAATATCATTCCCGGTGCACCCAAGAAAACTGGGGTTTGCGATTTGCCCGAAGAAATCTTTTTAGCCAAATCATTTACATTGATTAATAAATAATTTTGCATCTCTTCTACTGTTATTTTTTTGTCCTTATTGGCATCTGCCTCACCTTGCAAACCAGCACAGAAGAAATAGGTATAAAGGCCAGACTGACTGCCATCAAATCCCAATGAAGTTTCATCATTACTGGATGAGGTAAATACCCTAAAATTAGGATTGCTTTCCCACGGACGCACATTGGCATCTTTTACTTTAATACCCAAAGCTTTTGTTCCTGTAAGGTTTTCGCTGGCGCGGGTTGACCCACTGAAACAAGCATCCATAATTACAGTTACACTTTTGGCATTTAATTTACTCAAGGATTCATAAAAATTATTGATGCTGTAACCCGTTTCTCTTAAGAAATTAATATCTCCGTCTGAAGGAAATAAATAGACCTCATCACCATTTCTATCTGGAACACCATGACCAGAGTAATACACAAATAAATCTGTTTCACCAGCCTCAATCATGGTAGAGAGTTTACCAATAGTAGGATCAAATTTTTGTTTAAAAAACAAACCCGCTACCTCTTGGTTGGTAAATACAATTACCTCCTCAACACCCATGGTGTTTTTAAAATACTTCTGAATCAACTCCGCATCATGCGTGGCATAGGGCGCTTTTGGAAGGTTGGCATAATTCTCTACACCAATCACAATTCCAATAGATTTCTTGCGGTGTAATTTTCCCAAAGCGGGCGATTCAATGTTTTTAATATTACTCTTGTTTACCGAGATTTTTTCAGATTTATATTCAATACGCGCAACCTGCTTTTTAATTTCATCCATATTGGTTTTTACTGCCAATACATTTGGCTTAACAACACGTTTTTCTAATTCTAATGGAATTTGAAACTCTTTTAAATTGCCGTAATTTTTCTTTTCTGATACCGTTAAGTATAAAGGCAATTTCCCAGTTGATTTCAAACGGTTATTAGGGCTAATGGTTACCCAAATTTCTTTGGTTTCACCAATCATCATTTCGCCAATTTCACCTGTAGCATTTTCAAGGAAAATATTGGGATCAGTTGTCATTAATTTATACGTAACGCCTGTTGCTTTGTTCTGACCAATATTTTGAATAACCATTTTTGCCTTAATTTGCTCACCCGCTTGCAATACCCCATCTTTAACTTTGGCCATGGTTCCCTCTCCTTGGTCAAAAATATCCATGCCCGAAAACACAATTTTAGATGGGATATATTGGTAAGTATTAACCACCAATAAGGCTGGGTCCATATCATACCCAAAATTTTCAGTAATATTTAAAACCATGCGGTGCTCATTGGTTTTAATAAAAAAGCCCGCATTAATTTTCATTTCAACTATTTTAGTTTCATTGGGCTTTATAAACCTTATCGTTTTGTTTTGTTCTATTTGCAATTCAGGATCTGTTACGTTTGATTTCAAACTGATTTGCAAACCTTGCGCAGGACCATTTCCTTCATTTCTAATTTTTAAAATAAGTCGTGCGTTTTCTTCGGCCTCCAATAGGCCATTTGCATTGTCGTCAACAAATTGCAACTCCACAAAAATATTGGGAGGCAAACCACGTTCATAGGGTTTACTTAAATTCAATTCTACTTTTTTACTGCTACCAATTAATTGCGCCTTCATTTGTGCAATTGGGAGTAAACAAATAATTAGGAAATAGGCTATTTTTTTTGTTTTCATGGCTTATGGTTCTATACTTACTACAATGGATTCTAATTGAATATCCGACTCAGCCCTGCGTAACCTTTGGAGCCAGAGTTGAAAGGCTTCACTTTCTATGTTTAAAGGCATTTCCAGTTGAATATCATTCATTGGCTTACCATTACTTAAAAGTGGTTTTGCTATTTCATTCTTAGGTCGGAACAAAACGAATAATTTGTTTACTTCTGGCGTATTGGGCTTTGCTAATAAAAATGTAAATTCATCTACTTTGCCTTGTTGGATTGCACCTGAAGCTTTAGGATAAAAAAACAAATACGCTTGATCTGCTTTTACAGGGTAAGAAGAAATGTTTTGATCTGCCTTATAAGGCAACATCCTGTAAGTGGTATGCTCATCTGGCACATCGCAGTATACAGAGATATACCCATCTTCGGGTGCAACAAAACTGAGGTAAACAGATTGCTTGTTATTAAAAGTGGTGGTTTTACACTCGGCACTTGGGCAACTCAATAAGCTGCTCTTAAACATAATGGGAACTTCCTTTATCTCCCGAATTTTTCCATAAACGGTGGCCGTCATCCAAAGCTCACCGTCTATAAATTCTTTATCAATTTTAGGTGGTTTTATGTCTTCAACCCATTCGCCATTTACCAGCGATTCCGACATTAAATTAAATACTGTTTTGCTCTCGGTGGTACTGCCCGTTCTTTCGTTTTTTATATAGGTTGAATTCCCCTGAACAATGGTTTGTCCAAACGCCTTTTCTATGGCGTCAATGCGGGCATGTTCAATGCAGTATTTTTCGGCTTGTAATTCCGAAACACTCTTCTCTACCTTCATCTTAAAAACACCCTGCTCACTCACTACTTTCTGCGACCACAATAAATTTGGCAGAATTAAAAATGCAAGAAGGTAAGTATAGCTGAAAATCAGCTTTTTACACCTTGAAAAAGAAAGTTTAACGCAATAATTCGCGCGGGTGGGGTTAATACAAAATTTCATTGGCGGAAAGGTCTTTTGCTATGTTTCCATAAGCACTTTCACACCAAATTAATAGTAAATAAAAATTGAAAGCAAGTAAATGCGTCTAAATTCTGTGTAAAAATTTTCAACGCATCTGTTTATAAATCAGATGCTTACATCAAAAATACCTATAAATAGGTATTGTATATTTCAGCTAAACTTGTTTACCTAAGTTGTCTAACATCACCTTTGTCATAGCATCAAGGTCAAATTCAGGCTTCCAACCCCAATGTTCACGAGCTTCTTGGTCGTTTATGCTTTGTGGCCAACTGTCTGCAATGGCTTGCCTAAAGTCTGGTGTATAACTTATAGTGAAATTTGGAATAAATTTTCGGATGCTGGCAGCAATTTCTTCCGGATTAAAGCTAATTCCTGATACATTATAGCTGCTTCTGATTTTAACTTTCTCTGCTGGCGACTCCATCAACTCAATTGTTGCCCTAATTGCGTCTGGCATATACATCATTGGCAAACTGGTTTCTGCACTTAAAAAGCAATTATAGCTTTGTTGTTTTAAGGCCTCATGATAAATATGAACTGCATAATCTGTAGTTCCACCACCTGGTGCACTCTTCCAACCAATTAAACCTGGGTAACGAATACTTCTTACATCTACACCATATTTTTGGTGGTAGTATTCACAATAACGCTCTCCCGCCTGCTTGCTAATACCATAAATTGTATTAGGTTCCATAACGGTGTATTGTGGCGTATTTAAGCGAGGCGTACTTGGTCCAAATACAGCAATTGAACTTGGCCAATAAACCTTTTTAATGAGCCCTTCTTTTGCCAAGTCTAAAACATGAAACAAACCGTCCATGTTTAATTGCCAAGCAAACTTTGGATTCTTTTCTGCAGTAGCACTTAAAAGTGCAGCCAATAAATATACTTGGGTAATATTATACTTCTTTACAATGGCCAATAAACTGTTTTGATCCAATACATCCAATGTTTCAAAAGGCATAATTTGATGCTCCATCTGACGTACATCACTGCAGATCACATTTTCTGAACCATAATTTATTCTGAGAGATTCGGCTAATTCTAGGCCTATCTGGCCGTTTGAACCAATGATGAGTATTCTTTCCGTTGACATATATAATTTGAAAGCTTCGAAATTATAAAAATCTTTGGGTTTTTATGGCTTATTTTAGCCACTATTCAACAAAAAACCACAAGTAATTCAATCCAATTCCTTAAAATTGCGCTTCTTAAGTAATCATGAGCAAAAAGCTATTAATAACAGGAGGTGCTGGTTTTGTTGGGTCAACCCTAGCCATTGGCCTAAAATTAAGGTACCCCAATTACAGGGTTATTGCCTTAGATAATTTGCGCCGCAGAGGTTCAGAATTAAATTTAATTCGCCTCAAAGAAGCCGAAGTAGAATTTGTTCATGGTGATATTAGAAACGCAGAAGACCTATTAGAATTTGATTCATTAGATTTTATTTTAGATGCCTCTGCCGATCCAAGTGTACTTTCTGGAATCAATTCTCCGGTAATGCCGCTTATCAATGCCAACCTTAATGGAACCGTTAATTGTCTTGAATTGGCAAAAAGAACGGGTGCAGCATTTATTTTCCTATCTACCAGTAGAATCTATCCTATTAAAAATTTAGAAGCTGCCAATTTTGAAGAATTAGAAACGCGTTTTGTATGGTCGAACCAACAAAGTTTGCGTGGTATTTCTGCACAAGGTGTGGCCGAAGATTTTCCATTAGAAGGAAGCAGAAGTTTTTATGGTACCACCAAATTAGCCTCAGAATTACTCATCACAGAATACAACGAATTAAAAGGCGTTAAAAGCATAATCAACCGTTGCGGTGTTATTAGCGGTCCATGGCAAATGGGCAAAATAGACCAAGGCGTTTTGGTGTTATGGTTAGCTCGTCATTATTTTAAAGGCGAATTGGCCTATATTGGATACGGAGGAACTGGTAAACAAATGCGCGATGTAATGCATGCAGATGATTTACTACAACTCATCGATCACCAAATTCACAACTTGGCTGTTTATAATAACCAAACCATGAATGTGGGTGGTGGATTGCAAACAAGTTTTAGTTTACAAGAACTTACTACACTTTGCCAAGAAATAACTGGCAATAAAATTACTATCAAACCTGTTACAGAAAACAGAGCAGCAGATGTAAGAATTTACGTGAGTGATTGCACTAAATTAAACCAAATTAATGGTGGCGCATGGAAACCTGCCAAAGACATGAAAGCCTTGGTAGCTGATACTTTTGAGTGGATGCAGGCAAACGAAAAGAATTTAAAGAACATCTTAAACTAATAGAATGAATATTGCGATAGTTACAGGAAGTAGTGGCCTTATTGGCGGAGAATCAGTGGAGTTTTTTACCAAACAATTTGATATGGTAATTGGTATCGACAATAACCTGAGGTCATACTTTTTTGGTGCTGATGGATCTACCACTTGGAACAAAAACAGGTTAGAAGAAAAATATAGCAATTTCAAATCTTACGATATTGATATCAGAAACTACGAAAACCTAGAAATCGTTTTCAAAGAATTTGGTAAAGACATTAAACTAATTATTCATGCTGCCGCGCAACCTAGTCATGATTGGGCCGCAAAAGAACCTCTCACAGATTTTGGTGTGAACGCAGTAGGAACTTTAAACATGTTAGAACTAACGCGTTTAAATTGTCCTGAAGCAGTTTTTATTTTCACCTCAACCAATAAAGTATACGGCGATACCCCTAATTTTTTACCATTGGTAGAATTAGACAAACGTTGGGAAATAGCAGAAGACCACGCCTTCTTCCAATATGGTATAGACGAAACCATGAGTATTGACCAAACCAAACACAGTGTATTTGGTGCAAGCAAAGTTGCAGCAGATGTGATGGTACAAGAATATGGCAAATATTTTGGCATGAAAACAGCGGTTTTCAGAGGTGGCTGTTTAACAGGTCCAAACCACAGTGGCGCGCAATTACATGGCTTCCTAGCCTACTTAATGAAATGCGCCATCAGCGAAAATCATTACACTATTTTTGGCTACCAAGGCAAACAAGTAAGAGACAATATTCATAGTTCAGATTTGGTAAATATGTTTTGGCATTTTTACCAAAATCCTCGTCAGGGTGAAGTATACAACGCAGGTGGTGGCCGTTTTGCCAATTGCAGTATGTTAGAAGCCATAGATTGGTGCGAAAAAATTACTGGAAACAAAATGAGCTACAGCTATTCTGAAACCAACCGCATTGGCGATCATATTTGGTATATCAGTGATGTAAATAAATTTAAATCGCATTACCCTACTTGGGATTGGAAATACAACCTGGAAGCCACCTTAGTAGAGATGCATGATAAAATGAACGAGCGACTTAAAGCCTAATAAACACAAACACCTAAAATGAATTACGACAGAATATACCAATACCGCTTCCAAGGCGTAGATAAAAATAAAAAATTGTCTACTTGGAAAATCATCGCAGAATTTATCCATGAAAAATTGGGTCAGCCCAATAGTATGATCGACCCCGCTGCGGGCGATTGTGAATTTATAAACCAAGTGCCTGCCAATGAAAGATGGGCGGTAGATATGGGCGAACATACCAAGCATGCAGCCAAAGAAGGTATAAAGGTGGTTATTGGAAATAACCTAGAAGTTGAATTGCCGCAAAATTATTTTGAAGGCGTATATGTTTCTAATTTCTTAGAACATTTACACACCCAAGAAGATGTTGCGTTGTTCTTAGAAAGAATGTTTAGCATCCTTAAACCAGGTGGCCAAATTGCCATCATGGGACCCAACTTTAAATACTGTGCTAAAAACTATTTCGATTTTGCAGACCATACAGTAATCTTAACAGAATTAGGTGTTGCAGAACATTTATATGGTGCTGGTTTTGAGGTAAAAGAAGTACACGATAGATTTTTACCCTTGAGTTTTAGAGGTAAAATTCCTGTAACAGATTTCTTGGTAAAAATGTATTTTAAAATGCCCTTTGCTTGGCGTTTTATGGGAAAACAATTTTTGTTAATTGCAAAAAAACCAAACTAGGCAAATGAAATTAAGTGTTGTTATACCCGCCTACAACGAGGCATTGAGCATTACCGAAACATTGGAAAACTTATACCAACGTTTAACGGAAGCCAATATACCGCATGAGATTGTAGTGGTTAACGACAATTCAAAAGACAATACTTTAGAGGTTTTAGAAAACCTTCAAAAAACAATTCCAAGCTTGGTTATTTATACCAATAAAGGAAGAAATGGTTTTGGCTATGCTGTACGTTACGGCTTAGAAAAATTTAATGGCGATTGCGTTGCCATTATGATGGCAGATTTGAGTGATGCACCAGAAGACCTGGTAGTGTTTTATAATAAAATGTTAGAAGGCCACGATTGTGTTTTTGGCACACGTTGGAGCAAAGGGGGCAAAGTATATGATTACCCACGCCACAAATTATTCTTAAATAGGTTATTCAATAATATTGTGCGCCTCTTATTTGGCATTAAATACAACGATGTAACCAATGCCTTTAAATTATACAAAAAAGAAACCATAGAAGGCGTAAAACCCTTTATTTCTCCGCACTTTAACCTAACTGTTGAAATTCCTTTGAAGGCAATTATAAGAGGCTATTCCTATACCGTTCTGCCCAATAGTTGGACCAATAGAAAACACGGTGTTTCCAACCTAAAAATTAGAGAAATGGGAAGCCGTTATTTCTTTATCTTGATGTACTGCCTCATTGAAAAGTTTTTTGCCCGCGGCGATTTTAACAAACAGTGGGACTAAACAATTTTAAAAGGCTTTAGTGTTTTACACTGAAGCCTTTTTTTATGTCGGCACCACGCAAACCAACAGAGTCTATAAAATAATAAGAACTCGGAAATTGATCCCAACAAGAATTGGCATT
>CANFHJ010000045.1 GCA_947446605.1 Bacteroidota bacterium | reverse complement strand
CAAATTTTACGGGTCTACCTAATAATTCAGAAACAGTTGCGAGGGTATTTTTTAAGGTATGTTTTTCAAAATCAACGGTACCATCTTCTTTTAATTTTTTTAAGGGTCGACCCAAATGGCTCATTAAAATACAAGCGCCACCATCGGCCAAAATTTTATTTAAGGTTGGCAGAGTGGCTCTTATTCTAGCGTTGTCTGTAACTGCTAAAGTTTTTTTATCTAGGGGCACATTAAAATCTACCCTTACCAATGCTTTTTTGCCTTTAAAATTAATGCTGTCAACCGTTTTCATATTTGCTTTATTTGCAGCAAAAGTAGGCAATTTTATGAAAAAGGAAGAAGAAATAACACTACAAAAACAATCTTGTAATTACCTTATTGCGTCGGCGCCAGCTTTAATTAAATCAACTACACTTGGATCAATAAGTGTTGAAGTATCCCCCAAATTACTGGTATCGCCTTCTGCAATTTTGCGAAGAATTCTACGCATAATTTTTCCAGAACGCGTTTTTGGCAATGCCTTTACTACTTGAATTCTATCTGGTCTGGCAAAAGGACCAATTACCTTGCTCACATGCGCTTTGGTTTCGGCATACAATTCTACCAAAGAATGCGGTTCTCTATCACAAATTACAAAGGCCCAAATACCTTGTCCTTTAATATCATGCGGATAACCTACTACAGCACTTTCAATAATATATCCATGCTCATTCATGGCATCTTCTACCTCGCCTGTTCCAATACGGTGACCAGATACATTTATTACATCATCTACCCTACCTGTAATTCTAATATAGCCATCCTCATCGCGCTTGCAGCCATCTCCGGTGAAATAATAATTTTCATAGGTAGAAAAATAGGCTGTTTTAAAACGCGCGTGATCGCCATATAAACTTCTTGCCATACCTGGCCATGGAAATTTAATACAAAGGTTTCCTGCTACACCATTGCCATGCATTTCATTTCCTTTTTCATCTACTATTGCCAACTGCACACCCGGCAATGGAAGTGTTGCAAAAGCAGGTTTTAAAGGTGTAATATTTGCCAAAGGCGAAATTAAAATACCACCAGTTTCGGTTTGCCACCAAGTATCTACTATTGGGCAATTTCCCTTACCTACGTTTTCATGGTACCAATGCCAAGCCTCTTCATTGATAGGCTCACCCACAGATCCCAACACACGCAATGAACGCAAATCTTTGCCCACAAAGGGTGCCGTTCCAAAAACCTCCAATGACCTAATTGCAGTTGGTGCCGTATAAAAAATATTTACTTGGTGCTTGTCAATTAAACTCCAAAACCTACCCGCATCTGGCCAACTGGGTATACCCTCAAACATCAGGGTTGTGGCGCCACTTAAAAGCGGACCATATACTATATACGTATGACCCGTTACCCAGCCAATATCGGCCGTACAACAAAATACTTCTTTGTCTTGGTATTGAAATACATTTTGAAAAGTATAGGCAGCATAAACCATATAGCCTGCTGTGGTATGCAATACACCTTTTGGCTTACCTGTAGAACCCGAAGTATATAAAATAAACAAAGGATCTTCACTGTCTACCTCTGCTGCGGTATGAACAGCAGCTGCCTCAGCCATCAAAGTATGCCAATCAAAATCTCTTCCTTCTTTTCTATTTACCAATGTATTCTTGTGCTTTAATACCACACAAGTTGCTACACTTGGCGATACCAACATGGCCTCATCGGCAATTTGCTTCAAATCAATTTTCTTTTCGCCACGTACCATGCCATCTGCTGTAATTAACAACTTGCATTCGGCATCATTTATCCTATCAGACAAAGAGCTAGAAGAAAAACCCGCAAACACCACCGAATGCGCTGCACCTATTCTGGCACAAGCCAACATGGCCACTGCAGCCTCAGGAACCATTGGCAAATAAATACAAACCCTATCGCCCTTCTTAACGCCTAAACTTTCTAAAACATTGGCAAATTTGCATACCATTTCATGCAGCTCATTGTAAGTAATTTTTCTTACCGCATCTTTAGGATCATTGGGCTCCCAAATGATAGCAACTTGCGCACCTCGTTCTGCTAAATGTCTATCTAAACAATTTTCTGTAATATTTAATTTACCTCCCGCAAACCATTCAATTTTTGGTTCGGTAAAACTCCAATTCAGTGTTTGGTCCCACTTCTTTTTCCAAGTAAAAGTTGCTGCTATTTCATCCCAAAATAATGCTGGTTGTTCAACGCTTTTTTTGTAGGCAGCTTGGTATCCTTCAAAGTTACTTATTGTTCTCATGTGACTTGGTAAATGCTAAACCAAATGTAAAAAAATATACAAGAACTTTTTGCTTAAATTTTTATGAATTAAATCTTAAAAAAAAATCCCCCTTGCGCAAATCACAAGGGGGATTTTTTAATAGCTAACTAAGCTGGAAGTATAGGATCTACTGGCGTTTCTGGCGCCTCTTGTATTGGCTCTTGTATTGGCTCTTGTATTGGCTCTTGTATTGGCTCTTGTATTGGCAACACCTCTTCTGCAACTACATCTTCAATAACTACAGCTGGCACTTCCTCTTCTACTTTATCGTAAGGACGTTTGCCTAAAATCTCTTGCAAATCATGTTGGAATAAAATTTCTTTCTTTAATAATATCTCTGCTAACTCTTCCAATTTAGCACGTTTGTCATTTAACAAAACTTTTGTTTTTTGGTAACAGGCATCAATAATTAAACGCACTTCATGGTCAATCATTTCTGCAGTTTTTTCACTGTATGGTTTTGTAAATCCATACTCTTGGTTGCCATCATAGAAACTTACATTTCCAATGCTTGCATTCATACCATAAATGGTAACCATGCCATAAGCCATTTTGGTAATACGCTCCAAATCGTTTTGTGCACCGGTGCTAATTCTACCAAAAATAATATCCTCTGCAACCCTGCCCCCTAAGGTCATACACATCATATTTTCCAATTGCTGTGTGGTATATAAATACTGGTCTTTTGGCAAGTATTGCGCATAGCCCAAAGCAGCAACACCACGCGGTACTATACTTACTTTTACCAATGGATCCACTCCTTCTAAAAACCAACCTGCAATGGCATGACCACTTTCATGGTAAGCAATAATGAGTTTTTCTTCTGGTGAAATAATTTTATTCTTCTTCTCTAATCCACCAATAATTCTATCAATGGCATCTTGAAAATCTTGCATGTCAACCGCCGTTTTATTATTACGTGCAGCAATCAGAGCCGCCTCATTACAAACATTGGCAATATCTGCTCCTGCAAAACCTGCAGTTTGTATAGACAGTTTCATTGGATCAATGCCATCGGCCAATTTAATTGGCTTCAAATGCACTTTAAAAATCTCTGCACGGCCATTTAAATCCGGACGGTCAATAGAAATTTGTCTATCAAACCTACCTGGACGTAGCAAAGCAGAATCTAAAATATCTGGACGGTTGGTTGCGGCCAAAATAATTACACCTAAATCTGTAGCAAAACCATCCATTTCGGTGAGCAATTGGTTCAAAGTATTTTCACGCTCGTCGTTACCGCCCTGTACCAAATTTTTACCACGCGCTCTACCTACTGCATCTATCTCATCAATGAAAATAATACAAGGCGCTTTTTCTTTGGCTTGTTTAAACAAATCGCGTACACGACTAGCACCTACACCCACAAACATTTCTACGAAATCTGAACCAGATAAAGAGAAGAAAGGCACACCAGCTTCACCCGCAACCGCTTTTGCCAATAAGGTTTTACCTGTACCTGGAGGGCCTACCAATAAGGCACCTTTAGGAATTTTACCACCAAGCGTTGTGTATTTTTTAGGGTTCTTAAGGAAATCTACAATTTCCATTACTTCTACTTTGGCTTCATCTAAACCAGCTACATCCTTAAAAGTAGTATTAACATGGGCGTCTTTGTCAAACAATTGCGCACGACTTTTTCCAATATTAAATATTTGTCCGCCGCCTGCGCCACCGCCACCCATGCGGCGCATCACAAACATCCAAAGACCAATTAACAATACAAATGGAAACAACCAGCTAATAATATCGCCCACATAATTGTGTTGGGTAGCTGTTTCTGCAATTAATTTTTCTTCGCTTGGGAAAGCTTCTTGGCGTTTGGCCAAATCTGTTTCAAAACTTCCTACATCACTAATTTCAAAGAAATAATGCGGACCACCTTCAGAGGCTGCAAACAAGCCATTTCTATCCGAAAGGTCTTTGTATTTTTCGTTTTTAAGTGAGCCTGCTTTTAAATAGATATCTACCTTCTCTTTATTAATCACCACAATTTTTTCAATATCGTGGCTAGGAAGCATTTCGGTAAAGAATTTAGTTTTGGTAGTTTTTATAGCCACATCATGTGGTGCAAATTGCAAAGCAAGAAATACCACAGCAATAATTCCATAAATCCAATAAAAATTGAATTTGGGTACCATTGGCGGCATCTTTGGCTTCTTGTTGTTTGGCTCGTTTTTGCCTGTTGGCATAGGATTGTTATCTGACATGTTTATTTCTTTGTTGCAACCTAAGAAGCTTGCAGCTATTTTTAAAATTTTGATTTAATTATTTTCTTAAAATTAAGATTGTACAGCGAACATTAATTGAGGCGCCATCCAAAATGCCCGTAATTTTACAAAACCATTCTGATTCAATTCTCCCAAGTTTTGCACCATTGGGTTAAACACCAAACTATCCTCGTTTATTGTGCCTTGATCCAATGCGTTTTGCAAACTTTCTTTGTTATAAGCAGTTAATTCTTCATTTTCTAAAACCAATACCTGCATTCTATTAAAAAAATTGCAGTTCATAGCCTCACCCAATTCTTTAATCAAAGAAACAGACTTATCTATACCGCAACCACTTACCGCATTAAAAGCTTCATTGAGGGCTATTACAACAATGCGGTGATATAAAACAGTAGTCATTGCCTGCATAGGCATCTCATGTGAAGACCACGTATTGGTAAACCCATCTAACTTTTGCTGAATGGCTTCCCTTTCTTCCTGGCCAAAACTGCGGTCGGCAGCATAGAGCCATATTTTTGATGTTGCTGGGAGGTTTAAATTTAGTTCCATTTGAATTTAATGCAAACGAAAATACCAAAAATTAAGCCATTGACAGATTGTCAGTTGAAATTGTTGAAAAAACTTTTATTTTCGTAAGAGTAGGTTCGAACCTAAAATCCATGAAGACCTAGCATTTAAAGTATATACAAGCAATTCACTTAAATGAAGTCCCTAAAATAAAATTAATTTAAATAGCCAATATTTATTCCCATGAGAAAAGTACTTCTATTTTTAGCCATTGCCCTTTTAGGCCAATACGCCAAAGCCCAAAGCCAAACAGAATACCATATTGGAATTGGTACCGGCTCTGTTCAAGAACTTGCTGTTAGAAATGCAACACATCCACTTTTTAATGTGGCCAGCTTAAAAAACGAAACCCCTGCATACGCCTATTCTGTTGCTGGTCCTGTGCGCATTGGCGTTAAAAAACACGAAGGCAAACACTTCTTGTTAGGTGCAGATTTTAATTATTCCAATGTAGAATTAATGAGCACTTACGCAGACGGTTCGAGCCATTTTAGCAATTTTGTAAACTATACTTTAATGGCTTCTACCCAATATAAATTTATAGACAAACCAAAATTAACGCTCTACAGTGGAATTGATTTTGGGGTATCTTTTGCCTCGGTGAAAAACCAAGAAAACGGAAGAACCAACCAAGACCTGACAGCCGCCTTCCAGGTAAACTTCCTTGGTGCCAGATATGGCAGTAAATATGGTCTATTTGCAGAATTAGGTTATGGATTTAACGGATTTGCCAATGGCGGTTTATTTTGCCGTTTAGATTAAGGATTATATTTAGCTAAAACACTATTTTCGAAGCCCTGCAAGTTTGCGGGGCTTTTTTATATGAGTAATTCGCAAAATTCTATTGTAATTGTTGGTGCTGGTCCCGCAGGTTGCGCTACTTCCCTGTTTTTAAGTAAAGCGGGAATTGCGCATACCATTATTGACAAAGCCGTATTCCCGCGCGATAAAATTTGTGGTGATGCCCTCAGCGGAAAAGTGGTGTATGTACTCAAACAATTAGATGAAAATATTTTAAACAATTTTGCCCAAAGGCCAGATGCGTTTATGCCCAGTTGGGGACTAAAATTTGTGGCGCCCAATGGTAAAACATTGGAAATTCCTTTCAAACAAAATCCAGAAAAAGAAAAATACCCGCCTGGTTTTATTAGCAAAAGAAAAGATTTTGATTTGAGCCTTTTTCAATTGCTCGATCCTAAATACGCTACTATTTTACAAGGCACTGCACTTAATACCATTACCCAGCATGCAGACAGCATAAGCATTTCATGCAATCAGGTAAAAGAGGGTAAAACAGAAACGCTCCAATTTAACAATATTCAATTGCTCATTGGCGCAGAAGGCGATAGGTCTATTGTAGGAAAACAATTGGCAGGAAATACCAAAGACAATACGCATTACTGCGCAGGCATTAGGGCTTATTACGAAGGGGTAAAAGACCTGCATCCAGAAAATTATATTGAATTGCACTTCTTAGAAGAATTGCTCCCAGGTTATTTTTGGATTTTCCCGCTTCCCAATGGCATGGCCAATGTGGGCGCAGGTATGTTGAGTGCATCTGCCAGCAAAAAAAATGTAAACCTCAGGGCAGATATGCTGCGGGCTATTGCAAATAATCCCAAAATAAAAGACCGTTTTGCCAATGCTACCTTGCAAGGGAAAATAGAAGGTTGGGGATTACCACTTGGCTCAAAAAAACGCCCTATCAGTGGTGCCAACTTTTTGCTTTGTGGCGATGCAGGCGGACTTATAGATCCTTTTACTGGCGAAGGAATTGGCAATGCACTTTACAGTGGCATGCTTGCGGCAAAACACATAGAAAAATGTTTGGCAGAAAATAAATTTGATGCAGCATTTAATAAGGCCTACGACCATGCTTTTTACAGCAGGCAGTGGGAAGAATTAAAATTGAGCCATACCCTCCAAAAACTTTGTAAATATCCTTGGCTGTTTAATTTTATGGTGAACAAAGCCAATAAAAACAAAACCCTCAGAGAAACCATTAGCTGTATGTTTGAAGACTTAGACATGCGCGCAAAATTGCGTAGCCCAAGTTTTTATTTCAAGCTTTTGTTCAACGATTAAAAAACAAGGAAAGCTTAGCGCCTTCCTTGTTGTGCGCCTTGCATTAAACGCATGTAATTTTGTTGGGCAGTAATAAAATCTGGAAACTCTTTTAATGCCAATTCAAAGTTTTTCTTAGCACCCAATAAATCATTGTTTTGGGCAGCAACATAAGCTTTCACATTATAAATAGCCGCTTTAATAGGCACTTTTTGTTTCTCAGTTTCAGATACCATAAAGTCTACACTGTCTTTACTATTGCCCATATTTTCTTCAATACTTTTGATAGTTGCTTGCGCATTTGGAATATCGCCAGCAGTTAATTGAATAGTGGCTACTTGGTATAAATAAGTAATCTTGTGCGTTGACGCATATAACTTATTGTAGAAATCTAACAACTCTTTTCCCTTACCTGCTTCTTGCAAACAAGCTGCTTTTATCTGTAATAATTTTTCGTCGTTTGGTCTGTCTTTTAAGGCAATATCAACATAATGATCTGTTGCACCATAATTGTTTACCGCGGCATATAATTCTGGCAATGAATCTAGGTATTGCTTTTGGGTACTGTCTTGTTGCAACAAGCATTGAATGGCAAAAATAGCGGTGTGGTAATCTTTGATATCACGACTATGTTTGTACAATTCATCATAGTTTACACCGGTGCTGGTATTGTTTTTACAGGAGAACGTAAAAAGAACCATGGCTGCTAAAAGAAATCTTTGGATCATATTTTTGAATTTATAAATGTTAAATAGGTTTCACAACAATCTTTGATGGTAGTTTCTATGGGAGTAAAAGTAAATGCTATTTCTTTTATAATGGCATCACTTTTATAATAGGACTCGTTAATAGCGGCGCGGGCAGTTTCTTTGGTAATGGCCAATCCTTTTTTAGTGAAAAGCCTTAAAACCCACATCACACGCCAGCTCAGAGCTGCCAAGAATGGCGTAATTAAAATAGAAGGACGCTTCTTTCCAAAGCCATCGGCAATACTAAAAAATAAATCTTTGATGCTCAAATTGGCACCTACCAAAATAAATCTTTTACTATAAATTTTTCTTTCTGTTAATTCAATTAAAGCACGGGCAACATCGCGCACATCTACGTAGCCATTTACACCCAAACTATACAAAGGCATTCCATTGTATACGCTTTTAATTAACTCGTTTGAACCCTTGTTAAAATTACCCGGACCAATAATAACACCCGGATTTACCATGGCTACATTTAATCCTTCTTCCGAACCACGCCATACTTCCATTTCCGATTGGTATTTGCTAATGGCATAATTGCTATTGAGTTTGCTGTTTTCCCATTTGCAATTTTCATCCATGGTATTGCCCGTTTTGGTTCGACCCAATGAAGCTATAGAACTCACATAGCTGAGGTTTTTTACACCCTGTGTTAAACATAAATTTACCACATTGGCAGTGCCTTCCACATTTGTTTGT
Source organism: Bacteroidota bacterium (assembly GCA_947446605.1). GTDB lineage: Bacteria > Bacteroidota > Bacteroidia > UKL13-3 > UKL13-3 > B1. The sequence goes on along the minus strand of CANFHJ010000045.1, from coordinate 7,473 downwards.
TGAAGCAGTTCTCTGTCTTTAGGATCAAACGAAACCAAAGCAGCACAATGGTAAACAGCACTTATTCCTTCCAATGCAGCGCTAAAGGTGTCTATTTCTAACACATCTGTAATTACCCATTGTAGCTTATTTTCAACCTGGCTTTTTGCTTCGGCGCTTGGAAAATAAAAATCAAAAACAAAGTTGAACTCACTGCTGGCAGAAGTTTGGCGCTTGCACGCACGCACAAATTCTCCTTTGGCAAGCAGTTGACAAACCAAGTGAGAACCTAAAAATCCAGTAGCGCCAGTTACAAGTATCAAGTGTGGAAATGTGTATTAAATATCGGGCTAAATTAAGGAGTTTTGGAGAATATTTAACACCCTCCATGAACATCGACTATTTAAAGGCGCTTTCCCCTGCCACCATTCAGGCTTTAAGCCAAGATATCAGCAGCAAAACTTTATTTCATTCTACCCATTTTTTTGATGGGAATATGCCCAATTTGGCAGAATTTGATATGGTAATAATTGGTGTTAAGGAAGATAGGTTCCGACCAAATTATGCAGGTTGCGCAGCAGCGCCCAATGAAGTTAGAAAATCATTGTACAAATTAGTAAAGCCCAGAACCGATATTAAAATTTTGGATTTAGGAGATATTAGCGCTGGCAACCAAGTAAGCGATACCTATTTTGCTTTAACAAGCACTTTGGAAGCGCTCCACAAAGCAAAAATACTTAGCATAGTTATTGGCGGTAGTCAGGATTTAATAGCCGCCCAATACAGCAGTTTTCAAGGCTTAAACCACAATATGCAATTGCTACTGGTAGATTCAAAAGTAGAAATGCAAACCTTTGCACAAGCAGAAGAAAACAATTACCTGCCTAAAATTATTTCTCATGAGCCAGAATTTTTATTCAATATTACACAAGCTGCCTACCAAGGGCATTATGTAGAGGCAGAAACCTATGATGCCTTTGAACGCATGAATTTTGATATGCTGCGTCTAGGAAGTTTGCGCGGCAATATGCAAGAAATTGAACCGTATTGCAGAAATGCCAATATGTTGGGCTTTAGTTTGCAAGCGGTAAAAGCCGCAGATGCTCCCGGCCAATTTGAAGCCTCACCTAATGGCATGAGTGGCGAAGAAGCTTGTCAGCTGAGCCGTTACGCGGGCATGAGCAATGATTTATTGAGCGCAGGTTTCTACGATTTAAATCCGCGCTACGACCAAAACCAAGTGAGTAGTTCTTTGGTGGCACAAATGATTTGGTATTTTATGGAAGGTTATACCGCCAGAAGAAACGATTATCCTGTGGCAGAAAGCAAAGACTATATTACCTACCATACCACCACCAAAAACATGAGCCACGAACTAACTTTCTACAAGAGTGTATTAAGCAACCGCTGGTGGATGGAAGTTCCTTATCCGCATGAACGCAGTGTGCACGAAGGAAAATTCTTGGTGCCTTGCAGTTACAAAGATTACCAAACAGCCCAAAACGACGAAATTCCCGACCGCTGGATGAAAACATTTCAGAAGTTAATTTGATTTTGTTAAACCCTAAAAGCGCAAGTGAAATTACCCGCTCTTCATGCACCCTTGTTTTGGCTTATTGCCATTGTGTTGCACCTGCTTGGTTTTTGGCAGGCCTGGCATACAGGCAGTATTTACTTGGTAGATTCTATAGATTATTTATCGCAAGCCAATAATATAAAATGGCATGGGAGTCTTTACGCCGCTCCATGGGACAAGCTCATTAAGCCAGATTATTTTAGCTTTAGACCACCTGTTTATGGCACACTCATTTACCTTATCAAATCTGTTATAGCATCAGATTATGCCATACTTTTTTTGCAAGCGGCAATTAGTTTAAGTACCCTTTGGGGTGTATTAAAATTTACAGCACAACTAGGCTTCAATGCAGGACTATCAAGGCTTGTAATGCTTTCTATTTTATTCATATATCCCTCACAGATTATTCATTGTAATTTTGTAATGAGCGATATTTTGTTTCAAAGTTTATTGTTTTGGGCCTTTTATTTTACCTACCATTTATGGCAAAATCCAAACTATAAAAACAGCAGTTTAGCCGTTTTATTTTTTAGTTTGGCCATGCTCACCAAACCCGTTGCCTTTTTGTTGGGTATGAGCATTGCGCTTATTTTGGTTTTTGTATTTTACAAAAAATCAAAAATAAAATTTATACTGCCATTCCTGTTTTTACCATTGGTATACCATGCTTATGCCAGCTACAATAAATCGCTTACAGGCTATTACCATTATTCTTCTGTTACACCCATCTTTGTGCTCAAATACATGGCCAAATATACCAATGGGCAACTGTACGGAGAAGCTTATGCAGATTCGGTTCAGGAGGTGTTAATGCAAAAAATAAATGCACAAACTACCTATCAAAATAGGTATGAATTGATGCAAGCAGCTGGCACCGCTATTATTGCCCAACATCCTGTATTTTTTGCTTGGTTCAACCTCAAAGGCTATATGGCATTTATGCTCGATCCAGGTAGGTTTGAATGGGTGCATTTTTTAAACAGCAATGAAGGAAATTATTTGGGCTTATACCATGTAATACATACACAAGGCTTGGTGAATGGTTTGCTGAGTTTTATTAAAAATGCCCCACTATTTCTGTTGTTTATTTTAGGAACTTGCTTCTTGGCTAACCTTCTTTTTTCTATTGCTTTTTTACAAACTTTATTCAAAAAACATACACCACTTATTTTGCGCATTTGCCTCTTTTTGTTTGTAGGCTATATAGTGGGAAGCACCGGTGTACTAGGCCTTTCGCGCTACCGTGTTGCCATTGCACCCCTGCTTTGGATTTGCTTGGTATATTTTATTTCTGGCTTAACTACACCAAAAAATGAGCCTGCAAATTAATACGCCTTATGCGCCCATCGAAAAAATTAATTGGGTAGGTTTAGCCGAAAAAGAAATTGAATTGTACATCAAAAGAGAAGACCTTTCTCATCCGTTTATTTCGGGTAACAAATGGCGCAAATTAAAGTTCCATTTACTGCACGCCGAAACGCAAGAAAAAAATTTACTGGTTACCTTTGGTGGCGCGTATAGCAACCATTTACTGGCCACTGCAGCCGCAGGGGCAAAATATGGTTTTCAAACTTTTGGTTTTGTACGCGGCGAAAAAGTGGAGAATTTGGTTTTAAAAATGTGCGCAGTTTTTGGCATGCAATTGGCGTTTGTTTCAAGAGAAAACTACCAACAAAAAGATGCCTTATTTACAAGCCATTTCGGTTCGAACCCACACGCACTTTTTATTCCCGAAGGTGGCGCGGGTGATTTAGGTGAACTAGGCGTAGCCGAGCTTTTAGCAGAAAAATATTTCCAAGAAAATTTCACAGACATCATTTGTTCTGTTGGCACAGGAAGCACGCTGCGCGGACTTTTAATGGGCATACAAACACAGCAGTTGAATTGCAAAGCACATGGCATAGTGGTGTTAAAGGGAGCAGAAAAAATGGAAGAATTGTTTCAAGATTATCCCAGCAGTGCTTATGCCTTACACCACCAATTTCATGGCGGGGGTTATGCCAAAGCCAATAAAGATTTAATTGCCTTTATCCATTATTTTGCTTCGCAAACAGGTATTTTATTAGACCAAGTATACGAAGGCAAAATGATGCTGGGTATTTTGGCACTAATTGAACAAGATTATTTTAAACCCAAATCTAAAATACTTGCCTTCCACAATGGCGGTATTATTGGGCTCACTGGCATTTTATAACAAAAAAAACGAAACGCTATTGCTAACGTTTCGTTTTTCTATTAATAGGAATACGTGTTATTTTATTAAATCTATTAAGGCAGCTTCGTTTACCGTTACTGGATATTTAGCACGCAATTCTTTTACCCATTCGCTCATTAAGAATTCTTGGTAATCGCTTGTTACAAGGCCTTTGGCTTCTTTTAATGTTTTACCTTCTGCAGGAATTAAGCCCAATACATAATAAAATTTATTGGCATCTGCTTCTGTAATATCCACTACACCTTTGGCATCCCAAAGTTTAGCACCCGTAGCATCTGTTTTTTCTGCTTTATTGTCTTTGGCAATTAAGGCATTGCTTACTTTTTTGTTTAATTTTTTGAAGATAGCATCTTCCGTTTTACCGCTGTTAAACATTTTAATAGCTGCTGCTTTGGTAGCTGCATCTAAGCAATTAAACACTTGGTAATGCACGCGTTCTTTCCACATGTATTTAGCTTTGCTAGCATTATAGAAAGCATCTAAACCAGTGGTATCATTAATGGCTTTGCTCCATACTTTTCTATCGGTTAAATCAAACAACAAGATACCATCATGGTACTCTGTCATTACATAATTAAACTCTGGGTATTTGGTTTCCAAAATGCTTTCTTCATACGCCAAGCATTTATCGTTTGCCCAAGCATTGAAATGATTTCTAGCTACCACACTTGCATTTTCTTTTTCGTGTGCGTCTTGGTTATTTTCTAAGTAAGCCGCAAACTCACCAGAGTAATATACTTTGTTGCCAATGGTAAACAATACTTTGTTGCCCATTTTAGCTTCATCATATTTCCAAGTTCCTTTTAAGAAACTGGTATCCAATTTAGCGGTAAACTCATTAATAGTAGCTGCAACTTCTTTGTAGTTGTTATCTTTCTTAACCCTAGCAATTACGGCAGTTTTAGAGCCTTCGGAACGGCTATCGCGGGTTACTTTATTTTTAATTACATCTTGTACATCTTTGTATTCGCCAAGCGGACGGAAGTCTACGTATTTAACAATATGGAAACCAAAATCTGTTGCAAATGGTTTAGAAATTTCATTTGCTTTCAAAGCAAAACAAACATCTTTAAATTCATCAGGATAACCACTTAAACTGGCCACCCAATTCATAATACCTTTATTGCTTTTGCTGCCATCATCTTGAGAATATTTTTCTACTATAGAATCAAAAGAAGCACCTGCTTGCAATTCTTTGTAAGCGGCATCAATTCTATCTTTGGCATTGGCCATGGTTTCTTGGTTGGCACCATAACCAGTTCTTACCATAATATGTTGCACTTTAATTTCGCCACGTGCAGCCCTGCTGCCATTTGAACGCATAATATGGTAACCAAATTGGGTACGGAAGGGTTGGCTAATATCTCCTTTGGGTGTTTTGTAAGCTGTGTTTTCAAAAGGATATACCATTTGAAAAACAGTAAACCAACCCAATTTACCAAAGTTCTTTTTAGCAGATGGATCTTCAGAATATTTTGAAGCAAGGCTATCAAAAATTTCACCTTTTAAAGCACGTTTGCGCAAGTCAACAATTTTATTCCATGCCGCCAAAGTATCCTTTGGAGATGCATTGGGCGCTACAGTAATTAAAATATGGCTCGCATTCATTTCTAATTTCATGCGCTCAAAGGCTTCTTGCATTAAAGCTTCTGTAACCTTTTTATCATTTAAATAAGGCGCAGCCAATTGCTTGCGGTAGCCAGCCAATTCCGAGTTAAATGCAGGATTGGTATCTAAGTGAATAGTCATTGCTTCTTTAACCTTCAATTTGAAGTTTACATACAATGCCAAGTATTCACGCACTTCTGCCTCTGAAGGCTTTGCCTTGTCTTTTCTGTTTTTGTTGAGCTGACGTAAAAATTCGTCTTGCAATACAGCATCGTTTCCTACGCTAAAAATAACGGGATTGGGCTTAACAGTTTCTACAGCTACTGGCTTTTTAGCCGGAGCATTCTTGGGGCCCTTTTGAGCATTCGCCTGAAATGCACCTAAACAAGCTAAAAAACCAAGCACTAATGCGGTTTTCTTCATATATATATAATTTTTAAAGTATGCAAAAATAGGAATTTGATGCACCCATGCAAATAAAGGAAAAAGGAGTGAATTTTTTTTACGCTTTTTAGATTATTCTTCAAGCCTCAAACTTGCCAAAAACCCTATAAACAATGGCATATAAGTCTATTAGCACTATTTGCAAGTTCCAAGCAAAATTATACCGCTTCCATTTGGTACAACACAGGTTTGGAAGGACTGGCATCTGTTTCGAGCGCTGTAATTTGAATATTTAAAAAATAAATTCCATCGGCCACCGCATCTGGAATAAACACCATTTCACTGATACTGGCATGGCGCCTCGGGTTTTCCGGGTATTGCCAAAATGCCTTATGGGCCAACATGGCACCGCTATCTTCTTCCCTATCTACCGAAGGAACATCCACCAATAAATGTGCAATATTTCTTTGTGCCAACAAAGCACATAAAGCCGGATCTAAATACACAGGATTATTCCCCGAATAAACTTGTAGGAGTTTTGCCGCCGTATTGGGCAAACTGCGAATTAACAGGGCTTCAATATTGTCTGCCAGTATTTCTTCCACCCCATTTGCGCTAATTATCCAGTCGCCATTGTTGGTTCGAACCGGCTCCAATGAAATAACTTGGCCTATAAAATGGTACTTACTTAAACAACTGTTGATACTAACTCTCTCTGGCGTTATATGCCCAATGCACTCGGTATGCGTGCCATTGCCGTGGGCGTTAATATGCAAGTTTTCGCAATTGGCACCACTGCCATTGGCAACAGATAATTCAAAATTGCCAAATTGATAGTATTCAAAACGCGGGGCAGCAATGCCAAATGCATTTGGATTGGCCGCACCATTTTGCATGGAAATGGATAAATCGAGCGGTTTGGCCAAATTAATTTCCCACTTTTTCTGATTCCAGTCAATAATTGCCTTCATTTTGCGTTCTTTCAGGCAAATATTGGTTTTTGTTTCTGAATTATTGTAAATCGTACAATATATTTGAGCAAAGTGTAAATGAAGGCATACGAAAAAAAACGCTATTGGAAAATTACCATTTTAATTGCTGCCATGTTTATTGGCGGCTTTTCGCTCTGGTATACGCGCAGTTTGGTAAAAGACCTTGCCGCTCAAGAAGACAAAAAAATTAAATTGTGGGCAAACGCAACCCGCCAATTGGGTGCCGCAACAGATGAAACCGATATCAATTTTTTATTGGATATTATCAAAGACAATGAAACCATACCCACCATTTTGGTTGACGATAAAGCGCAAATTATTTCACATAGAAATTTGGATTCACTGCAAGCATTAGATAGCTCTTTTGTAAAAGCAGAACTTGAAATAATGAAAGCCGAACACGAACCTATTAAAATTGAATACGATAAAACCAATAACAGGTTTAACTACCTCTACTACAAAAATTCTTATATACTCACCGCCCTCAAAACTTATCCCTTTATTCAACTTTCTCTCATTGCCTTTTTTGCACTCATGAGCTATTTTGCATTGAGTAACAGTCGCCGAGCCGAGCAAAATCAGGTATGGGTGGGCATGAGCAAAGAAACCGCTCACCAATTAGGTACGCCTATTTCTAGTTTGCGCGAATGGCATAACCTCTTAAAAGAAACCGATAAAGACCAACAAGAAGAAATTTTAAAAGAAGTAGATTACGATAT
>CANFHJ010000044.1 GCA_947446605.1 Bacteroidota bacterium | reverse complement strand
TAGCTGCAATAGTTGTCCCATATACAATTAGGGTTTTGTTATATTTTGCTAAATACCGTCGCTGGAGCATGAGCATGGGAAGCCATCTTAAGACCATTATTGTAGGCAATAAATCAGAAGTGGAGCGCGTGCAAGATTTGCTAGTAAAATCAAAATCCAAGAGCGAGTATTTGGGTTATGTTTCGCTCGAACCAAATAAGGATATAAATTACCTGGGCCAGGTAAGTGAACTAAGTGAATTGGTTAAGTTTTTTGGCGTAGAAGAAATTATTTTTTGCAGTAAAGACCTCGCAGCAAGCCAAATTATTGAATGGATGGCAAGTAACAGCCAACAAGATATATTGTATAAGATTGTTCCAGAAGAAAGCCTTTTTATTATTGGCAGTAATAATAAAAATACACCTGGTGATTTTTATACAATTGAAATTAACTTAAAATTGGCAAAGGCGTTTGAACAACAAAAGAAACGCGCATTTGATGTAATAACCAGTTTATTATTGTTTGCCTTATCGCCAATTTTGATCCTTTTTGTAAGGCAAAGACTCAATCTATTTCATAACATTTTTAGTGTTTTAACTGCTAAAAAAACTTGGGTTGGTTATGCCTCAGCAGATAATATTAAACTGCTACCATCCATAAAAAATGGCGTGGTAAGCCCGCTAGATGCGCAAGGAAACAAATTGCTTAATCCTATTACCATTCAAAAGTTAAACTTCCTTTACGCAAAGGAATATTCAATTGAAAAGGATTTTCTTATTGTTCTTAAATCCATTAGGAGTACAGGAAACTTTGGCAACTAAGAATTGGTTCGAACCAATTGAATAAAGGATTCAATTGCAATGTTTAATTGGGTTGGCGTTTCAAACATGGGCATATGTGCAGAATCCTCCAATAAAACCACCTGGGCAATTTTACACAAAGCCGCCTGTTCAAATAGGTGTTGTGCAGGAATTAATTCATCTAATTTCCCAATAGCAAAAAACACAGGTAAATTAGTTTCTTTGAATACAAAATTTGAATCGGGTCTGTTCATCATAGCTATGGCCGCTTCAGTCATTCCTTTCTCGCTGCCTTTGTTTGCCTCCTGAATTCTTTCTTTGATTATGTTGGTATCAAAACCAGGTTTAAATAAGCCAGGAATAAAATTCTTTATATAGGCTTCCTTCCCTTGCTGTTTAATAAAATTGATAACCTGAATTCGTTTATCCTTTCTTTCATCGCTGTCTGCATTGGCTGTACTAGCAATGATGCCAAAACCCTCTAAATATTCTTTGTATTTATTGGCAAATGCCAAGCATACATAACCCCCCATGCTGTGGCCAAGCATTATAACTTGTGCCAAGTTTTCTTTTTCAATAATACCCTTCACCTGATTAGCCATATCTTCTATTGAAGCAGCTTCGCAATGTTGACTTTTCCCAAAGCCTGGCAAGTCTATTGTAAGTGTAGTACAAAGGTCCTTAAAAAACAATACCTGCTCGTTGAAGCAGGTATTGTTTTCGCAGTATCCATGAAGCAGCACCAAGCAAGTTTTGCCCGATCCTATTCTTTCGTAATGTAACATCTTAATAAAACAAGAATCTGTTATCTTTAACGTTTTTCAATTCTTTCAAAATCTCAAAATAGCTGTATTCAACTCTTTGTTGAAGGCTAGCATTTAATTCTGTTTTTTGTTGGCTAAAATCTGTAATAGCAGCAGCAGGTGTAATTTTACTTACTTGGTAGGCATAAATTGCCGCATCACCTTTAACAGGACCATATAACTTATTAATACCAGTTGTACCAGCAATTGTTCCTGCAAATGAATTGTCATACCCTACATAAGGAATACTTCCATTTTCAAATGTTTGTGAAGCAATTGGAGTAATTGATTGGTTAATTTTCTTACTCAAGGCGTCAAGAGTTCCAGCACCTTCCATGGCAAGTTTTAATTTCTCAGTTAATTGCTCAGCCTTTTTATCCTTGCGGTAATCATTTGTTACACGATCTTTAGATGCATCAAAATTTGCTTTGCCTTTTTCGCGAACCATAGTCAATGTAGCAATTACATATTTATCGCCGCCAACAGTCATTACTTCACTTACATCACCAATTTTTGCATTAAAAGACCAACGAACAGCTTCACGTGCTTCATTGTAACCAGGTAAGAAGTTATCGGTTTCGCGCACAAACTCTGCCACACGTTTCACCATTTTCTTTTCGTCCATGTTTTTGTTGAAGCTTTCAGCATCTCTGCTATTAGCAGCAAACTGACTTGCTTCGTTGTATGCAGTTGTGCTCGTTTTTTCACTTGCCTCAATAGCGCGTTCTAAAATACCTGCACAAACCATTTTCTTAGTTTTGTCTTCAGTAATTCTAATAACATGGAAACCAAATTGTGTTTTTAAAACAAATTGATCACCTTTTTTACCATTTTTAACGGCATCATTAAATTCTTTTACCATTTGGCCTTCTGGGAACCAACCCAAATCTCCACCGCGGTCTTTGGTGCCATCTGTTCCAAATTCTTGCGCTAATTTAGCAAAGTCTTCGCCTCCTTTTAATCTCTTCAAAACATCGTTTGCTTTATTTTGCGCATTCATGGTATCAGCATTTGCGCCACCTTCTGGACGAATTAGGATATGACTGGCACGCATTGAGAATACTGAATCTTGCTTAATGCCTGAAATTTTATAAATAGAATATTTTCCATTTTCAAAAATTGGACCTATAACGGTTCCAACCGAATCATTGAACAAGCGCGCTTGAACAGATTCAGGGAAATCGCTTTTTCTTTTAGCAGATGGATTAAATTTAGCATCGCTGTTAATGTCTACATAGGCAGTATCATTATCTGCAGCTTTAAATTGTTCTAATTGATCAAAAGCCCATTTTTGAACTTCTGCACTATCTTCTGAAGTAGGAGCAAAATCCCAAACAACAAACTCTAATTTACGAGAGTTTTCGCGCTCTTTGTATTTCTCCATGTTCTTTTTGAAATAAGATTTTAAATCGCTTTCATCAGCTGCAATACTTGAATCTGCAACAGTATTAAAGGCCAAAGCAACAAAGTTTACATCTGCAGTTTGGGTTCTGTTGGTATAAAGATTTTTAGCTTCTAAAGAAGTTGCATACAAACCCTTTTTAAGCAAAGTAGCATACTTGCGTTGCAAAGTTTCTGTAACTAAAAAGTCTTCAAATTCTTTCCATTGTGCTTTCATCTTTTCGTCTGTACCTTCAGTAATTTGCTTTAGGTTACGTTTTACGATGTTCACATCAAACATCCCCGTATTAGGGTCTGTAAATGATTGTTTGATCTGTGCATGAATATTGTTACCATAAATCATATCGGCCAATTCTTCTTCACTAATGGTAACTCCCAATTGATCGTATTCTTTCACCAACATAAAATCATTTAACATTTGATTCCATGTTTGATCGCGAACTTGGCCACGTGTAGCCTCGTCTAAATTTTCTTGTTGCGTGCGCTTCTGGAAATTTTCCATGTTGTACTGCAATTTGTCGTCAAATTGTTTTATGCCGATTGTTTCGCCATCAATTTCACCTACATTATTGGTTTGAGATCCACCACCAAACCATCCCCTGTTCGAATTCAGGGCATCAGAAACCACAAATAAACCCAGTGCTAAACCTACTGCACCAATAGCTAATCCTGATCTGTTTCTTATTTTTGTTAATATTGCCATTGTAATATTTTAAGAACGGCGAAAATAAGCGTGATAATGTCAAAAATCAACCTTTATTTTTTTTGTTTTAACTGTCAACTAATCAACTGTTTATACTATGTCGTCTATTAACTATGGTAAATTATACCTCATTCCTAACTTCTTAAGTGAGGAAAATCCAGATAATTTCATTGCCGAAATGGTGCGAAATATGGTGCATCACCTCAAAAATTTTGTGGTGGAAAACGAAAAACAAGCTAGGGCATTGATAAAAAGATTGCAATTAGAAAATGCGCAATCTGAACTTCATATTTGGCTTTTAAACGAACATACCAACCCAAATGAAGTACCCGCATTGCTAAAAGCACTAGAAGGTGAAGATGCAGGAATTATTAGTGATGCAGGCTTACCCTGTATTGCCGATCCAGGCTCAGCATTGGTTGCATTGGCACAGGCTAAAAACATTGAAGTTATACCATTGCCAGGTGCTTCTAGTATGATGATGGCCTTAATGGGTAGTGGTTTTAATGGACAACAATTTACTTTTTCTGGTTACCTACCCATCGATAAAACGCCAAAAATTAAGCGAATAAAAGAGCTTGAATCGCAAGCCCACAGAGGCGTTTCGCAAATTTTTATGGAAACGCCTTATAGAAATTTGCAACTATTGGACGAACTAATCGCTCAGTGCAATTCACAAACTAAATTATGCATTGCATGCAATATCAGTTCGCACAAAGGTTGGGTAAAAACCAAAACTATGGCCCAATGGAAAAACCAAAAACCAGAAATACATAAAATACCTTGTGTGTTTGTATTAGGCTAGTGTCAGATTCTTGCCATCCTTAAAAATTTACCTTGGAAAACATCGGCCAAATGATATTTTTGTCTAACAAACGTTAGTTATGAGTATAAATTTTGAGGGTTTGAGCCGAAAAGAACAGATTGTTGTTGTTGCTGCTCAGCTATTTAGGCAAAAAGGATACGAGGCAAGCTCTATGCGAGACATTGCCAGTGCCATGCGTATTGAAGCCGCAAGTTTATACCACCATATTAAATCCAAAGACGAAATTCTTGAAATGATTTGCTTTGGCATGGCCCAAAAATTTATTTCAGCCATAGGCGAGGTAAATGATATTTACTTTAATGCAGAAGAAAGATTGCGTGAGGCAATTTACCAGCATGTTAAAATTATTACAGACGACATGGATAAAAGTGCAGTTTTCTTGAAAGAATGGCGCAGTTTACCTGCTGCCTCATTGCAAGAATTTATGCGTTTAAGAAACAATTACGAGCATGAATTTACTGCCATCGTTGAAAACGGTATTCAGGAAGATATTTTTGAACATGTAGATAAAAAATTTGCTGTGCTGAGCATTCTCAGCAGCGTAAATTGGATTAACGAATGGTATCACCCAGACGGTAAAATGCAAGCCAAAGAAATTGCTTCACACATCAGTGATTTTGTGATGGGTGGACTTAGAAAAAAATTGATTACAGATTACAATTACAAACCATAAAATTTATAGAAACCATATGTACGGAAATGCTTACATCGACCCTAATGACAAGGCAGCAGCAATGCTTGCGGGAGAGGATCCACAAAAATTAGATGCCTTTGAAAAACGCATAGCTGCGGGCGAAAAAATTGAACCGAAAGATTGGATGCCAAGAGAATACCGCAAACAATTGATTAGGATGATTGAACAACACGCACATAGCGAAATTATTGGTGCTTTGCCTGAAGGTACTTGGATTACTCGTGCTCCAGGCTTCAGAAGAAAACTAGCTTTAATGGCTAAAGTACAAGATGAAGTTGGTCATGCGCAATTACTATATAGTGCGGCTGAAACACTTGGCAAAAGCAGAGAGGCCATGATCAACGATTTGATTACTGGCAAATCTAAATATTCAAATGTATTTAATTACCCTGCATTCACTTGGGCAGATGCTTGTATCATTGCTTGGTTAATTGATGCAGGTGCAATCATCAATCAAGTAGCAAATGCAAAAGGTAGTTATGGCCCTTATTGTCGTGCCTTAGATAGAATATGCACTGAAGAATCTTTCCACCTAAAATATGGTCATGATAACGTAGTTACATTGGCCACAGGAACTCAAAAACAAAGAGAAATGGTGCAAGGTGCCTTAACACGTTGGTGGCCTCCAATTATGCATTTCTTTGGCCCATCAGATAAAATATCTAACCATACCGAAATTTTAATGCGTTGGAAAGTTAAAATGGCAAGTAACGACGATATGCGTCAGCAATTCTTAAATATGTATGTGCCTAAAATTTGGGATTTAGGTTTGGTGCTTCCAGATCCAAATTTAAAGAAAAACGATGCGGGTATTTGGGAATACACAGAGCCAGATTGGGAAGAATTTAAAAAGGTAATTAATGGCGGTGGCCCTTGTAATGCTGAACGTTTAGCTGTTCGCAGAAATGCAGAAGAGCGCGGCAGATGGGTACGTGAAGCCTTAAATACCTCAGAATCTAAATACATTGTACCTTTAGCATAATTGACCATGATTAAATCACTCGACCCTCGTGTTACACGAGCAGAAATAGAAATTGAAAATCCAATTGCGCCTTTAAACGAATTGGACCAATGGGAGACCTATGAAGTTTTTCACCAAAAGAAAAGAGGTGACCAACATATGCATGTTGGAATTGTTCATGCCCCAAATGCAGAAATGGCATTTCTTTTTGGCAAAGAACAATATGGTAGAAGAGGTTTTAGTGTAAATATTTGGGTAGTAAAAACACGTGATGTATTTGCTTCTGAATATGATGATTCCGACATTTTTGACACGGTTCCAGAAAAGCAATACCGCGAAGCTGGTGGCTACAAAGTGATGGAGAAAATTAATAAATACAAAAAAGGAGTTTAGACAATTACATGAATCAAACTAGCAGCGAAGCAATCAAAGAATTGCTTTATAAAATGGCCGATGATCTTTTAATTATTGGACATAGAAACAGCGAATGGACAGGGCTTGGACCAATTCTAGAAGAAGATATTTCTTTTAGCAGTATGGCACAAGATAAAATTGGACAGGCACAAGCACTCTACCAATTATTAAACGACCTAGGGGAACAAGAACCTGATACGGTTGCCTTCACCAGAAATGCCAATCAATTTCACAATGCACAATTGTTAGAATTACCTAACGGCGAATACGACTTTAGTTTGGTACGTCACTTTTTATATGACCATGCCGACCAATTACGCTTTGAGGCACTCGCTAATTCTAGCTATGAGCCATTAGCTAAAGTTGCCCGCAAGGTAAAAGGAGAACTTAAATACCATGTTTTTCATGCCAATACATGGATGGTAAAATTAGGTTCGGCCAATGAAGAAAGTCATAACCGTATGCAAGCCGCCTTTAATGAAGCATGGAATTATGCCTTAGGTATGTTTGAAAAAAGTTCGTTTGAGGACCAATTAATTGCCGAGGGAGTTTTTGAAGGTGAAGAAACCCTGCAAGAAAAATGGTTGGCAAATATTACGCCTTACCTAATAAAAGCAGGTATTGAAATACCGGCTTCCACCTCATGGAATCCAGTTTTTGGAGGAAGAATTGGAAACCATACAGCAAATTTATCTCCATTAGTAGAGGAAATGAGCGAGGTTTTTAGGTTCGACCCAACAGCAGAGTGGTAAGTACTAATAATTAATTCTTCATAGCCCCATAGCTTATTGCTTTTGGGGCTATTTTTTTGGTGGATAAGCTTGTTTTCCAATGCATTTAAAACAATAAATCGGTTCGAACCGAACACCAAAAACGAAAAAATTTAGGCTGTCTCAATAGGTGTTTAACACTTACAGGGGCAATTCATGAGGTATTGCGACAATTAATAACATTTTAATTTTGGCCCATTAATAAGACACACGGGGTTTTGGTGTGCATTTAGAATGGAATTATTGGCCCATCTTTGTGGCTGATAATGGTCGTTTATTTTCCCTAAGAATTGAAAATTGCCAAATAACATATCGCCCAATTATGTTACAAAAAAAATCATGTTTTAATCCGCGCAGTTTATTTGCGCTTATTTTCTGTTATTTCTTTTCTCAACAAATAACTGCACAAAGTTTATCTGCCAATAGCTATATTATTACCTATGCGCCATTGGCCCAAAGTTTATCTGCTAAAACAGGTATACCAGCCAGTGTTATTTTAGGAATTGCATTGATAGAATCTGGA
Organism: Bacteroidota bacterium; assembly: GCA_947446605.1. GTDB lineage: Bacteria > Bacteroidota > Bacteroidia > UKL13-3 > UKL13-3 > B1. The sequence goes on along the minus strand of CANFHJ010000044.1, from coordinate 8,332 downwards.
CATGGATCTGGAGAAAACTGCAAAAAGCTCCGTAATCATTTTGGTATAAAAGGGAAAAATCACCTGCCAGAACAAGGCATAAATTACAAATCGGCCTATAGAAGTTATTTATCAGACGAAGCTTCCTTTGGGCATTTTTGCACCATTATTAAGAGAAAGAAATACTATCCAATTTTAAAAGAAAACAAGGATTTTAATATTTGGCTCGCCACAATGAACAGGTTTTATTACTCTTCTGCTGGCCTAGTATGGGTAAACAAAATTTTATATGCCATTAAAAGGCATCATTTAAACAAGTTTGATTTACCTCAGCAGCAATTGGATGGTTCTCCAAAAATGAATTGGATGCACGCCTAATTGATAGGCTCCTCTGCTGGCAGTTCAAGTTTTTTATTTTTCCAATCTACATACTTTCTTAGTGCAAATTTTATTAGAAAGTCGATGCCAAGAATAAATAATAGCAGAGAAAATAAAAGAAGATAAATATACAATAGTTCGTTACCCGAAGAACCAGTAATTCCGCTTGCATGTGTTACAAGTGAAAAAATAAAAGCACAAAAAACAAGGTAGGTGTATTTTGATAAACTTCTCATACACACAAATGTAATAAATTTATTGTAAAGTATTGGTTATGTGTAATTGCCTCCCCAAAATACTCACGTAATATTGGCGCAAAGGTCTATTAGCAGGGCCTTCCATTTGGCCGCCATTACTTGCCACAAACTTAGAATTACAACAGGGAATAAATCTACCACCTGGGCCAGTATATTGACCACATCTGTAGTATAAGGTGGAACTATCAACACTAACAATGCTGCAAGAACTATCAACGTTATAAGGACAAGAACGATCAAAAGCTACATATTGATCTGGGCCCGTATACCCAGTATTATATACTATTACACCACGTGTTTTATAGCCATAATTTCTTTCGTATACATAACCATTGGGGAAATTTAATTCTGCGTATAAAGGCAAATCTAAATTAATATAGAAATCAACTAAAACACTGGGAAAGAATTCTTGGTTCGTTACATTTTTTGCTGCCTTTTTACAGGTATAAAATAATGTTGCAATAGCAATAAACAGGCCTATTTGAAGTGCTTTTTTCATGTAAATATTTTAGTTAAGCGATCCTAATTCTCTAGAACTTTTTCCATTAAGGTAACATCCAAATAAACACCAAATTTATGGCCTACTTCATGCATTACGCCAATGGTTTCAAAACCATAACGTTTATGTAAACGAATGCTGGTTTCATTTCCCATGGTAATGCGTGAAAGCAAATAATGAAGGCCATTTGAATTAGCTTGATAAACTAGCTCCTCAATAAGTTGGCCGCCCATGCCCATATTTCTATATTTCGCATCTACATAGACAGAGACCTCAGCGGTTCCATTATAGGCAATCCTATCACTCCAAAGGCTCAAACTTGCCCATCCTACAACTTTGTCTTCAACACAAGCTACAATAATTGGATGCTTTTCATCATGCGCATTGAACCAATTAACTCTGTCTTCAATACTTTTAGCTTCTGTATCAAAAGTAGCCACATCGGTAAGAATAGACTCGTTATAAATTTCAGTAATAGCAACAATATCAACCAAACTGGCATCTCTGATATAAAATTCCTCTCTATTCATAAGAATAAAATCCTTTACCTGATTTACGTCCAAAATGACCCGCATCTACTTTTTGCTGTTGGATTCTGCTAGGTCTAAATTTACCATCTTGGTGAAACAATTGATAGATGCTGCTGGTAACAGAAAAGTTGGTATCTACACCAATTAAATCCATCAATTTAAAGGGGCCCATTTTAAACCCAGAACTTTCCATTAAAGCGTCAATGGTTTCTAAATCGCTCACCTTTTCTTCCAAAACTTTTAAACCTTCAACGTAATAATGACGTGCCACTCTATTTACAATAAAACCAGGAGCATCATTTGCCATAACACAAGTTTTTCCCATTCCCTCAATAAGCAATTTGCAATTTTTTGCATTTTCAGATAGGGTTTGAACGCCACTGATAATTTCAACCAATTTCATTTGTGGAGCTGGGTTAAAAAAGTGAATTCCCAAAACCCGCTCTGGATTTGGTATTTTAGCTGCTATTTGTGTAATTGGTATAGAAGATGTATTACTTGCCAGCAAACAATTAACATTGTTAATGGCAGCAACAGCTTGAAAAAATTCATGCTTAACTTCTAGTCGTTCTATAACCGCCTCAATTATTAAATCCGCAATCAAGTCGTTTATTTGAGTAGTGAATTTTATCCTAGCTAAAGTTTCGAGCTTAGCCTTTTCAGTAATTTTTTGTTTCTCCACCAGAAAATTCAAAGATTTTTCAATAGCAATTTTTGCGCGATCCAAAACCGCTGCATTAATGTCGAACAAAATAGTTTGATAGCCTGAACTGGCGCAAACTTGGGCAATTCCACTTCCCATTGTTCCAGCGCCTGCAATGGCAATCGTTTGTATTTCTAACATATAAAAAGATTAATCTTGTCAAATTTACTTAAAAAGTACCAAGAGCTTTGCATGGCTTTTAAAATTATAAGTTAATTTTGTATTCCATTACTACAAAACATGATTACCGTAAGCGATAAAGCAAAAACCAGAATAGCTCAATTAATTGACGAGCAAAATTACGACAGCTCCTATTTTTTAAGAGTAGGAGTTGAAAGCGGTGGCTGTTCGGGATTATCCTATAAATTGGATTTTGACAACCAGTCGAAGCAAGGCGATGAAATTTTTGATAATAACGGCGTAAAGGTTGTAACAGACAAACGTTCAGTTCTTTACCTATTTGGAACCGAGTTAGATTTCACAGATGGCCTAAATGGCAAAGGTTTCACTTTCAACAATCCAAATGCCTCACGTACTTGCAGTTGCGGTGAAAGTTTCTCAGTTTGAGGATAATTTTTTATGGAACTTTTGATTTTATCCACAAATGCCTATATTTGCCCTCCCTTTTAAGGACAATAAGAGGAATTATTAAACAGATAAGTATTTAGAAAATGGCAAATCATAGTTCAGCAAAAAAGAGAATCAGAAACAACGCAACTAAGCGTTTACGTAATCGTTACCAAGCAAAAACTACTCGTACATTGGCTAAGCGCCTACGCGAATCCACTGTAAAAAGTGAAGCGGCTGCTTTGTTAATTGAAGTAAGTTCTATGCTGGACAAATTGGCTAAACGTAGCATTATTCACAAAAATAAAGCTGCTAACCAAAAATCTAAATTGGCTAAAGTTGTAAATAAAGTAGGAACTGCAGTTGTTGCCGTTAAGAAAGCTGCTCCTAAAAAAGTAGTTAAGAAAGTTACTAAGAAAAAATAATCTTTAAAGAATAATATTTAAAAGCCTAGGTATTGCCTGGGCTTTTTTTGTGCCCAAATTTCACTATCCTAAAAACCGGATATAGTTTTTCATCACGCTTGATAGACCATCAGGTTCCAAGTAATTTTGACACATGGAACAAAACCACTACCCCCCATTAAGCATTAAGATGTTGGCAGAGGATGATAGACCCCGCGAAAAACTAAAGGCACTGGGCCCAAATGCCCTTAATATTGCAGAGCTTTTGGCAATTATTATTGGGAATGGGCATAAAAATGCCTCTGCGCTGCAATTGGCGCAGCAGCTATTAGCTATTTGCAACAATAACCTCAGTGAATTGAGCAGAATGAGTTTGTCTGACATAGCCTGCATAAAAGGTTTGGGGCAAGTAAAGGCAATTGTATTGAACGCAGCACTAGAATTAGGCCGAAGGAGAAGAGAAGAGGAAGCAAAAAAAATTGTCAAGATTACAAATAGCATTGAGGCTTACATGTATTTTGAACATATTCTAGAAGACTACCAGCATGAAGAATTTTGGATAATGTTGCTTAACAGAAACAACATGTTTATTGCCAAAAAGCGTATTAGTGTTGGTGGGGTTTCAGGAACTGTTGTAGATCCCAAAATAATATTCAATGCGGCGCTTAACCATTTGGCAAGCGGTATCATTCTTTGTCACAACCACCCTTCAGGTAATTTAACCCCTAGCCAGCAAGATATCGATTTAACAAAAAAACTATACGAGGCTGGGAAATTGCTTGATATTGATGTGTGCGACCATTTAATTATTGGCAACAAAAGTTTTTTTAGTTTTGCCGACAATGGTTACATCAATCGCAGAAGTTAATTTATCCTTATTTTTTTTGAAAAGGAAATTAGACCATAGTTTTATTTATTTTTGAAAGCAGATGGTATTACATCAAATACAAAAACTCAGAATGTGGTTGCGGCAATTTCCCACAGCTAGAAAATTTATTAAATTTGGGATAGTTGGTGCAACAAGCGCTGCTGTAAGTCTTGGTGTATTTTGGCTTATCTCCATGCAATACCCTGCACTCAATTTGCTGTCAAAGGCCATTGGGTATGTAATGGGTTTCTTTGTTGGATTTACCCTCAATAAATTCTGGACTTATATTGACCAAACCGAGGAAGATGAGAAATACCTTTTGAAATATATATTGGTGTATGCAATCACATTTTTAGTTTACCTGTTGGTAAATGTGGTATTTGACCATATGGTTCATCCAAATCTTTGGTTTTCGCAAATGGCTAGCAATTTAAACTTTTGTTTTTTAGCAAGTTACCTCGAAAATAACGGCCCATTGGTTTCAAATATTTTGGCTATTTTTATAAATATTTTCCTCAATTTCTTTGGCACCAATAAATTGGTTTTTAGAGTACCCGAACCCACAAAAATATTCGAATAATTCACATCAAGAATATTCAAAAAAAAGAGCCATTTGAAAACAAATGGCTCTTTTTTTATTTACTTAAATACATGCTCTTTTCTTTGTAAAGCACTCTAAAGTGAGGGTCTTGTAAGTCTTTGATAAATCTAATGGCTTCACCCGTAGATTTCATTTCTGGACCAAGTTCCTTGTTTACATCAGGGAATTTTTCGAAAGAGAAAACAGGTTCTTTTATAGCGTATCCTTCTAATTTTCTATCGAAGGTAAAATCACTTAATTTATTTACACCCAACATAATTTTGGTGGCAATATTAATATAAGGAATTTGGTAAGCTTTTGCAATAAAAGGAACAGTTCTACTTGCCCTTGGGTTTGCCTCAATTACATATACTTTTTCGTCCTTGATAGCGAATTGGATATTTAACAAGCCGCAAATATTCATCTTAATGGCAAGGTTTCTGGCATACTTTTCCATGAGGTCTTGCACGTTTTGGCTCAAGCTAAAAGGAGGCAAAACAGCATAACTGTCACCGCTATGAATACCTGCAGGCTCAATATGTTCCATCATTCCAATTACATGGGCATCTTGACCATCGCAGATCAAATCAATTTCGGCCTCTTCGGCTCTATCCAAGAAATGGTCAATCAAAACACGGTTACCAGGCAGATCACCTAATAGATCAATTACCGCTTGTTCAAGGTCTTCGTCATTAATTACAATTTTCATCCCCTGTCCGCCCAAAACATAGCTTGGACGAACCAAAACTGGGTAACCTACTTTATGAGCTACAACAATTGCTTCTTCGGCATCTTCTGCTACACCATAGTTAGGATAAGGAATGTCTAGTTCTTTTAATAAATCAGAGAACAAGCCACGGTCTTCAGAAATATCCATATTGGCAAAGCTGGTACCAATGATTTTAACTCCCAAATGTTCAAGTTTCTTAGCCAATTTAAGCGCTGTTTGTCCGCCCAATTGAACAATAACCCCAACAGGTTTCTCTAATTCAACTATTTCACGAATTGCTTCCCAAAATACAGGTTCAAAATAAAGCTTATCTGCCATATCAAAATCTGTACTTACTGTTTCAGGGTTACAGTTAATCATAATTGCTTCAAAACCAGATTCTTTTGCGGCAAGTAAACCATGCACACAACTGTAATCAAATTCAATTCCTTGTCCTATTCGGTTCGGACCAGAACCAAGCACAATAACTTTTTTTCTATCGCTTACTACACTTTCATTTTCACCATCAAAACTTGAGTAGAAATAATTTGTAGGAGAAGGGAATTCTGCGGCACAGGTATCAACCATTTTATAAATACGGTGAATTCCCATTTGTTTTCTAAGGTCCCAAACTTGGTCTTCAGTGGTATCGCCACCCAATAGGTAAGCAATTTGGATATCGCTGTAACCCTTTTGTTTGAGTTCAACCATTATTTCCTTTGGCAAATTAGCTAGGTTAAAGCGTTTGGTGTCGCTTTCGAGGCGCACCATATCATTAATTTGCGTTAGGAACCAACGGTCTATTCTGGTAATTTTTTCCAAACTAGAGATTGGCATACCAAGACTAAGGGCGTCTTTTACAGCAAATAAGCGATCCCAACTTGGGTTCTTTAATTTTTCTACAATGTCTTCTAGTTTACGCTGTTGGAAGCCATCTGCACCCAAACCATTTCGTTTAATTTCTAAGCTTTGGGTAGCTTTTTGCAATGCCTCAATAAAGGTTCTACCTATTCCCATTACTTCTCCAACAGATTTCATTTGAAGACCAAGGGTTTTGTTTGCGCCTTTAAACTTATCAAAATTCCAGCGAGGAATTTTCACAATAACGTAATCCAATGCCGGCTCAAAATAAGCAGATGTTGTTTTGGTTACTGGATTTTTAAGTTCATCGAGATGGTAACCAATGGCTAATTTAGCTGCAATTTTTGCAATAGGATAGCCTGTAGCTTTACTGGCAAGAGCAGATGAGCGCGATACGCGCGGGTTAATTTCAACCGAAATAATTGCTTCATCTGCTGGGTTTACGGCAAACTGCACATTACAACCACCTGCAAAATTTCCGATGGAGCGCATCATATGAATAGCCATTGTGCGCATTCTTTGAAAAACAGTATCGCTCAATGTCATTGCAGGTGCAACCGTAATTGAATCACCTGTATGAATGCCCATTGGATCAAAGTTCTCAATGGTACAAATAATGGCTACACTGTCATTTTTATCACGCAATAATTCTAATTCATATTCTTTCCAACCAAATACCGCTTTTTCTACCAATACTTCATGGGTAGGAGAAGCCGCTAATCCGCGTTGAAGGGCTGCATCCAATTCTTCTTTTACCCAAACAAATCCGCCACCGGTTCCACCTAAGGTATAAGAAGGACGAATAACCAGCGGGAACCCAATATTTTGTGCAATTTCTTTACCTTCAAGAAAGGAGTTGGCCACTTTAGAATCTGCAACAGGAACGCCAATATCAATCATTTTTTGGCGGAATTTCTCTCTGTTTTCGGTTGTATCAATTGCGGCAATATCAACGCCAATCATGCGCACCTTATATTTTTCCCAAAGACCCATCTCATCGCATTCGATGGCAAGGTTGAGGGCGGTTTGACCTCCCATGGTAGGCAAAACAGCATCTACTTGGTGTTCCGTTAATATTTGTTCTATAGAAGCAGGGTTAAGCGGCAATAAATATACATGATCTGCCGTAACAGGATCTGTCATGATAGTTGCCGGATTGCTATTAATTAAGATAACCTTTATACCCTCTTCTTTTAAGGAGCGTGCGGCTTGGCTTCCGCTGTAATCAAATTCGCAGGCTTGACCAATAACAATTGGGCCGCTACCTATGAGGAGAACCGATTTAATACTGCTGTCTTTTGGCATATATGAGAGTTGTTTTATTGAAGGGGATGTAAATACTTAATAGTAGCTATAGGTATAAATTATGCAAATTTAGTTTGAAAAAGCGATTTCCGAAATCTGTTTTTAATTTATTCTCAACATTTTTGAATTTGTTTACAAAAAAGCTGGTAAAGAGCAAATTATGCAAAATTCAAATAAATTAAAAATGTCGCACTAGCCATTATGCTATTAGCAACAATGGCCTTAATAAACATTAATCTATAATTTACTAAGAATCAAGGGGTAAGGTGTCTAATTTAATGGATTCTACTTAATCTATTAATTACCAACTATTTATGCCTTTTTTGTATGGCAATTTTTAATGCTTTTTAGCGGATATTAACAAATGTTAATAACTGGTGAGTTAAACAAATGACATTTATATTATTAATCTGATTTATAATGACTTAATTAATGCGACATTTTCTCTTTATGAAACAAATCAATGTTATTAGGCTTCTTGCGGCTTATATGCTTATCCAGGGCAAAATTGGATGTGTGAAAACAGGATACTTTCAAAAACCCATGCAAGTAGCTTTTAAATTTATGTGAGTTGCATTTTCTCGGTCAGTTGGGTGCCAATTTCGTACGCATATCCAAAAAAGGGAAATTAATCTCAAAAAGAGAGAATTATTGCATTTCGAAACAGAAATACACACGCTGGTGTAATTTAC
>CANFHJ010000043.1 GCA_947446605.1 Bacteroidota bacterium | reverse complement strand
AATGCCTTTATTCTTTGCCTCATTTGCGTATGTATCTGTTAGCTCTTTTAGCATTCCGCCCAATTCAAATCTTTCATGGTGAAAATGAATTTCGCCGCGTTCAATTTGGTCGTAATCTAGAACAGAGTTGAGTAAATTAACCAAGATTTGCGTTTGTGTTTTAAGCACCTCAATTTGTTCTTTGTTTCCTTCAGATAAAAACTTATCTAACAATAATAAATTGGTAACCCCATTAATGGCGTGCAGTGGGGTTCTAATTTCATGGCTTATATTTCTTACAAAATTTGTTTTAGAATTAAGTGCCAATTTTTGTCTGTTGAGCGCTTCATCTTGCAGTTTTGTTTGGAGTTGTTGTTTTTCAATAGCATTGTTCAAGGCATCTTTTTCAGACTGCTCGGCTTTAAAAGACAGCTCAATTAAATCCTTGTTCTTCTTTTCTAATTTATATTTATAATAAAAATAAATAGACAAAACGCCTACTAACAATACAAATGCAATAGAGAATAATATGCTTTTAGTTGCGGCTTGGTCTTTGGAGATTGCTTCTTGTTCCAATATTTTAATTTCTTTTTCCTGAATTTGACTTTGGTAAATAGCCTGAGAATTATTTACAATATCGTCTTCGTTGATATTTGAAGATGAATCTAGAAATTGAAATGCAAGCTTAAACAAGCTATTAGCGCTGTCTTTTAATCCTAAGTTTAGGTAGGTAAAGCCAAGCTCTTTGAAATAGAATGCTTTATCAGCTATTATTATTGCATTGTCAAATGCTGCCAATTGTTTTTGAAGGGCCAAAGCTTGGAGATAATTGCCTTTATTATTTAAAAAACTAATGTATTGAGCTGCCTGGTGAAACAAATTTGGCGAATTATTTTGAATGCAGTATCTTATTATTTCTTTATACAGAACTACTGCTTTATTGGGGTTGTTTGTTACTGAATAAAGTTGCGCAAGATTTTGTTTAATCACACAAGAAACTTCATAGTCCTGAAATGTTTCAGAACCCAATAAAGCTTCTTTGAAATCTTTTTCTGCGTCATCATATTTACCATCCTGTGCATTGCATATACCCAAATTCATGGTCGCTAAATAGTAATTAGCCATATCGCCAACATTTTTAAATGTCTTTTGGCCTTCTAAAAATAATTTACGTGCAAACTTAAATTTCCCTTTATTCACATAAGTGTTTCCTAAATTGAGTTTTGCTACAGCCAATTCAAAATCATTTGGCTTGTTTAATGCGGTAAATATTTTAATGGCATTTAATAAATATAAAATGGACGAATTTTCATTGCCCAGTTCGTTATAATTTGCAGCCATTTCTGCATAAACTCCCGCAATTCCTATCTTTAAATTATACTTAAGTGCAAGCTTTAAAGCCTTATCAAGAAATTTAAAGGCCATTGGAAAATTTGCCATTTTGCGGTAAACTATAGCAATATTTTTATTTGCAATTACTTTTCTTAAGCTATTTTCAGGCGTATATTTTTCGCTTAATAAAAGATATTTAAGCGCACTGTCATTGTTATTGGTTACGCCATAAAATATTCCTATAGTTCTATTGGAAAAGTAAAAGCTCGAATCTGGAGCTGTAGATGGAATTAATTTTAATTGTTCAATCTCATTTTCGACCTCCTGTGGGGCTGAAAATAATTTTTTAATGCTTGAGTCTGATAATTGACCCGTATATACCATTCGTTGGGTTTGGGCATTGCTGTAACCCAATGAAAGCAGGCTGAAGACAACAAACAAAAACAGGCCCCCATTTAAATAGGTTTTCAAGCAATAAAAAAGGCTATTTCTGTTACTCAATTTATAATTTATTAAGGTCATTTATTGGGCGGATTTTTTTACTAATTAATATTACATACAAATGTATATAAATTAAGCAATCTATGAGGTGACATTTTGTAAATTAAGCGTTAAAATGAGCTTAAGCTCATTTTAACGCTTAATTATTTTGTATACATTTTTATGAGTAGCAGTTTCTAAGCTTACAAAATAAACACCTGGATTAATTTCTAAAAACAGCAGATTAGTAGCGTTAATTTTGTTTGTATGATAGGCAAAATTGGGGTCAACAATTTTGTAATTATTAATTCCTTCAGTTAAAAAAATATTGCCGGTAAAAAGCTGCTCACCACTCAAGGAAAACACACTCAATTTTGCATTTTGTTCAATTATAGAAAACAATTCAATTGTTAATTCTTCATTAAATGGGTTCGGGAAGAATATTATTTCTTCATTTTTTGAAGTTTCTTTAGTGAGTTTAATTGTTTTGGTGTAGTCAAAAGCACCATCTCTGTCAATCACTTTTAAGCGGTAATAAATTGTAGTTAAACCAAGCGCAAATACGCCAATATCCTGGTACTGGTAGTTTTTTGTAGTTTCACTGTTTCCGGCTGCTTTAAGTGTTCCTATGGTTTCAAAATGTGTAGCATCAAAGGAGCGTTCAATTTCAAATTTTAGGCTATTGTATTCACTTGCAGTAAGCCAATTTAATTGCGCATTGTCTTCAAATTTATAAGCAGAAAAATTAAGTAAGCTAACAGGTAAGGCGCCATTGCTACCAACTCCAAATAGTGAAAAATTTGCTAAACTGCTAATAGTTTTTGTATAGGGATTAATACCTGCAGCAGCAGCACCTGTGCCAGGTATCCAAGCGCTTCCCGTATAGCGCGCCATATAGCAATTGCTCCTTGAAAAACCATTTAATTCATCCTGTAAATTCCATTGCAGTGAAATGCTGGCATTGCTTCCACCTGTAAGCGTTTCGTTTATAGCCCAACTTAAGTTTACAGCATTGCTGCTAATGGCTGTTCCACTTGGCACAAATAAGGCATTGTAAATTAAATTTACGCCAGACATTACCCTTACCTTAAATTCATCTAATGCGCCTAAATTTGTTATGCTTGCTGGCGTATATGAATTACTGCTTGAGCCAACTGGAAATAGCACACTTGTTGTTCTTCCTCCTGTTCCAAGGTTTTGGATATTGAGTGTGCCTAGTCCGGTTGTTGCAATATATTTGGCATTTGAACTGCCAATAATAGTAGATCCACTTCCCAAGAGCGTTAAATTATAAGCGCCAATATCTAAAATTCCATTTGTTAGGTTTAATGCGCCAACTATACTTGTATTTGCCCCTAATTTGGCCCCATTTGTATTATTGAGTGTTAAATTAGCAAATGTAATTCCGGGAATTATTTGTTGGCTGTTTCCTGCAAAAGTTATAAAACCATTTGTATGCACCAAACTTCCTAGGAGGCTTACTTGTCCATAGATACTTAAGGCAGAAGCCACATTGTTTATTGTTAAGCTTGCGCCATTGGCTATGCTTAAATTATTGCATAAACGTGCACCATCACTTATTACCGGTAAATTTGCCACATTATTTATTTGAACATCTGTGGTAGCTGTTGGAATTGTACCACAACTCCAATTTAATGTATTCCCCCAGTTGGTATTATTTGCGCCTGTCCAAGTATTTGTATTAGATACAATAAGTGTTACAATATTTGAAACAACAGCTGGCAGGCATGCACCTGTAAAGGTGCAACGGTATTGGTAATTGTTCATGCTTGCACCCGCATTTGTAATGCTTAATTGGTTGGTTTTTACTCCTGCATATATTGCATTATTGCTTAGTGGGTTCCAACCCAAACCTCTATTTTCTTCCCATTGAAATATATTGCCATAGCCATTGGTGTTAATAGTAAATTGTGCATTGGATGGCCCACAGCTAATTGTTACAGAACTTGGTTGGCTGCTTATACTTGCAGCCCCTGTTGACGTGGTAAATTCAACAGATCCAATATCAGGTGTCATGCTGCGTGTAGCATTGTTGTAATCATAGTCTATGGGCGTATAAGCGCCATTATTTGAAACCCTACAGGCATTGGTGCTTAAATCACCAATAGTGAGCAAAGGAAAAAACAAGGTACTTGTTAATTGACTTGCCGTATTATACAAATTATTTATTGGGTTACCCGAAATTGAATTCCAGCTTGTAATTGTTTTTGGTGTGCCTAATGGATATTCTATGCATGCAGTTGCTAAGGGAGAAACAAATAAATTGAAATCGTTAATAATATTTGAATTGAAATTAGACGACAATGCATATTGAGTTCCTGGCGCATTTCTTTCATTAAAAAAGATATTATTTTTAAGTAAAACGGAAGCAGTTGCAATAGTTGTATTTCTAAAAAATGCGCTACTGTTATTTGCATTACTTGCAGTTCCTCCAATATAAATGCTATTGTGATAAAATGAATTTAAGCCGCCACCCGTATTCACCTCTATACCTCGTATTCTAGGTTGTGCTGTAATTGCAGAGGATTTAATGCTAATTTGATTATTGGCATAAGTGGCGTTTCCTGCCGCAGAAATATACATACCTCTAATAATTGGACTACTTCCACCAAGTGCAGTTCCTTCGGCAAAAAGATTGTAGATACGGTTTCTATGAATGTTACTATTACTAAGTGGACTTGTTACCGTTATGCCGCTCACGCATACGCTTGAATTATTACTCAAACTTTTTAAATTAAAAACAAGGTTATTTTCAATATTATTACCTGCACTATTTGCCGCAAATCTAATTCCATTGCAACTATAATCTGGCGATGTAATATTGCTCATAAAACTGGTAATATCTCTAATGGTATTTCCCAATACGTTTGATACGCCTGCTTCAACACTTAGGCCAATGCTAAATCCAGAACCATAACTATTTATATTAGAAACAAAATTGTTTGTAATAGTTGTATTGGAAGCACTTAAATTTCTAATACCGTAAAAGTCGCCCATTACACCAATTGTATCATAAGCATTGCTGCTAAGCGCAGCTCCACCAACCGTGTTTTTATCAATATTTACGTTTCCGCTTGCCACATAAATACCCGTAAAATTTGAAACACTGCTAATGGCAATATTACCAATTTGATTGTTTCTAATATTGGAAATTCCATTGCTTCCACCTCCCAAATATATACCCATAAAATTGGCGGCATTGTTATACGTAGCAAGACCCTTAGTTCTACTACATCCTCCAATATTGTTGTTTTGCAGCGTAATATTATTAAGGCTATTATATACATAAATACCATAAACAGCGCCTGTATGTATTATGCCAGGACTACCATAAATAGAATTATTTGATAGTACATGGCCACTGCCCGAACCAATTAAAATATTGTAATGAAGCGCTCTTGGAGCAGTTTGAAAAATGCTGTTACCTTTAGTAGAATCATTTGGATCACCAATAAAAATATTGCTACCTGCATTTGCTATATAAATACCATAATTAACAAAATCGTTAATGGTATTTGAAACAAGACTTGTATTTGAAATATTGCCTGCTGCAGAATTAATTAAAATTGCCGTTGAAGGGGCATTGGTATTACTATTATCTGCGGGTCTTATAAAGCAATTTGCAATTTGATTTCCTGCACTACTTGCCGTAATTGTGTTTGTATTTAAAAGCAAAGTAGCATAAGATGTTGATGCGGCATTAGATTCTATAATACAATTTCTAAGGGTATCATTGTTTGCATTTAAAAATTGTACAGCGGGTGCAGTTGTGGTAGAAGGAGTAGTGCCAATTTTATTTCTAATAATTAAATTTTTTGAAGCTCCTCCATCAATAATTACACCTTTTGCACCGTTTAATGTAAGCAGACCAATTCCACCTGTAACCAAACTGCCACTGAGTGTTCTAAGAGAATTGTCTGGTTTAATTAATAAATTAAAAATTCCCATGCCTGCATTGGTTAATGCAAAGGTTCCTGGTTCCACTATATCTGATACAATTGTTGCTTCTGTATTGGCAGCCAATGTGCTATTGTTAATGCTTGTAAATAAACCACCAGCGCCAGTTAAGCTTGTATATGTTTGCCCAGCACCCACCAAAATTGTAGTGGGCAATGCATTTACAATAGCATAAGAAAAAGGTGTATTTGGCGCAGTAACTTGCGCATTCACACTGGAATGGTTTGCTCCTGGAAATGGATTAAAAGAAATATTGGTGCTTGTGGCAGAATCTTGGGCAACAACATAATATTGAAACTGTTGTCCAAGTAATGCTGGTCCAGTGCTTAAATAATCAATTACAAAGTTCCATGTTCCATTCATTACGGTTCCAGAGGCCAATACACCAGTTGTGCTGAACCAAGCCGTGGCTGTAGGTAAAATGCGCCTATAATAAATTCTTGGTTGTAGGGAGGCAGAATTTCTAATTCCTGTTCCAATATCTGTTAACCTGGCACTAAGGGTTCTATTGCTTGTAGAGGTGGTATTGTTAAATGGGGTGTAAGTTATGCTTGGCGGAAATAAATCAACGCCAGAATAATTACCTGCATTTGCACCAATGTCTACAGGTGTTTTACTGGCCCTGCTATTGCCTTCATAATCTTCGCTAGTGGTATTGGATAGGCTGCCCGCAGCTTCCGCCGGAGTAGGGCTTTGCACCTTTAAATTTAAGCTTGCCGATCCGCTATTTGGAGAAACAAAATTGGGATTTCCTAAACCAGAATTGTAATCACTAAAGGTGGCTGTTCGCCAATTATTCATTACTAAGTAGTCTGTTGCCCCATAACGCCCAATTACACCACCAGAGCCTGGTGCGTAATAAATATTGTAATTCATATTGAGCCCTGTAAGTGTTCCAGTACTTAAAAATACTGCATAGTTTTTTCCTGATCCAATTGAATTGCTTCTGGTATTTGAAAAAATATTATTTACAATTACCCTATTGCCAGTGCTACCAATTGAATTGTAGAATGCATAACTATTATTAAACCCTACACTCATTACTGTGCCACCAATATGAACGGAATTGTGGTAATAAGCATTTGAGTTTCCAGCATCATTAATACCAATGATATTATGATTGGCATCTATGGAAGCACCAATGGTATCAATGCCTAAGCGCACTCTATTATTATAAGCAGATACACCACTACTACCATTATAAATACCATTTATAATTGCAGGACCAGTGCTATTGGATGACATGCCATGCACAAAATTTGTAGCTAAAATATTAGTGCCAGAACTGGTTCCCGCATAGTAAATACCAGTAGCTGCTGTTGCTAAAATTGTGTTGGAAGCAAATAATCCAAACACCGTATTGTTGGCACAAGTTTGGTTCAAACCGCTTGCATTATGCAATATGCCAATAAGAGGCGCATTAATACCGTTTAAAACAGAAGAACCCGCATAGTTTAAATTAAAAACTGTATTGTTACTTAATGTTACTGTTCCAATTGCATTTAAATAAATACCATTAATTCTATTTGTGGAAGATGTGTTTGGCGATGAAAGGTTGGCAATATTATTGCCTGTAATAGTATTTGTTGGCGAACCCGGTGAAACACTTATTCCTATAAGGCTTTGTGCACTTGAATCGCAAATACTATTTGGCGTAGATAAGCTTCCAATTAAATTATCACTAATAATTAATTCGGGCAAAGTAGAGGCAATATTAATGCCTTTAAATTGGGTAATTCCTGTGCCCTCAACAGAAATGCCTCCAATTGTATTTGTAGAAATTTCAACTGTTCCGTATGCAGTTCCACCACTTAAATAGATGGGTGAAAACAAGCCGTTGGCGGCATTGGTTTTGTATACAATATTATTTGTGCTACTTGAATTCCCTATAGTATTTCCGCTGATACTAAAATCGCCATTTGCTAAATAAATAATTGAGTTGGTAGAAGAGTTTAGGTCTAAATTAATATTTTGAAATACGTTTGCCTGAACCAAACAAGTTGCCGTGTTTGCTAAATTTAAATTTAAAAAAGATACCGTACCAGAGCCATTATATGCACTGGCATTGCCACCACACATTGCTTCTGCGCCTCCAATATAATTTCCGTAAAGCGTATAATTTGAGCCACTGTTGATACTAATTGCGCCTACATTGTTATTAGACAAAAATCTAACAGCAGTTTGATAAAAATTGTTCGACCCAATAAACCAGGCATTATTTCCTGTGCCTAAATAAAGGCCATAAGATGTATTTGTGTTGTTGTAATAATTTAATATATCATTTCCGTAAACCGAATTGTATAAATTAGGTGCAGTTGCAGTTCCATTAGAATAAATAGAATATATAGGGAAATTTATGGTGTCTTTTATTATTGAATAAAAAATAAAATTATTGCTATTCCCAATACTACCAGCTGTTCCCATAAAACTTACTACGCCCGAGTTGGTAGAAGTTGATGCGCCACTTAGCTTGCAATTAAACAAGGTGTTGTTGGTGGCATCATTTAAAAATCTTACTGCAGATCCAGCACTATTTGTATTGCTAATTTGAATCAAATTTTCTGAACCATATCCACCAGCCTTTCCATCAATTGTTAGGTAATCTGTTGTATTTAAATCAAAGCTTACAATAGCAGATGAAACAAAATTAATAAGCGAAACCACATTGCTACTTGGCCTAAAGGTAACCGTATTTGATGCACTTGTATTAAGGTTGCCAAAGTCTATTGGATAGGTCTCTACATTGGCACGGTAAGAGGAGTCAAACTCTAATATTAAACTGCCATATACCCCTTTGTACCTAATATCTGCGTTGGCATTTCCAATACTTGTATAGTTGCAACCCCAAGGACAAATTGTTTTAATACCAGATAATAATCCCGCAGAGGTGCTTGTAAATCCATAGGCAAAATTATTGGGTAAACTTCCCTCATTGTTTGCGTATATCTTAAAGTAGTAATAGCTGCTTGGGTTTAACCCGCTGGGTACATAATGATAAATACTACCAGTGTTACTTATGCTTGTTGAGTAAATGGTACTTACTTTATTAAAGTTAATACTGTCGCTCGACATATAAACTTCGTAATAGGTTTCAGTATTTGTATTATCTGTCCAATCTACCGAAAAGGTAGTGGCACCAATATTAGTAAAGTTAATGGCTGATGGTGCAATTGGCGGAATATAATTAGGAACAAAACCGTAAACCTGTCCGCTCGCGGGTTTTGTGTTTAAGCCATTTGCTTCTACTTGGCTATTGGTATCTGCTGGGTTGGTACCAGTATTAATTAAAGATAGAAAATTACCTGCTCCTGTAGCTGCATTGGTAATACCAATTGATGCACTTGGATTTAGCAAGGCACCTGCTTCCTGTCTATAAATAAATTCTAATTTACTATCGTATTCATACAATTTCAATTGAAATGAAATACCTGCAGCAGCAGCGTTATAAACCCATTTGGCATTGAGCCATTGTACCGTAAAAATTCTATAAGGTGCTGTTCCAGAAATTTGGTAACTAATATTTGTAGTGGCAGCAAATGCCAAATCATCCCATAAGGGTGCCAATATTGGGCGGGGTGAGAGAGGATTAGTACCAGCACTTAAGTTGTTTAAAAAGCTATTTAGAGCTGTAATATTTTGGCCTAAAGAAACATAGCCATTGGTTGAAATAGATAAAGTAGAATAGGCCTGGCTATTATAAATAAAATTAAATCCAATGGGTACAGCACTCATGTATCCTTCATCTGCACCACCTGTAATTACTGCAGGTGTGGAACCAACTAAGGCAGTAAATACTGTGCTAGAAGGACTAAAAACATAATTTGTAACCGTTTGAGAATAGTTTTTAGCGGGGTATAAAAAAAACAATACGGGAACAAGTAAATAGGAGGACAATTTTCTCATAATCTACTGAACTATAATAAGTAAAGATAGCAATTATTTAGAAAACCAAAAATCCATACTGCCTTAGACCAAATTAATTTGATGTTTTTTTTGTTTTCAAATGGAAATTTTAGGGCAAAAAAAAACCCAGTGAAACATTTGTTTCACCGGGTTTTAATTATTAAACCTTTATTATTTAATCATGATTAGTTTTTGAATAACGGTTTCTTTGTCAGATGCAAATCTGCAGAAGTAAGCACCACTGCTTAAATTTTCTGTATTTACATTTACATCATAAGTTCCGTTTTCTTTAACATTACCATTAAACAATACTGCTACTCTTACACCTTCTGCGTTGTATAATTCAACCACAGCTTGTGAAGCATATTTGCTAGTAAAGTTAACAGCCAAATTGCTGCTGAAAGGATTAGGGTAGCAAGTCATGGTAGAATTACTTACACTAACTTTTTTAGCAACTGGACCATTTGCATCTTCACCAGTTTTGTTTTGAATGCAAGGGCAAACTAAGTTACCATGGTTTTCATTGTGGTCATTATCGCAATGTTCATCATCATCATCGCCTTCGCCACTTTCGTGGTGGAAATTGTCATCTAAATTTTTAGCAGTGTTTTTAACATTTGCTAATGTATAGCCACTTCCGCAAGGAACACCTCCCAAGGCATTGTTTGCTAAAGTGATAAATTCATTTAACGACAAGCCATTGAAATGGGCATTGCTACCGTTTTCATAAATTACTAAATCACCTAATTTGGTTGTTGATGGAGAAAATGCAGGGAAATAGTTATCAAATCCTACATTTAATTTCAATACCAATAATTCAATTGCCAAGCGGTTATTGCTTGAACCAGGATTAATGGTGCTACCAGCAATTGAACTGCAATGTGAATCGTCATCATCATCGTTACCTAGGAAGTTACGAACCGCAATTGCAGTAGTAAAGGTGTATTTATTAGAACCTGCACCAATAACAATTCCATTAGGGAATACTGTAGCAAAATTAGCTGTTATATAACTTCCACGTTTTTCTCCCCATGTTTCTCTCTCATATGTTTTGAAAATACCACAAGTATTTGAAGAAGGCACATTGATAGTAATAGATTTTGTTGCAGTACAGCTGTTTGCATCTGTTACAACTACGTTATAGGTACCAGCATTTCTACCAGTCCAAGTTGCAGTGCTTGCAGTTATTGCCGAACCAGTTTTAGTCCAAGCATAGCTAGCATATGGAGTTGAACCACCGCTTACATTTGCAGTGATAGCACCATTGCTACCTGTATAGCATAACAAATTACTGCTAATAGTTACTGCTAATACTGTAGGTTGTGAAACAACTACATCAGCAGATTTTACACAAGCGTTTTCGTCTGTTACAGTATAGTTATAAGTACTAGCACTTAAACCACTAATGGTATTACTTGTAGAGGCATTGCTTCTCCAAGAATAAGCCATATCGCCAGTTCCACCAGTTACAGCCAATACAATTGAACCATTTGAACCACCATTACAAGCTACATTAGTAACCGAAGGTGTTACTGTTAAGGCAGCAGCTGGTTGGGTAATAGTACGTGGAGCTGTTAAAGTACATCCATTAGCATCCGTAATGGTTACAGAATAAATACCAGCATAAAGGTTTTCTAAACGGTTTCCTTTGTAATCTGAATTTGCATAGCTGTATTGGTAAGGAGAAGTTCCTCCAAATGGAGCAAACTCAATTTTACCAGTTGCATTACCATAACATTTTACATTAAAAATATCTGCATTGGTAGCCAATACATTTGGTTCAGTAACTGTGAATGTTTCGGTTGCAGTACAAGCGTTAGCATCCGTTACAACTAAGGTATAATCACCAGCGACCAAATTACTTAAGTCTTCAGTTGAAGCCGAAGTAGCACCTGTCCAGCTATAAACATAATTGCTAACACCACCAGTTACATCAATAGCAATTGCACCATTAGATTCACCATGGCATTTTACATTTGTTGCAGTGCCAGTGATTACCAATTTAGTTGGTTCAGTAATGGTTGCTTCTACCGAAGTAGTACATGCTTTTGCATCCGTTACAATAACTGAATATGTACCAGCTACTAAAACGCTAATATCTTCAGAAGTTGCGGTATTTGACCAATTAAAAGTGTTTGAGCCATTACCACCAGCAACAGTTAAATCAATTGCACCATTGTTACCATCTTTACACAAAACATTGGTTTGTGTAGTTGATGCACTTAATACAGCAGGTTCAGTGATGCTTTTTGATCCACTAGTTGCAGTACAAGCATTTGCATCAGTTACAGTTAACGAGTAACTACCTGGAGCCATTGCTGTTCTGTCTTCTGTTGTTGCATTGTCATTCCATAAATAGCTATAAGCTCCAGTACCACCAGTAATAGCCATATCAATGCTACCATTGTTTAAACCGTTACAAGTAACAGCTGTTGCAGTTCCAGTAATACTTAATGCAGCAACTGGTTGGCTAATGGTTTTGTTTGCTTTAGCAGTACATGCATTTGCATCAGTTACTGTTAATTCATAAATACCAGCACTTAAGTTGTTGATGGTTGCTGTATTTGCTGAATTAGTCCAGCTATAGTTATAAGCACCTGTTCCACCGCTAACAATAGCAGCAATGCTGCCAGTTGAAGCGCCAAAACATTTAACGTCTGCAGCAGTTAAGCCAATTGCAATTGCACTTGGAGTGGTAATGGTTACACTTTTGGTAACAGTTTGGTTCGCACCGTCTTTAATAGTTACAGTGTAAGTTCCAGCAGTTAAGCTAGAAATAGTATTAGTGGTTGCAGCATTGCTCCACAATACACTGTATGGTGGAACACCACTTGTAATTGCTAAAGTAGCAGATGCATTTGAAGAATAAGAACAAGTATTATTTACACCAGAAACGCTTGTCCATAATGGAGGCGTACAGTTTAATAATCCTTTGTTTTGCTTATCGCTATCTTCATCGCTTTCATTTCCTTTTTTGAAATTTTCATTGATCTTTTTAGCCATATTGCATACTTGTGATGCAGTATAAGTGCTAGAGCAACCTCCTAAAACGTTATTTGCTACCGCCAAAAACTGACGAACAGTTAATCCATAAAATGGTGACGATGCCAACTGAATGGTCATGTCGCCAATGTGATTTTCTGGTGAAGAAAACGATGGAATCACATCATCAAAAGTAACATTTAAAGTTAATGCAATTAATTCACCAGCCAATTTACCAGACCTTGTGTTTTTAGGATTGGTGCATGATTTGTCAAGAGAATTCTCATTGCCTTCAACAGGTAAAAAGCTTCTAATGTGTTCTCTGGTTGTAATAATAACTTTGTAACCACCGTTACAACCAATTGTTAAACCATTAGGGAATACAGTTGAAAAATTGTTGGTTAGCAATTTGTTAGAATTGCCACACTTGCTACTTTCGAAGTTTTCATTCCAAACTTCTTGGGTGTAGGTAACAAAGCCTGTACAGTAATTAACTGTTTTGGCTTTTTTGCTCTCAGATTCTTTTTCAGATTCTGAACTCTGAGCGTGTAGGGAGGGAACAAGCCATAAAGCTAGCGCCCACAACATTAGGAGTTGTTTTGTTTTCATATTTGATTATTAAAGGTTTTCACAAGAAATTTTACAAAAAAGCGCCCACAGCACAGCAAACACAACTCCTTACGGAGCAATGAATGGCGCTGCAAACAGCAAATGAGTAAAGGTTTGAAGGAATCCCTTGCAGGACTCCCTCTAGGTTACTACAAGGTTCTTGAATTAATTTGAGCTAAAATGGCTCAATCGCGTTGGAGGATATACAAAAAGAGGAAAACTTGTGTAAAAAAGCCATTGATCTTATATTATCAATGCTTTATGAGAGAATTAAAGGGTGTTTTATCCCTCTAAAATCTTCTGCATTTCATGCAATTGTTTATATAAACCTTCTTGCAAAATGAGTTCATGGTGTGTTCCAGTTTGAACAATTTCACCCTTGTCTAAAACAACTATTAAATCGGCCTTGTGAATGGTACTTAAACGGTGCGCAATAACAATAGTAGTGCGGTTTTGCATAATATTGTTTAAAGCCTCCTGAACCAAACGTTCACTGGCAGTATCTAAGGCAGAGGTTGCCTCATCTAAAATTAATATGTCTGGATTGGTATGTATGGCCCTGGCAATACTAATGCGTTGTCTTTGTCCGCCACTAAGCTTATTTCCCCTGTCGCCAATATTGGTTTGGTAGCCTTTTTCCGAACCTAAAATAAATTCATGCGCATTGGCAATTCTTGCAGCTTCCTCCACTTGGCTTGTGGTTGAATCTGTTTTCCCAAAAGAAATATTGTTATAAATGCTGTCGTTAAACAAGATAGATTCTTGTGCAACAATAGCCATAGTGCCTCTAAGTTGAAGTATTTTAAGGTTTTTAATGTTCTCTCCATCCAACAATACTTCACCTTCAACTGGATCGTAAAAACGCGGTATTAAATCGGTTAAAGTAGATTTTCCAGAACCCGATGGTCCAACCAATGCAACTGTTTTTCCCTTTTCAATTTTTAAATTGATATTTTTCAAAACATAGTCATCGGCATATTTAAAGCACACATTCTTAAATTCTATAGAATTACCCAAACCTTCAACAGGCTTGGCATTCGGAATTTCAGTAATTAACTCCTCACTTTGTAAAACCTCGTTCACACGTTCTAAGGATGCAAGTCCTTTTTGCATATTGCTATAGGCAGTAGAAAAGGATTTTGCTGGGGGTAATATTTGGGTAAACACCAAAATAAATAAGATAAAAGACTGCGCATTTAAACCTGTTTCTGCTGGATGCAAAGCCATTTTGCCTCCAAACCAAAGTATAAACGACAAAACCACCACACTTAATGTTTCGGAAATAGGAGAGGCGCTATCACCAGTTCTGTTGCTGGCAACATTGATACGTGTATAGGCATTGTTTTCCTTATTAAACCTGCGCATAAAAAATGCTTGTGAGTTAAATGCTTTAATAATTCTAATACCCATCAAAGTTTCCTCATACAAGGAAACCAAATCTCCCAATTTAGCTTGCCCACGTTGCGAGTATTTTTTAAGCACTTTACCAATTTGCCCAATTAATAGAGCTATTATGGGTAAAGTAACAAAAACAATTAGCACCAATTGCGGACTAATCATTACCAATGATACCAAGAAAATTACAATGGTAAGCGGCTCTTTAAACATAGCCTCCAAGGAACTCATAATTGCAACTTCTATTTGCAAAATATCATTGCTCATGCGGCTAATTAGATCGCCTTTTTTCTCTTCACTGAAATAAGATAAAGGCAAAACCAAAATATGCTTGTACATGCTTTCACGCAAATTGCTTACAATATTATTGCGCAATGAAACCATAAAAAACAAAGCCAAATAACGAAACACATTCTTTAAAAATATTGTAATAATGGCCATCAAACAAATAAATACCAAGGCAGATTCTGCTCCTTCTGTTTGAATAATATGCGAAAGGTAATAATTAAAAAATTCGTTTAAACCTTTGGCATCATAGGTAATTTGGGGCTTTACAGTTACCAATTGAGTTTGTCCAAACAACAAAGATAAAAACGGGAATATGAGCGCAATAGAAAACAAACTAAAGAAGATGGAGAAAATATTGAAGAGCACATTTAATAGCGCTAATCCTTTATAGGGAAGAATATAACTTAAAAACTTTCTGTAACCTTTCATCTTTTCTGATTAATTCTATAAGCGGCAAATATCTTATTTAAAAGCAAATAATTTCTAATTCAATTTATACTTATCCATGTATTTTTGGTATAGTTTCACTTGCTCATTGTTCAAGTCAATCGCTTCTCCGCATAAATACACTTGCCATAGCTCACTGCTTTTCATGTCCAATAAATCGCCATTGCAAATTAATATGGAAGCATCTTTGCCAACAGCCAAACTGCCAATTCTATCACTCACCCCCATAATTTCAGCTGGACTTAAGCATATTGCTTTTAAAGCAGCTTCTTTGTTAAGCCCATAAGCAGCAGCGGTTCCAGCTACATAAGCCAAATTCCTTGCTTCCCAACTTCCTTCAAAAGAAAGGGCAAACTTTATACCCAAATTTTCTAGTTGCGCTGGTAGTTGATAGGGTTGATCTATTCCATCTGCATTGTGCGTTGGCAAGCGATGAATATTCCCCAATACAACTGGAATTTGAAACTCCTTTAAAACAGCTGCAATTAAATAAGATTCTTGTCCGCCAACTATTACCAAATGAATTTCTGGATAATTATTTTTAAAAAAATGAATGGACCTCAACATGCTTCGTGCATCGTTTGCATGAATGTATAAATTTTGAGTGCCAGTAAAAACGCCTTTCATGGCGGCTAACCTTGCATTAAAAACAGGTGTTTTCATGCTTTGGTACTGTTTGGCTTCAGCAAAAAATGTAGCTATTTCTCCAATCAATTTTTCGCCATGTTTGTTAGGGTCAATATTTGCCATTTGTAAATTAGGCCAATTTAAGTGAACGCCTTCATCTGCTTTAACCATTGCATCTTCCCAGTTCCATGCTTT
>CANFHJ010000042.1 GCA_947446605.1 Bacteroidota bacterium | reverse complement strand
CTTATCGCGGTTAATATTGGTAATTTGGCTGTAATTTTTTAAGAAGCCTTCAAAGTTTAGCTCTACATATCTGCCTAAATCTATCTCTGTGCCCAAAACATAATGTTCAGCGGTTTGCCTGCGAATATCGCTGTTTACTTTTTCTGGACTTGATAAGAAACCATAAAATAAATTTACTACATCTTGGTCGCTCACTGCTGCCATTAAATTCTGGCTATAAGTTCCTGCTGCAAATTTTACGCGCACATTGCTGCTCACATTGTACTTTAGCCCCAGTCTTGGTTCGAGGCTACCTTCGCTTAATGAAGCATAATAAACCACACGCATACCCGGTTCAATTACCAGTCTTTTTAATACTTTGCGGTATTTCATAAATGCATGAATTTCGGATGAATTGTCGTCCTGAAACAAATGTCGGCCTACGCCATTGGTATAGTTAAAATTGGTAGCCATGCCAATGGCATCAAAGCCATATTTGATATCGTCTTTGCCAATAAAATTTGTGAAATTAATGGAGGCATTAAAGCTGCTGATACTGCTTTCGCGGGGTAAATTATCTGCGCTGTGTTGGTTCATCTTATAATTTGAGTAACCCACATTGGCATTGATAATTGAATTGGAACCATCTGGAATAAGCATGGCATTTCCACCACCACCTGAAGACGTCCATGCATATTGGTTACTTGGGAAATTGGTATTGTCTGTAAAGTGGAAACCAAACAGATTTATGCGACTGCCATTAGGAGATATATTAGAAATTTTTCCGTAAATATCGTTGAATGTATAAGGTAGGCCATTGCCCTGATCTGCATAATTGTAGAGGGTTTTGGCGGTTTTGTCTAAATAGGAAGTTTTATAAGAAAACAAATAAGAAGCACTGCCTCCATCTTCCGTAAATTTACGAATGGGTCCTTCGAGTAAAATTTTTGCTGTAATTGGGTTTGCAGAAACTTTTCCGGAGAATTTTTTCTTATCGCCTTCTCTTGTACTTACATCAATAATACCGCTCACACGACCACCATATTGGGCGTTAAAGCCACCAGAGCTCACTTCCGCATTTCTAATAATATCGGCATCAAAAACAGAAAAGAGGCCAATGCTATGGAATGGATTATAAATAATCATTCCATCAATCATTACTTTGTTCATAACAGGAGGTCCGCCTCTAATATAAAGTTGACCACCTTGGTCGCCACTAAAATTTACACCAGGCAAAACCTGTAAATACTGCACCAAATCTGGTTCTCCGCCAAATGTGGGCAGTTGTTTAAGTTCCTTTTGAGTAATGGTATTGGAAGAAATATTAATATTTTCTTTAGCCTTTTGTCTATCGGCCTTAATGTCTACTGTATTCAGCTCTAAATGTTTCGATTTGAGGTAGAGATTTTGTGTAACAATTCTTCCTTCTCCAACTATTACTTTTGCAAATGAAGTGTCGTAACCAATGCTAAAACAAAGAAGGGAATAGGAGCCGGGCCTTACTTTTGATAAAGAATAAAAGCCATTGGCATCTGTAGCCTTTCCTATCATTAGTTCCCGGATAACTACATTGGTAAAAATAATGGGTTCACCTGTTTCTTTGTCGTACACAAAACCTCTAATTTCTCCCGTTTGGGCAAGTAAGCTTTGAATGGATCCAAGGAAAAGAAGGATGAAACAGATTTTTTTAAGCATAAGGGTCTATTTGATTGGCATTGCCATATTTTTAGCTGCACGAATATACTAGGACGGGGCAAAATAACGTTAATTTTGTTTTGTGCTATTAAAATTGCTGTAAAATTGTCGTAAATCCTTATTTTGCGCTATTCTTAACGAAATTAAAACTGAATGAACAGAACTATTGTGGAGGATAAAAAGTCGATTTTAAGAACTTTGCCTATTGTATTAATGGTTATGGCATTGCTTATGACTTTTTCTCAAAAAACCTTGGGTCAAAGCAATCTTAAGCCCAATCAGAATTTAGCTACCCTCAAGGTGGATGAATTGAGTGATGAGCAAGTAATTAATTTTTACCAGCAATTTATTGCCAGTGGTATGGGTGAAGATGAGCTGCAATTTGAGCTCGAAAAACGCAAATTGCCTGCTTCAGAAATCACTAAAATATCAAACCGAATTGATGATTTAAAGAAATCGGGTCGGATAAAAACAAAAACTGACTCAGGAAAAAGCAAAATTGATCCAAGCAGAACTGCGCCGAACCAAACAGATATCAATCCATTTGAAAGCATGATGCCTAGGATTTTTGGAGCAGAGCTTTTTAACAATCCAAAATTAAGTTTCGAACCCAATTTAAAAATGGCAACTCCCTTGAACTATCAATTGGGGCCAGATGATGAATTGATCATAGACATTTTTGGGTATTCAGAACAAAGTTACCAAGTAAAGGTAAGTCCGGAAGGACATGTACGCATTCCAAATCTTGGTCCTGTTCAGGTTTTAGGACTTACGGTTGACCAAGCGCAAAAGAAAATTACGACACAATTAATTAAACTTTATCCTCGCATTGCCAGTGGAGAAACTTCGGTTTCTGTTAATTTGGGGAGCATTAGAAGTATTAAAGTAACTATTTTGGGTGAAGTAAATTTGCCAGGAACTTATAGTTTGCCTTCATTGGCTACAACCTTTAATGGTTTGTATGCATCGGGTGGTCCAAACTTAAACGGTTCTTTCCGTAATATAAAATTGGTTCGAGCCAATAAGGTGATAGCAAAAATTGACATGTATGATTTTTTAATCAATGGCAATAGCAAAGGAAATATTCCTTTAAAAGACCAAGATGTAATTAAAGTTGAGCCTTATGATGCAAGGGTTGAATTAAAAGGATATGTGAAACGCGAAGGCTTTTTTGAGGTGTTGCCAAAAGAAAATTTAGCTAATTTATTGGCTTATGCTGGTGGTTTTACGCCATCTGCCTATACCAATAGAATTAAGGTGGTTCGAAACAATGGTTCTCAAAAAAGTGTTGCCGATGTAGAGAAAACTGCTTATGCAATGTTCCTTCCTAAAAATGGCGATGTGTTTATGGTTGATAGTATTTTAAATAGATACGAAAACCGAATTTCAATAGAAGGTGCTGTGTTTAGACCAGGTTATTTTAGTTTGGAAGGCAATAACAGTTTAAAGAAATTAATTGCCAATGCAGATGGGTTAAAAGAAGATGCTTTTATAAGTAGAGCAACCATTGTTAGAAAGAAAATGGATAATAGTTTAGAAGTGTTGTCGGTAGATTTAAATGAGGTGTTAAATGGTTCGGGCGATATTTTGTTGCAGCGTGAAGACAAGGTAAACATAGCCTCTAAAACCGAAATGAGAGAATCTTTTAGCATAACTATAACTGGTCAGGTTTTAAAGCCAGGTAAGTTTCCTTTTGCCGAAAACATGCATGTAGAAGATTTGATTATTATGGCAGGAGGCCTAAAGGAAGCAGCGTCAATAGATAATATTCAAATAGCTCAGCGCATCAATACGGTTGATAAGAAGAGTTTGCAATCGAGTATTTCAAATGTGATTGTGTATGCGGCTCAAAAAGATTTGAGAAGTAAAAGCGATAGCACGTATACGCTAAAACCTTACGATGTGATTACCATATTAGCACAATCTGGTTACCAAGAGCAAAAACAAGTGATTGTAAATGGTGAGGTAATGTATCCTGGAACCTATGTGTTGTCTAAGTCAAATGAGCGTATTTCAGATTTGTTAAAGCGTGCGGGAGGCATAACTGCAAAGGGATTTCCGGGTGGCGCTATATTAATTAGGGCTAAAGGGAAATCTTACCAAGATAATATTTTAAAAGAAAACAAAATTGAAACCCTTCGTAAATTAAGCAAGGATACCACTAAGCTTTCAGATGAAATTGAAAGAGAAGTTTCCAAAACTGTAGATATAGTTGGTATTAATTTGGATAATATTTTAAAAAATCCTGGTTCTAAAGAAGATTTGTATTTGCGCGAAAATGATGTGTTAGAAATTCCTTTTGTAAAACAAACGGTATTGGTGAGTGGCCAGGTTTTGTATCCTGTTAGATCTAGATTTACTGGAAGTGGCAGATTGCGCAAGTATGTTTCAAGTGCAGGTGGTTTTAGTTCCGAGGCATTAAGAAGTAGTACCTATGTTGTATATGCCAATGGCACGGCCAAGGACACACGAAATTTTTTGTTCTTTAAGTTTTATCCAAAAGTAAAACCTGGTTGTGAAATAGTGGTACCAGTGAAAGAAACGCGCAGGGCTATTAGCACAATGGAAGCAGTAACCATTGCCTCAAGTTTAACAAGTATGTTATTAATTATTTCAACTTTACTTAAATAAGATATGGAGAGAGGTGTAAATATAGCGAGTCTTAATAGCTGGGTCAAGAAATACCTAAAATATATTCAACAAAAAGCTAGAATACTTTTAGTTTTTGCTGCACTTGGTCTTTCACTTGGACTGTTTTATTCAATTACCTATAAACCGTATTATGTTTCGCAACTGAGCTTTATCATAAATGATGGGAAGTCGGGAAATGTAAATGCATTAAGCGCCATAGCAGGGCAATTAGGTATAGGAGGCAGTGGGCCAACCGTTACCGATGATAGGATTCTATTTTTATTGTCGACAAAAAAAGTAATAGGAGAGGTTTGCCTTAAAAAAATTAATGGAACTAATGACGCCATTGGCGATAGATTTATAAGTGCATTTAGACTTGAAAGTTTAATTTATTCAGATACATTCATGCAGGGGTTTAAAGGATTTACCTCCTCTCAAATGAGTGAAATAAATCACCAAGAGAGTTTTGCTATTGATCAAATTGTTGGTTTTATTAAACTTTCAAATCGCTTTAAAATAGAATCTGTTAAGCGAAAAGCGAATTCTTTATATGGGAACCAAAGTAATGGAATTATTGCCCTATACTTTGAGTCGAGAGATGAAGTTTTATCAAAGGAATTTGTAAATGCAATTTATTTAGAATTAACAGCATTCTATTCTGAGGCAGTGTTAAGAAATCTGCAGAATAATTATGATTTATTATCTAATAGAGCTGATTCAATTCGCAACCTTTTATTTGAAACGGAAAATAGGAGTGCTCAGGCTTCTGATGATGCCTATAATGTTTTTAGATTTAGAGGAAAGATTAGTGAAATGCGTTTAAGGAAAGAAGTTGAGATGCTCAATGTGTTGTATGTTGAAGTTCTTAAAAACAGGGAGTTTGCAAAATTCTCTTTAGATCAGGAAAGACCTTTGTTTCAGGTGGTAGATGAGCCTATTTTGCCATTGGAGAAAAAGCTTAAGTCGATACCTGTATTTGCTATCTTAGGTTCTTTGGCATTTACAATGCTTGGTGCATTTGGTCTTTCAATGATTTACCTTTTCAAGAAGGAAAATAGAATTTTGTAATTCATTAACTATTTTTTTTACTTCATCCATTTGAAAATGCAATTCAATAAAACTGGTATTAATTTATTTTCATTTTATTTAAAGCAGAACCAACGCAGCCAGGGAATATTAAAAAGTATTTTTTCTTCCGCAATTGTTAAAATTCTAAATCTATTTTCAGGTCTATATTTGGTTTCAGTCTCATTAGATATTCTAAATAGTGAGTCTTATGGAATTTGGGTAACTATTTCATCTATTATAGGTTGGTTGTATTTCTTTGATTTAGGCATTGCCAATGGATTTAGAAACAAGTTTACAGAAGCAATTTCAATGGGTCAAAAAGACCTTGCAAGAAAATATATAAGTACTACTTATGCTGTAATAGGCCTTTTGGCAATGTTTATTTTTGTTTTGTTTTTGCTTGTTAATCCATTTTTGAGTTGGCATCAAATATTAAATGTATCCATAAACTCTCCATTGCCAATTGAATTATTGGTAAAAGTTGTTTTGTTTTTCTTTTGTGTTAAGCTGGTTTTATCCATTATTAATATAGCGCTGATTGCAAATCATAAAGTTGGATTAAGTAGTTTAATAGATTTGCTTTCTAGTATTACCCTACTTTTAACATTAATTTGGGTGCGTTATCTTAAATTAGATTCGTTGCTATTAATTGGGATACTAAATATGCTTGTTCCCACAGTGGTTTTGCTGCTTGCTTCTTTTATTGTTTTTAAAACAAGTTTCAAAGAATACCAGCCCACCTATGCAGCAATTGATATTTCATTAACCAAAGGGTTATTTAGCAAAGGACTCCAGTTTTTTATTATTCAATTGGCTACCATTTTTATGATTACTTCAAATACTATTGTGGTGGCACAGCTTTTTGGCCCAAGTGAGGTAACAACTTTTAGCCTGGTAAATAAGTTGTTTAGTATTCCGCTTCTTGGCTTCTCAATAATAATGACACCATTTTGGGCAGGTTTTGGTGATGCTTATTTTAAGGATGAATTTCATTGGATAAAAAATGTTGTGAAAAAACTTGTTTCGTTTTGGGGTATTTTTAGTATAGGTATCCTTCTTTTTGTGTTTGTTTTTCCTTTTATTTTAAAGGTTTGGATTAAGCAGCCAATTGATGCACCCTTTGTATTGGTTGGGTTTTCTGCAATTTTTGTTATTGTAAATAATTGGTGTTCAATTTTTGTTTTATTTATTAATGGAATAGGTAAAATCAGAATTCAATTTTTAGTTTCAGTTTTTCTATCTTTGATAAGCATTCCATTGTCATTGTTTTTTTGTAAATATTTAGAAATGGGCAGCGAAGGTGTTTTGTTGTCTAATATTATTTGTATTTTGCCTGGAGCCTTTCTAGCTCCTTATCAGTACCATTTATTGATAAACAAAAAGGCAACTAAAATTTGGAATAAATAATTATTTGTATGAATATTAAGATACCTGTTTATCAGCCAGCACTTAACGGTAACGAAAAGAAATATGTAAATGAGTGTTTGGATACTACTTGGATATCCTCCAAAGGGAAGTTTATTAATGAGTTTGAATCTGGTTTTGCTAACTATGTTGGAATAAAATATGCTGCTTCTGTCTCAAATGGAACGGTTGCTTTACATTTAGCAATGATTGCGCTAGGCATTGGTCCTGGTGATGAAGTTATTGTTCCAAGTTTAACCTATATTTCTTCAGTAAATGCTATTGCCTATGTGGGTGCAACGCCTATATTTATTGATAGTTTGCCAGATACTTGGCAAATGGATCCTGCAGATTTAAAGCGTAAAATTACGGTTCGAACCAAAGCTGTTATGGCTGTTCATTTATACGGACTTCCATGTGAAATAGTACTTATTGATGAAATTTGTAAAGCAAAAGGTTTGTTCTTAATAGAAGATTGTGCTGAGGCATTAGGTTCGAAAATTGGAGATAGACATGTTGGTACCTTTGGTGATATAAGCACCTTCAGTTTTTACGGAAATAAAACAATTACTACTGGTGAAGGTGGAATGGTGGTTACAAATGATGAAACTTTATTTGATAGATCCTTGCATTTTAAGGGGCAAGGTTTGGCAAAACACCGCCAATATTGGCACGATGTAATTGGATATAACTACCGAATGACAAATATTTGTGCGGCAATTGGTTTAGCCCAACTTGAACAAATTGATGGCTTTATAAAACGTAAAAGAGAGATTGCCAAATTTTACGAACAGAATATTGTAAACCCAAAAATAGAATTTCACCGCGAAAAGGATGGATTTACCCATTCTTATTGGATGTGCAGTATATTAACGCCTGATTCTAATTTAAGAGAAATTTTACGAGAAAAATTAGCAAATGAAGGGGTTGAAACACGTCCATTGTTTTATCCTGTGCATACCATGCCCATGTATTCGCAGAAATATTTGAAGATTCCAGTAGCCGAAAATTTGGGTTGGCGTGGGATAAATCTTCCTAGTTACCCTGGCTTAAGTGATGACGATTTGAAACTAATTTGTGGAATTATAAATAAATTGTAAATCCATGAGTGTTATTTTTGGTTCAGCAGGTTTAGCAAAAGAAGTTGATTGGATTTTGCATGAAATACATCAAGCGGGTGGTTCAAAAGAATTACTTGCATCTTGTTTTATTGGGAAAGACAATGTTGGTGAGACAATAAATAACAAACCAGTTATATCAGAAGAAGATTTCATGAATAGCTTGGGTAATTCCCAAATGGTTCAGGCTTTAATAGCTGTGGGTTCGCCCGAATTGAAAAAGAAAATCTTCGAAAAAATAAAGCAATATTCTCAAATTATTTTTCCAACACTTGTATTTCCTACTGCCAAGTTTGATACACGCGAAGAAAATGTAATAATTGGGCAAGGCTCTATTATTTGTCCAGGTTCAACAATTACAACCCATATTAAAATTGGCGCACATGTTCTTGTTT
Organism: Bacteroidota bacterium; assembly: GCA_947446605.1. Classification (GTDB taxonomy): domain Bacteria; phylum Bacteroidota; class Bacteroidia; order UKL13-3; family UKL13-3; genus B1. The sequence continues at coordinate 8,055 of CANFHJ010000042.1, read as the reverse complement.
ATCTAAATTGTACAATTGGTCATGATACCACCATAGGCGATTTCTGTACGGTTTCGCCTGGCGTAAATGTTTCTGGAAACGTAACGATGGGGAATGGTGTATTTGTAGGAACAGGTGCGGTGATTTTAGAGCGCTTAAATATTTGTGACAATGCTATCATTGGCGCCGGCGCTGTGGTTACAAAATCTATTTTGGAGCCAGGCGTATACGTTGGTGTGCCGGCTAGAAAACTTAATAAATAAAGAACATGAGGGTTGGAATACATGCTAAATTCTTTATGGATTGGGGTGGAGGAATTGATTTTTTGAGAATCCTAATCAGAGGGTTAAAACAAATTCAAGACGATGAAAAATTAGAATTAATTTTTCTAGTTCCAATTCCAACGATACAGTCTAAATTAAAATATTCAATCAAAAAGATATTCTTTCCTTTAATTAATAGGCCGCTACTAGCACCTAATTTAAATGCCACAAATTTAACCAATTCTTTTTCTGATGAAGGCTCTTTTGAATGGATTTATTATTTGGATACCTCAGCGGAATTTAAGCGAATGTGCGTCCATAATAAACTTGATATGATTGTTCCTTGTTTTAATAGTTTGGGTGCTAATTTTCCAATTCCTTGGATAGGTTATATTTACGATTTTCAACACAAATATATGCCCAATTGGTTTTCTGAAAAGGATATTGAAATGCGCAATAAGCAATTTGAAACCACCCTTTCAGAAGCCTCCTATGTAATAGTTAATGCCAAAACGGTGGCAAATGATATTGGTCACTTTTATAAAAACAACAAGTCTAAAGTAGTTGCTTTACCCTTTAATCCATTGTTTGATTTTAAGGATTATGAATTGGGTGATTTACTTAATAAATACGATTTAAAGGGTGGCTATTTTATGGTTTCAAATCAATTTTGGAAGCATAAAAATCATACAACTCTTTTTGAGGCAATGGCATTATTTAGTAAGAAACATCCTACTGTGAAGCTTGTTTGTACAGGTGAAATGAAGGATTATAGGAATCCTGATTATATAGATTTACTCCATTCTCTTATTGAAAAGTTAGGCATAAAAAACAATTTGGTTCTTACTGGGTATATTTTTAAAAATGAACAAAAAAGGTTAATGTATCATGCCAAAGCAATAATTCAACCTACACTTTTTGAAGGTGGTCCGGGCGGAGGTGCAGTATATGAGGCGCTTGGTATGGGAATTCCAGTTGTACTTTCTGATATTCCTGTGAACAGAGAAATTAATAGTTCCTTACTATTGTTTTTTGAATCTTTAAATGCCTTAGATCTTTCAATAAAAATGGAAGAGATGCTAGGGATGAACAGAATGTTAAATGCTGAACTTAATGAATATAAAATAGAGTCAGAACATGTTTTAGGTTCTGCCGTAAAAAGTGTTTTAAATGATTGTAAAGGTTTTTATGTTGCTTAAGGAACCTAAAATATCAATTATAATTGCCACCTATCAAGCAGGTGAATTCTTGCAAGCGTGTTTAGATAGTATAAAAAAACAAAGCTACAAAAACCTTGAACTTTTTATTGTTGATGGTTCTTCAACAGATTCAACCTTGTCTATAATTGAAACCAATAAAGCCTTAATTACTTCCTATATTTCGGAGCCAGATAAAGGCATTTATGATGCCATGAACAAAGGTGTAAAAATAGCCACAGGTGATTTTGTTTTGTTTCTTGGTGCAGATGATACATTGCTTGTTGATTTGGCCGAAATTGCATTCTTATTGTGCGATAGGAATATTGTTTATTATGGCGATGTTTTGTTTAAACAAAGCGGCCAAATTTACGATGGCAAATTTGGGTCGTTTAAATTAGCCATTAAGAACATTTGTCACCAGGCAATCTTTTATCCATCAAGTGTTTTCAAAAGTTACACCTTTGAATTGTCCTATCAATTATTGGCAGACCATGCCCTAAATATAAAGTTATTTGGAGATAAGAACTTTTCTTTTTCTTACTTTCCCCATGTTATTGCAAGGTATAATCAAACAGGCTCAAGTGGCTCAAATATTGATTCTACCTATATTTCCAGCAGAATGAGTTTAATTAAGGATAACTTTAATAGTTTCGTATATCTTTATGCAAAACTAAGAATGGTTATTTCTAAATATTTATTAAGGAAGAGTTATTATAACAAAAATTAACGTTTCAATAGTTTGAGTGAACCAATTAAAATAGTGAGTAAGTTTGAAAGGATAGCCATGTATTTGGTTGGCTTTTCAATGGTTTTGAATCTCTTTATTTTAGTGAGTTTAGTTATTCCATCTGTTCTAATTATTTTAGGAAGCATAGGTATTTCGACATTCTATTTTATTAAACGTTTTAATAAATCAGATTTTGTAAATCAATTGATAAACTGGAATCTTTCATTTTATATATTCTTTTCATTACTCTTTTATTTTATAGCCATTTTATTAAAAGTTGCTGAACCAAATTTTAATGATTTAATACGCGTAACAGGTATAAGCATGTATTTCAATTGGGTGTTTTTTGTTTGTGATACACCCGAAAAAATAAAATCATTTTTCTTTAAATTTAGTTTAGGTTTATATTTGATATTATTGATTCAAGCCATACTAGAATATAATTTCCCAGTTGAATTTGGGGTGTTAGTTGCAGGAATAATAACTAAGATTTCTATTAAGGTTTCAACCACATTATCCGATTCCAATAATTTTGCCGATATGATAATTATCCTTTCGGTTATACTTATGAATTTATACAACTTCAAGAGTTCGAAGCAATATAGATTAGCCTATTTGGTTTTGTTGTTTTTGGGGTTCCCTCTTGTTAATATTTCGGGTTCTAGGCAAGGATTAATTTTTTGGGCTATCTTTTTTCTTTGGTTTCTTTGGGGTTTTGTGAAAGATTTTAGTGTTAAAAAGTTGTTGCAAATTGGTGGCACAATGGCACTTTTAATTAGTTTAGCCGTTCCAATTCTTATCTCCTACTTTGAAGAAAATCCTGGTTCGGCTGTGGGTCGTTTGTTTTTAGGGGGAGCCAATTCTGGCGAGAGCACAAACTCCAGATGGTCAACCATTGAAGCTGGTTTTGAATTTATTAAAAGCAATTATTTTATTCTTGGATCTGGTTCCATAAATTTTGATAAAGCTTGGTTCGATTTTACAAGTAATGATACCCCTCTGCCACATAACAGTTTATTATTCCTTTATTGTCAATATGGTATATTTACCTTGGTATTAGTTTATTTTCTTTTTAAAAGCATACAAAGGGCAATAAAGGTGAGGCAAGTGCTAATTGTATTTTGCTTGCTTATTCCCTTCTTTTTTCAACCTAATTATCCGTATTACGGCATTTCTATATTTGTGATATCCTATATCGATGCTTGTTATTTGAGGCAAAATGAGAATGAGTTGGGTTTAGAATTAATTTCTTAACTTGCCCTTTGGTATTTCCTTAAAAAAAATGTTCTTTTGTTTTATCCTAAACTGATGCGCTTCTATGAGTCAAATTCGATTATCCATTATCATTCCATTTTACAAGCAAATCGACTTCCTTTTAAGGGGTATTCGATCAGTAAAAGTGTCATTGGATAAAGCTCAAATTTCAACCCAATTTGAACTAATAGTAATTAATGATTCACCAAGTTTTTCTCAAATTAGTCTTCATGAAAATTTGAAAAATAATTTCGACAAGTCCTTTGTTGATTGCATTGTTTTTTTAGCAAATAAAGAAAATTACGGTGTGGCCATTTCTAGAAATGTGGGACTTGATTGTGCAAAGGGAGAATGTATTCATATTTTGGATCAAGACGATGAAATAAGTGAGGACTTTTATTTGCTAACTTTGCAGGCATTAGAAAAGGCAGATTGGGTGCTTTGTAATGGATATTTTCAAAATCAGAATTTAAATAAGAAACACCTGATTTATTACTTTAGGCCAAGCCTTAGCATTGATAATTTTATCCTCGACGATTTTGTTAGATCACCAGGGCAAGTGGTTTTTAAAAGTTCGCTCATAAAAAATTGTCGCTTTAAACCACCTATTAAGTATAAGGGTGCCGACGATCGTTTTTTTTGGATTTTAATGTATGGTCTTACTCCTAATATGAAAACTACACATCTCTCTAAGCCATTATATAGTGCACATTTACACGACGATAATTTTAGTCATGATAGTCAAGAATTGTATCGATCTAGCAAGGAACTTTGGGATGCAATGCCAGTAGATGTTTTTGCTCCAAAACAAAAATTAATGAATCGAAATAAACTCGCCATAGATTACGTCTTAAATCTAAATAGGTCTTTGCCTGCATTTATAGAGTACCTGCGCTATAAATATAGAATCAATAGAATGTTGCGATTTATTATTAAATATACTTTTGCCTAATGCTTAAGATTTTAATACTTAATTCAACACTTGAGCGAAGCGGTTTAACGAATGTGTTTTATAATTTAGTAAAGCACCTTGATAATACCCAATTTGAGATTCATATTTTAACACTTTCTAAAGAACCCAAACACTCTCGTTGGGCCGATTTTGAAAAATTAAATATTGGCCTTCACTCATTAGATTTGGAAGGGTTTAGGCGCCTTGCCTTTAATAAAAATCTAATTCAGCAAAAGATTAATGCTATTGCACCAGATATAATTCATACCTTTAGTTTTAGAGGAAATGTATTTGCAAGTCAATATCTAAGAAAATATCCTCGAATGGTAACTATTCAAGCAGATTTGCAAGAAAATTATCAGGTTGATTATTGTAAGTTTTTAGGGAGAATAATTGCAGCGCTTGAATTACATCTTGATAAGTCGGCTAATTATATTACAGTTTGCTCTAATACTTTAAGCAAAAAGTACAGCTATTTTAAAAATCTTAGTTGCATTCCAAATGGGGTAAGCCAACAAAATTATTTTGTATTGCCAGTCAATGAAAAAGAAAAACTCAGAAAAAAATTTAACCTTGATTTAAGTAAAGAAATATTTGTTTGTACAGGATTAATTAATGAACGCAAAGATTCTTTAACAGTTGTTAAAGCATTTATGGAGTATGCCAATTCAACTCAAATTCTGTATATGGTTGGTTCAGGTACCCTACTTAATACGTGTAAAGAATTAGCAAATAACCATCCGCGAATTTATTTTACGGGTATGGTTGATAATGTTATGGATTATATTGGCATGGCCGATTTTTTTATTAGCGCCTCCTTATCCGAAGGTATGCCAAATGCTGTCTTGGAGGCTGGATTTGCTGGGTTAAATTTGTTGTTAAGTAATATTTCAGCTCACCTTGAATTAAACGAAAATAAATGTCTTGGGGTGGTTTATTTTGAAGCTTCCAACAAAGATGATTTAGGGATGTTAATTCAAACTGCTCAAAGGACGGAGGTAAAAATGGCTGAAATTTATTCGGCTAATTCAATGGCACTTGCTTTTCAGGAAATCTATTTAAAATTGTGTCCTAGGTAGCATAAGTAAGGTGTTTTAAGCATTTCTTTTTATATTGTGACTCAATTTTACCCATGAGCGATTTACAATACTTTAATTACCTGAAAACCAGAAGCAAATTGGCCTTGTTTTACAGGACCAATCTGGTTTATCCAGCCATAAAAAATGTTTTATCTGGCAAGATTTTAGATATCGGCTGTGGTATTGGCGATTTTTTAATGTGCCGACAAAATACGGTGGGTATTGATATTAATGCTTTAAATGTAAATTATTGTAAAGAAAAAGGTTGGGATGCTTATACTATAGAAAACAATCATTTTCCGTTCTCTGAAAATACTTTTGATGGAGCCATTTTAGATAATGTGCTAGAGCATTTAACAGAGCCCCATATTACCTTATTGGAGGCTAAACGTGTTCTTAAAAATAAAGCAAAATTAATTATTGCGGTACCTGGTATTAAGGGGTATACAATGGATGATGACCACAAGCATTTTTACGATGAGGCTGAGATGAATACTCTTTTAGCCGATTTCGGTTTTGTAAATATCAAATATTTATATCGCCCTACGTTTTTCAAATCAACTTATTTTAGCAAAAAGTTGTCACAGTATTGTATTTATGGTGTATTCGAACTCCAAAAATAAGTTACCTTAGGCTATTTTCTCAATGGTTTTAGTTCGGGTGTTATAAATATCCAAATCATTCAAAATCTTTACTCTTTCTGCACCTGTAGCAAATGTTAATTGGCCATCCTGGTCCCTACTTTCTCTAAATTTAGATGCTACATAACCTTGCTCTGCACTTAATGCTGGAAGTTGTTTAAGTTTATCTTTTCTTACAAAATAGGCATTGTTGCCAGCTCTGTTCGAACCTACAAATGCATAGCCTTTTTCTTCTGCTAAATCGCAATACGAAAGCAAAGAACAACCACAGTACAAATGGCTATAATGCTTTTTTTGCCTAACAAAATTTGGTTCATAAGGAATTGTCCAAGCTTTATTAGAACCAAAAATACTATTGTATTCCAGTATTACTAAGGTTGGATTTATGCAGGTAATGGCTTTCCAAATATGGTAATCATTTCCATCTATATCAATATGAAGTAGATCGAGTTTGTTAGCAAATCCCGATTCTGTAATTAATCTATCAATATTTTCTGCGTTTATAAAGGCTTCCTTAGCCAAGAGCTCATGTTGCCAATAGATTTCATCTGACTGTATTTTTTGTATATTTAGTCTCGATCCATCCATAACAAACCCTGTCCAATTTTTTGATTTTAAAAGGTAACGCGTATTGGCCTCTGTGTAATCTTCGACACCAAATTCAAGAAAAGTTTGGTGTTCAAAATCTAAATAACTGGTTAAGAAATCAATAATTCCATCGTCGCCCCACTGCGAAAAAACACTAAACTCTGCCAACTGAATATTCGTTAAAATAGCCGCTGTATTTTGTTTGTTTAATACTGATAATACCTGCCCATGTAGCATTTTAGCTGATTCAGTTTGTTTAAGAACCAAACGGTTTTGGCCTGGAATTTTCTTAATCGTTTCGAGTATTCTCTTAAGTTTGTATAACATACTTTATTTGGCGTATAGGCAAGCAATTTATAAAAAAAGTAATTGGTAAACCTCTTAGATTTCCTTTTATTTGCTATGTGGGTTCAAATATTACCATTAGCGCGTCAATTGTCTTATACCGCCATCGGTTCGAGCAAATTAGCGAACTTATTTCTGCATTTGCACAATTTGGATTCCCAATGCACCTTTATGTTGTAGATAATTCGCCAACAGATGCTATTCGCAATCATTTTGATGATTTGTCATTTGTAACGTATATTTTTCCCAATGAAAACCTGGGTTATGGCAAAGCCCATAATTTGGCCATCAAACAAATTTTGGATGAAAGTGATTACCACTTGGTTTTAAACCCAGATATTATAGTAAATGAATCGGCCTTAAAAGACATGCTTGCCTATTTGCAAGCAAATGTAAATGTGGGCTTGCTCATGCCTAAGGTGCTCTATGCAAATGGTGAAACGCAATACTTGTGTAAGTTGTTTCCTACACCTTTTGATCTTATTATGCGTAGGTTTATTCCTGCTTTTATTTCTGGTGCTTTGCAAAAGCGTTTAGATCAATATGAGTTGAAACACAAAGATTATAAGCAAATGATGGAAGTGCCCAATTTGTCGGGTTGCTTTATGTTGTTGCGCGTAGAGGTTTTAAAAATTGTAGGCCTTTTTGATGAAAGCTTTTTTATGTACTTAGAAGATACAGATTTGAGCCGACGAATTAATATGCAATTTAAAACAATGTATTACCCTGAGGTATCTATTGTACACCATTACGAAAAAGGTTCTTATAAAAGTTTTAAATTATTGAAATACCATATTGTTTCTGCTTTTAGGTATTTTAATAAATATGGTTGGTTTTTTGATACGGTTAGAACAACCATTAATGGAAGGATGAAAGCATGAAAGTGTCTGTAATTACTGCCGTTTTCTCCAATCAGGCTTTTATTCATGATGCCATCAATTCTGTACTTTCCCAAAAGAATGTGGAGATTGAATATATTATTGTTGATGGTGGTTCTAAAGATGGAACAGTAGAAGTTGTTTTATCTT
>CANFHJ010000041.1 GCA_947446605.1 Bacteroidota bacterium | reverse complement strand
TCCAATATTTTAAAGGCATTTTCATCGGTATTACTTTCGCTGTAAATGCGCAATACAGGCTCTGTGCCACTTGCTCTAATCATTACCCACTCACCATTACCTAAATGGAATTTAAAGCCATCTAAATCTTCTGTACCTTCTATTTTGTACGATCCAAAGCTGGTGTATTTACCTGCTTTGCAATTGGCCAAAACGTTTTGTTTAATTTCCTCTGTGATATGTAAATCTATTCTGCCCATTGCAAAACTACCTACCACATCATAAACTTCTTGTATCAAATCGTCAAGGCTCTTGCCTGTTTTAGCCATAAATTCCCAAAGGGTTAGGCCGATCCAAATTCCGTCGCGTTCGGGAATAAAACCTTTGATGGCAATACCTCCACTCTCTTCGCCACCAACCAATACATTTTCGGTAACCATTTTTTCACAAATGTATTTAAAGCCAATTTTTGTGATTTCAATAGGTAAGCCATATGCTTTTGCCAACTGCGTAATTTTTGAAGTAGCGCTAAAAGTAGTAATTACTTTGCCGCTCATTCCTTTGTATTTGTGTAAGTAATGCACCAACAATAAAATAATATGGTGAGAATCTACAAACTTACCTGCTTTGTTGTAAAGCCCAATTCTGTCTGCATCTCCATCGGTAACCAAACCACAATCTATATCGCCGCTTACTTTAATAAGCTCTCTAAATTCTGCTAAATTTTTATCAATAGGTTCTGGCGCCTGACCATCAAAACCTGGGTTATAATCGCAATGCAATAAACTTATTTCAGGAAATATTCTGCGCATCACATTTTGCCCAGCACCATACATGGCATCGTAGGCAAATTCCATTTTGCTGTCTTTAATTGCTTTGATATCAAATTTAGCTTCAACTTCTTCTACATACATGGATTCTAAATCAACATAAGAAACCATACCTGCTTTGATATTTTCCTCATGCGAATTCAATTTCAAATTCACTTCATTTGGAATAGCTTGTTCTACTGCATCAATTACGGCAGGACTGCTTGGACCGCCATAATGCGCTTTTAATTTATAGCCATTGTAAGTTGGCGGATTGTGCGAAGCTGTAATAATTACGCCTAATGCAGCGCCTAATTTTACGGCACCTAAACTTACCATTGGCGTAGATACATAATCTTTTGCCATGATAACTTTAATACCATTTGCATTCATTACACGGGCCGTATTTTCTGCAAATAATTCACCTGCAAACCTGCAATCGTGACCAATAACTATGGTTAAATTTTCGGGGAAGTTTTTCTTGATATAATCAGCGGTTCCTTGTGCAACGCGCTTCACATTTTCAACGGTAAATTCATCGGCTATAATGCCTCTCCAACCGTCGGTTCCAAATTTTATTACGTACATAATTAAGCTACTTTTACTTCTAATGAAGCCGCAATTTATAAAAGGAAAAGGTAATCTGCTCTTTTTTTAATATTTCTTTTATGTAAACAACTTACTCTAATTTGACGGAGCGCAAAACCACAGATTGATTAAAGCCATTAATTTGAAAAACAAGCATACCATTAGCAGCATTATCAAGCCCTTCCAAGCTTATTACCCCATTACTAGATTCAATAATTTGGGTGTTATTCAACAATTGCCTCCCGCTTAAATCAAATACTTTTATTACATACTTCCCTGGTTTTAGGTTCGTAAAAAACAATTTTGGCTGCTCAGCGAATGGTGTTTCTATTCTAAATGCAGAAATATTCTTCTCTGTTAGCTCAGCTATTCCGTTTATTCCATTAGGATCCAATTCAAAAAAGGTAGCATTGTATTGGGCTTTTAAGGACGAGCCTAATCCCATATAAATTTTTCCTTGATACATTTCTGCTATTCCTAAAACAATTGGCAATTTTGAATTATTGGCGCATTGCGACCACCTATCCAATGAGGGTTCGTAACGCCATACCTGGGTAAAATAATTACTTGATTTACCATCACGCCCATTCATCAGAAAGCCCATGTTATCTGAAGCTGTAGCACTGGCAACATAAATACCATTCACATTGAAGTTGTTTTTTTGCTGCCATTTGTTTGTAATAGCATTATAACACCAAACATCATTTAAGCTCGTAAAGGCCCAACCATTTCCGCCAATAATATATGCCATAGAATCAATGCTGAAGGCAGCGGCTTGCTGTCGGCCTGCGCAAGGCATACTGTCCTTTTGCAACCAATGACCCGTTTGCGGATCATATTCCCATAAATCGTTAAGGAGGCCATTAACACCCCTTCCACTGCATACATAAGCCTTATTATTTAATACAAAGGTTACAGGCGTAGTTCTCGGAACTGGCAAACTATCAATTTGGCTCCAAGTATTGGTTTCAACAGTATATTTCCAGCAATCAGCAGATGGCGTTACCCCATTTATTGAACCAGCTACCAAATAGCCATTTCCTGCCAGGGCAAATCCTTTCAAATCATATCTTCTTGGACTACCTGGAAAATCGGCACGTTTTTGCCACTCTTTTTTCGAAATGTCATAGGCCCATGTTTCTGTATTTACACCCAGGTCGTATGTTTGCCCACCCACTACATATATTTTACCATTCAACACAAAACTAGCGGCGCCATAGGTTCCGTGAGATTCTCGAAAAAAGTCCCATTGGTTCTTGGCCTGATTGTATTCAAACATCTTTGGATTGGTGGTTTGTCCGCTAGTACCTCTTCCTACAACAGCATGAACATTATTGCTAAAAGCAATACCAAAATTTAGGGCAAATGGAAAATCAATTACATTCACCCAAGTGTTGCTGGTATCGTTGTAATAACAAAAATCTTTAAAAGCATTAAAAAACTGCAAGGTGGTTCCACAACCAACATATGGAATATTGTTTAATACAAATTGCATACAATGATAGCGTGGGCTACCAGGGTAATTGGCTATTTGTTGCCAGGTATTTTCTTGAGGATTGTATTTCCAAAAATCATTGAATAAAGTAGCGCTTGGGCTTGAACTTATGCCTGTACCCACGTATCCAAAATTGTTCAAGGTAAAGGCCATTGCTCCACTTCTTCCCTCGCCAGTAAAATCTGCAATGGCTTTCCAAGCGTTTAATTGCGGATCATATTCAAAAAACTCTTTTCGCATGTGCACACTTGTGCTGTCAGACCCCGTTCCCACATAGCCTTTTCCTTGTATGGTAAATGCAACGGCACCAGCACGCGCAACTGGAATGTCAGCAATACTTACCCAAGAATCAGTTGCCTCTATGTACTTCCAAAACTTTTTATTTAAGGCTTTATTGTTACCAGAATAACCAGAACCAACGTAAGCAATATTGTTTACTACAAAAGCTACAGGCGTTCCAATTAAATCGGGAAAATCATTTTTCTCCAACCATTGGTAGGTTTCAAAATCAAATTGATAAACTTTATTTGTTAAGCCTCCACTTGTTTGTCCGCCAACAAAATAAGCCTTTTCAGAAACTGTAAATTTTGCAACATCGCCGCCAATATCAGGCACAAAAGTATTGCTTCGGTTCGAACCAATATCATTGAGTTGTTGCCATGATTGCGCACTTAATGACAATACCATGAAGCACCCTAAAAATATGAAAAATACAACTTTCCTCATGTTATAACGGGATTAGCAGGTTCAGCAAAATATTTTATTTTTCTTGTTGTTGCAAGCAAGACAACAAAAAGCAACAACCAATCTAAACGTGTATTATACCTGCATCCAGAAGAGGCAATACAAACCACCAGAAGGTTACCAAAATAAGCCAAGAACACAATTAACAACAACAAAAACATGGAAGATTTTTCGCGATCAACCCATAAAAAATAAAGGCTCGCAAGCACAGAAAAAGCAAAAATCCAATTGAGCGAAATATTTAAAACATGAAAAAAATTGGGCCACGTTTCTTTGGCTTGTTTAGCATTTAGAAAAGCGCTCTGTTCCTCTACAAAATGCGTCTTTATTTCCCATCCCGGTGGCGATTCTGCGCCAAATGGCAAAACCTCCTCTCCTACCTTGTGGGCAGTTAATTGGATTGAAACTACCTGCCAATAAAACTTCAAATACATCCATAAATATTTGGGGGTACTCAATATTTCTTTATTGATAGTTTGGTATTCATCTGCATTGCCTTCCCAAGCACCTAATTTATTAAAAGGACTGTTTGATTGCCAAATAAAATCGGGAGCCATTTTAGGTAGACTGTCTTTGTAGGCGCATAAATTGTAAGGATGCGTAGCACATGCATCGTCTAAATAGGTTTTCATTGCACCACTCTCTACCATTCTGGCACTCAAAAAAACATGACCCGCACGTGCATTTACAAATCCTGCTTGGTAGTTAAAATGCAACAAGGGCAACACCAAGAAATTTGCTAAGACCATGGCAAAACCCAAACACCATTTACGCCAATTGATGGCGCTAAAAACTGAAGGCAAAACCAACTTAAATAAACCCAAAACAAGCAAAACAAAAACATGGGTTGGCGCATGTGTAAGGTGCGTAGCTGTAGCGAACCAATACATTGGTATTAGCAGCATAAGCAGCCATTTTTTTGCTGGGGTAAACAATAAAATTATAGCCAACAATAAAATGCTAATGGCGGTAAATACATCGGCCATCAACATGGCAACTACCCATGATAAGCTAGAAAAGAAAGACAATAAAAAAACACTGCCCACAAAAAATATGGCGCGCGGTTTTGGTTCGGCAATAAATTTTGCGACAATAAAAAACAGCAAAGCACTTGTTAGCAATGCCTGTGCAATTATGGTAAACCATAAACTTGCTGCAAGGCTGCTGTGCCTAATAAATAAGCCGTAGGCAATGGGCCTATCCATAGGAACCACCCCTTCAAAGCCACTAAAAATATAGGCTCCCGTATCTGAATACACCAATGGATAGCCGTTGTAAATGGCAGTCCAGAGCATGCACAAAGCAGCTACTAAAATGCTAAGAAAATTATACGAACGGTAATAGTTAACCGAGCCAATCATTTATTTAGGTAAAGGCATTTTCGCCCGTTACATCCATACCGGTAATCAACAAATGAATATCATGTGTACCTTCATAAGTAACTACACTTTCTAAATTCATCATATGACGCATAATAGAATACTCGCCAGTGATACCCATTCCACCTAGCATTTGACGTGCATCGCGGGCAATGTTACATGCCATGGCCACGTTGTTTCTTTTGGCCATAGAAATTTGTGCAGGGGTTGCTCTTCCTTCATTCATCAAAACACCTAAGCGCCAAGTTAACAATTGTGCTTTGGTAATTTCGGTAATCATTTCGGCTAATTTCTTTTGTTGCAATTGGAAACCTGCAATGGGTCTTCCAAATTGTTTGCGCTCCTTGGCATAACGCAAAGCGGTATCATAACAATCTAAGGCCGCGCCAATGGCTCCCCAGCTAATACCATAGCGAGCAGAGTTTAAACAAGTCAAAGGACCTTTTAAACCCTCTACCCCAGGAAGAATATTTTCTATTGGAACCAATACATCATTGAACACCAATTCGCCAGTAGCACTTGCGCGAAGGCTCCATTTGTTATGTGTTTCAGGCGTTGTAAAACCTGGCATGCCACGCTCTACAATAATTCCTTGAATAATTCCTTTTTCGTTTTTAGCCCAAACTACTGCTACATCTGCAAATGGCGAATTGCTGATCCACATTTTTGCGCCATTTAAAATTACATTTTTACCATCACCTGCAGGTTTAAAATTGGTGGTCATGCCAGCAGGATTACTCCCATGGTCTGGCTCTGTTAAACCAAAGCAACCCATGTATTCGCCGGCAGCTAATTTTGGTAAATATTTTCTTCTTTGTTCTTCCGAACCAAATTTATAGATAGGATACATTACCAAGCTACCTTGCACAGATGCCGTGGAACGAATTCCAGAATCACATCTTTCTAATTCTTGCATGATAATACCATAGCTGATATAATCTAAACCACCACAGCCATATTCGGCAGGCAACTGCGCACCAAATGAACCAACCTCTGCCATTCCTTTAATAAGGTAATGCGGGAAGGCTGCTTTTTGGGCAGCATCTTCAATAATGGGAGAGATTTCTTTTTTCACAAAATCGCGCACCGTAGAACGAATTAACTTGTGCTCTTCGGTAAGTAAATCATCCATGAGGTAATAATCATGGTTTTGAAATAAATCTTGTTTGCTCGCTCTATGGAAATCGGCTGAATTGTTCATGCGTATTTAATTAGGTTATAAAAACTGCTACGAATTTAGTTATTTTGATGGGAGTTAAAAATCAAACCAATGAAGTTACAAACAGCCCTCGAAAATTTATCTTTTTTTGCCTACCATGGCTTGTACCCAGAAGAAAAAACAAATGGAGGAAACTTCAGCGTAGACGTTTGGATCGACCAAGAGGTGCCAGAGGGCCATAACATGCAGGATTTGAAGGGTTTGGTAAATTATGAGGAAATATTTCAAATCATTAAATCAGAAATGGAAATTAGGCGCGATTTAATAGAAGACTTGGCCAAAACCATGTTAGATCGGATCAACCAACACTTGGTAGACAAAGATGTATTGGTAACCTTAAAAATTACAAAACCCAATCCTGGAGGTCGGTTTGGCTCTGGCGCTGCCAGTGTAACCTTACAAGCATAAAAACAAAAAAGAGGCCATTGGCCTCTTTTTTGTTTTATAACAATTATAAATTCTTGCTATTAAATACCCACATCATGCAAAGCACTTTCCATAATATATGGATGCTTGGTAGGATACAGGTTTGCTTTTGTTAATGCTTTTAAAGTGATCCATAAGAATAGGCCAGCAAACAATGCCAAGAAACCTACTTCCATTAAACCAAATCCTTGAGCCGCAACTTTCATAATACCTGCAGGATATTGGTCTGAAGGATCCGTAGCTAGGTTCATAGCACCAGGCATTACCATTAAATACACGTCGGTCCAGTGACCTATTAAGATTGCGCTACCAACAAAGTAACCCACTTTTCTGCTACGTTTAAAATCTCTTCTCATAAAGAAGAAGAAAGGAATTAAAAAGTTTACCAAAACCACAAAGTAGAATACAGGTTTGTAAGAACCAAATAAACGCTCTTTGTAGTAAGCAACTTCTTCAGGAATATTAGCGTACCAGATTAACAAGAACTGTGCAACCCACATGTATGTCCAGAACACAGAAAAAGCAAACATAAATTTACCTAAATCGTGTTGGTGTTCGTCGGTAGCAACATTTAAATAATTTCTACTTCTTAGGTAATGGGTAAACAAATAAATAATAGTGATGGCACTCACCCAACCTGTTGCAAAATTATAGATAGAGAAAATGGTAGAATACCAATGTGCATCAATACTCATCATTTGATCCCAAGAGAACATGGAGAAAGTAAAGGCAAACACTACTATAAATGCAGTAGACAAATTGTAGTTCTTTTGGAAATTTGTTAAACCACCAATTGTATCTTCATTTCTAGAATTTCTACGAATTAAGTATGCGCAATACGACCAAAATGCCATAAACAATACCATTCTAATATAAAAGAAAGGTGTATTTAAGTACCAGCTCTTGCTCGACAATAAGGCATCAAAATTGCTGGCACCATCTGTCATAATACCTTCATGTGCCCAATGGTAAAGTACAGGTAAACCAATAATGCTTACAAGAATTAAGATAGGACCACCAATTAAGGTGTATTCACTCATTGCTTCAGGAATTCTTCTAATTGCTACATACCAACCAGCGTTGGCAACTTGGCTAATGGCAACAAATACAATTGCACAAACCGAAACAATAAAAAAGAAATAACCATTAACCAACAAGTTACTCAACAAACGTTTTTGAACCAAGTGGTGTAGATCGTGTTCGGATAATCCTTCAATGTGAGGGTGGTAAGTGAAATAGCCAATAGCAGCTAAAATCAAACCTACAATCATTAAACCGAAAGCCCATTTTTTGTTGCCTTCTGTTATCTGATATTTTTCTTCTCTGATATGAACTTCTGCGTGTTCCATTTTTAATTTTTTCTCTTCTTTTAGTGATTAATTAGCGGCTACAGCAGCACCTTTATAGGGACCACTCACAGTACGGATATAGTGAATTACTTTCCAAATTTGCTCTGGGTTTAATACGGTACCATAAGCACCCATTAAGTTTTTACCATAGCGAATAGAGTAAAACAATTTACCATCAGGTGTAGTTTTGATACGATCCGAATCATAAGCTGGTGGAGGAGGGAATTTTCCATCAGCAACCAAAGTTCCGTCGCCTTTACCTGCATCGCCATGACAAGGGGTACAATTGATATTATACAAAGTTTTGCCTTGCGCAATTACTTCTGGTGAAGCACTAACTGGGTTTTGCAAACCAGCAGCAGTTTCATAAGATTCATTGCTTACGGTAAAGCTATATTTTGCATAATCTAATTGACCTCTAGCAATGGTATGTTTAACAGGCTCGCGCATGTTCATGCCATTAGGGTTAATTGTATTTGGCTTATCAGCTTCTTGGGTTAATGGCTCGTAAGCAAACGAATGGTACATGTTTGGTGCATATTCGTAGCCAGGATTATCGCCACCGGCGCTGCAGCTGCTCAATAAAGCAATTGCCGAACCTAATAGAAATGTGCTAAATATAAATTTCAATCTCATAATTCTTTGTCCCTTTCTCTTACTTCAATGGCACCGCCATCTATTAACAATTGATTGAGAGCGCCCATATCGGCTTTACTCTTTTTAACATCTACTGCAATCACAAACAAATCATCGGTAACGCGAATGTCCATGATATCTGCATTTTTACCCCAAAACATTCTGTTTACAATGAAGAAACAAGAAACCATTCCAAAGGCAGTAAATAAAATACTCAACTCAAAAGTAATTGGAATATAAGTTGGAATATGCAATGAAGGCTTACCACCTACATTCACTTGCCAATCAAAATAACTCACATATACTTGGAAAATTACAGCTAAACTCAAACCTGTCATACCAAACAAGAAAGCTGCTACAGTTAGGTTCGAACGCTTAATGCCCATTACCCTATCTAATCCGTGGATAGCAAAAGGAGAATAAACATCATAAACGCTGTAACCATTGCTAATCAATTTTTTGGTAACGCTGTATGTTTTGTCTGGGTTATCATAAACCCCTAAAATTAGTTTTTTACTAGTTTCCATGAACGGCTCCTTTCTCTGTTACTTCATGTGCAGCGTGAGCAGCATGCCCGTGGTCTGCATGTGCATGCGTTGGGATAATACTTTTAACCTCTGCCATATTGATTGAAGGTAAGAATTTAATGAATAAGAAAAACAAGAAGAAGAACAATCCAAATGAACCTACAAGGATGCTTACTTCAATGATAGTAGGTGCGTACATTGCCCATGAAGACGTTAAGAAATCGCGGTGCAATGAAGTTACAATAATTACAAACCTTTCGAACCACATACCAATATTTACAATGATAGACATGATAAACAAGAAGGTTGGGTTGGTTCTTAATTTACGTGACCAAAATACTTGAGGCGCAATTAAGTTACATGTCATCATTGTCCAATATGCCCAAGC
Source organism: Bacteroidota bacterium (assembly GCA_947446605.1). Taxonomy (GTDB): domain Bacteria; phylum Bacteroidota; class Bacteroidia; order UKL13-3; family UKL13-3; genus B1. Next base: position 6,928 of record CANFHJ010000041.1, on the reverse strand, counting down.
ATAAGGACCAAATGCTCTGTTTAAGAAAGCAGATTGCTCATATTCTACGCCAGAGTAGGAAGCTACAAAGAATTCAGTGATATACGCCATACCTACCATGGTACCTGTAACCAAGATAATTTTAGCCATTGCATCTAAGTGTTCTGTAGTGATATATTCTTTGTAGTTCATAACCTCACGGGCAATGATTAACAAAGTTAACACCATTCCAAATCCTGAGAAAATTGCACCAGCCACAAAGTAGGGAGGGAAAATGGTTGTATGCCATCCTGGTACCAATGAGGTTGCAAAGTCCATAGATACAATAGAGTGAACCGAAAGTACCAATGGAGTAGAGATACCAGCTAAGATTAAACTGATTACCTCATAACGATGCCAAGTGCGGGTAGAACCTGTCCAACCCATGGCAAAGAAACCATACCAGAACTTACGACCAGCTGTTGTAGCTCTATCGCGAACCGAAGCTATATCTGGGATCAAACCAACATACCAGAATACCAATGAAACTGAGAAGTATGTTGAGATTGCAAATACGTCCCATACCAATGGAGAGTTAAAGTTAACCCATAAAGTACCAAAGGCATTTGGCAAAGGAATTGGCCAGTAGGCAACCCAAGGACGACCCATATGGGACAAGATAAATGAGGCAGCACAAATTACCGCGAAGATGGTCATGGCTTCCGCAGAGCGGTTGATAGACATTCTCCATTTTTGACGGAACAATAACAATACTGCGGAAATCAAAGTACCGGCGTGACCAATACCTACCCAAAATACGAAGTTGGTGATATCAAAAGCCCAACCTACTGTTTTATTTAAACCCCAGGCACCTAAACCTACCACCATTGAATAAGTGGTGGCAAAAATCCATAAGGCTAATACCACGGTTGAGAGGCTAAAGCCAAACCACCATCCTTTTGATGGGGCATTTTCCAATGGACGAGTGATGTCTCTGGTTACATCCCGGTAGGTTTTTCCACCGGTAACTAACTGATCTCTAATTGGTGATTCGTATGACATGTGTTACTACTAGTTTACAAGGTTATGAATGGTGTTCAACTTCTTTTTCTGCTTTAGGTGCTTCGTGTTTAGCTGCACCATGATGAGCTGGAGCTAATTCTTCTTCTACGTTTCTTACTTTGGTCATGTAAGCTACAGAAGGTTGAACATTGTACTCTTCTAATACAAAGAAGGCGCGATCGTTGGTGAAATACTTTCTTACTTCGCTCTTTTCGTCGTTGATATCTCCGAAGATAATTGCATCTGCAGGGCAACTTTGCTGACAAGCAGTTTTGATATCTCCATCAACGATGATTCTGTTTTCCAATTTAGCTTTCAATTTACCAGCTTGGATACGTTGCACACAGAATGAGCATTTTTCCATTACCCCACGTGAACGAACGGTTACGTCTGGATTGATTACCATACGACCTAAATCGTTGTTGAAGTTGAAATCGAATTGGCTGTTATCGCGGTATTTAAACCAGTTGAAACGACGAACTTTATAAGGACAGTTGTTTGCGCAATAACGCGTTCCTACGCAACGGTTATAAGCCATGTGGTTTAAACCTTCGCTACTATGAACAGTTGCCAATACAGGACAAACAGTTTCACAAGGAGCGTGGCCGCATTGTTGGCACATCATTGGTTGGTAAGTAACGCTTACATCTTCGAAGTTTACAGAAGAAGGATCGTTATAATCATATTCACCTTCGCCTTTTTGCTTCAACATTTCTGCTGTTTTAGATTTTTCGCGTGTTACGGCTGCACCATTTGAGTCTTTGAAACGGTAGTAGCGATCGATACGAATCCAATGCATTTCACGTTTGTTGATTACCTCTTGGCGACCAACAACCGGCACATTGTTTTCTGCATTACAACTTACTACGCAAGATCCGCAACCTGTACATTTATTTAAATCTATTGCCATTGCCCAACGGTGACCATTGCTATCGCGCTCATCCCAAAGGGTAAGTAAATTACCGTTTTCTTTGATAGCTTTATGGTGATCTTGGTTACCAGCTTTAGAATCTTTGTTGTATTCGTTTAATGAAGCTTCTTTTATTAAAGCTCTTCCTTCAATGGTATGGTGTGTTTGGGTTTGCGCCAATTCGTATGAACCACTTGCTTTTTCAACTGTAATTTCAATTACCGATGAGGTAGCTAAAGGACTTACGTTTTTACCAACATTTAAACCTGTTTTACCACCAGCAGTTCTACCATAACCAATTGCTACGGCAATTACATTGTTTGGTTGACCCGGTTGAATTAAAACTGGAACAGCTTCTAATTTGCCAGATTTAGCGGTAATATGAATCATATCACCATCTTTTACGCCTAATTCTTTTGCTGTTGCAGCACTGATATTGGCATAATTATCCCAGCATACTTTACTAATTGGATCAGGCAATTCTTGTAACCAAGGATTGTGTGCATGTGCACCATCTTTTACCCCAACTTTGCTGTATAATTTTAATTCTAATTTTGCTTTGGCATTGGTATAGTTATCATAGGCAGGTGCAACTACTGCTGCTAAATCTGCACTGAAAGAAACCGATGCAGCTGCAGGAGCTGTTTGGTAGAAACCATCGTGGATGGCTTTTAACCAAGCATCGCCAGCTAAACCAGCTGCCCAATTGGTATGCATGTAGTCATAGAAATTGGTAGTGTTACCAGCCCAAGTTAACAAGCTTTCTTGCATTTGACGCGTTTCAAATACAGTAGAGATAGTAGGTTGGGTGAAAGTAAAATAACCAGCCTTAGGCTCGTTATCGTTCCAAGATTCTAAGAAATGACTATCAGGTGTATTGTATTGACAAACTTCTGCAGTTTCATCCAAGTTGCTGTTAGAAGCAACCGATAATTTCAATTTCTTAATGCCTTCTGCCAATTTAGCGCCATTTACATAACTGTAAACAGGATTTACATTGTAGAAAACAACGGCATCTACTGAACCAGCTTCAACTTCTTTAGCAAAAGTTTCAAACGCTGCATCATCACTATAATGTTGGTTACTGTAATTTGTAAAATCTACAGTTGTACCAATATTACCCAGCATGCTATTTATGGCATGAACCAATAATTGGTGATCAATATTGTTTGAACCACTAACTACCAATGAACTTCCTTTAGCTGCCCATAATTCTTTGGCAGCGTTTGAGATTCCGTCCAAAGGCAATTCAACTGCTTGCATAGTACCCAAAGCAGGTGCAGCAGCTAAAGCAGCAATTTTATTATATAAACTAACCAAATACGCACCTTCAGCAGAAGGTTTAATTGGGTAGCGCACATCTGCATTTGAACCAGACAAAGAAAGGTTTGATTCAATTTGGATATGACGACTCATATTATTGTTTTCGGCCTTACGTGTTAAAGACCATTGTTTGGTGTACTCTGTTGGAGAAATCCAAGTACCCAAGAAATCGGCACCGAAGCTTACAATTACTTTAGCTAGATCAAATCTGTAACCAGGCACTACATTTTTACCAAAAGCACGTTTGCTTGCTTCTGCAATAGAACCCATTGAATTGGCTTCGTATTGAATATGTTGTGTTTGAGGATATTTAGCCGTGAATTCTGCAATTGCTTTTTTAGTGCTAGGACTATTTACAGTGCCCGAAACCAAACGAATGGTTTTAGCAGCTGTTAAACCTGCAATAATTTCTTTATCAACTGATTCCCATGAAGCATCGGCACCTTTTGCTTTTGCTTTACGCAAACGCTCATTGTCGTACAAGCCCAATAAGCTTGCTTGACCGCTACCGCAAGTTGCACCTTTGAAAATAGGTGAATCGTTGTTTCCTTCAATTTTAACCGGACGACCTTCACGTGTTTTTACTAAGATACTGCAATTTGCAGCACAAGCATTACATGTAGAAGCGTACCAGTTTGGAATACCAGGTGTAATATTTTCTGGTTTAATAATATAAGGAATGGCATTTTTTACCGGTGTTTTGTTACAAGCAGCAAGAGCTACAGCTGAAATACTAAAACCGAAATATTTCAAAAAGTCTCTGCGGTTTGAATTTAAACCACCATCTTCTTCAGAGAAAACCTCGTCCAAAGGAATACCTTCAGCAAACTCGTGTTTTTTGGATGCTAAGAATTTAGGGTCATTGTTTAATTCCTCTAAACCTCTCCAGTATTGATTTTTATTTTCCATTGATAATTTTTTTCCTGTTAAGTTGTAAAATCTAATTTACTTTTAGCCTTGGGTTAAGCGATTAATAATGACATTTACCGCATTCCATACCACCATTTTGAGCAACGGTAACGAAATCTTTACCTTCCACTTTTAAGTTGGCATGTAATTTTTCGTAGTAATCGTTGTTGGCTACATCCACTTTAGCTTCGCGGTGACAATTGATACACCAGCCCATTTGTAAGCTTCTTTGTTGAGAAACTACGGCCATGGTTTCTATAGGACCATGACAAGCTTGGCATTCTACTTTACCAATTTTTACGTGTTGTGCATGGTTGAAATACGCATGATCAGGTAAGTTATGGATACGCACCCATTTAATAGGTGTTTTAGTTTTGCTAGGATCGTAAGCACGTTTTTCTGCATCCCAACCAACTGCATTGTAAATTTTTGCAATTTCTGGTGATACCGAACCATTGTATTTTGCAGATGCAGTTACGTGCATATGGCAATTCATACAAGTGCTAGGTGAAGGAATAGAAGCTTGCTTGCCTTTATCTGCACCATTATGGCAATACAAACAATTGATTTTGTATTTACCAGCATGCAATTCATGCGAGTAATTTATTGGTTGCACTGGCGCATAGCCTTTTTGCACACCAATTTGTTTAACACCGTAATCAAAACCGTATAAACCAAACACAACTGTGAATGCAAGTAATACAACTAAAGTTCCAACTACTGGATGTTTTACAAACAATTTGTAACGGAAACTTAATGGATTTGCTTTCCAGCTAATGGTAGTTTCTTTTTCTGCTGCTGCAGCTTCAGGATGTTTTTGAATGTATAATTCTTCAACAACTTTTCTGATGCGCAATAAAACAAAAACGATGATAACCAATAAAAGCGTCATAACGCTTAATGCATAGAAAGTACCAGTAGAATATAATCCACTACCACTTGTTTTTGCTGCTGGCGCTGCGCCATCCGTACCCGCTATTGTTGGTGCAGGAGCTGGTGCATCACCGGCTTGCTTAATGTAATCAACAATTGAAGTGATTTGTGCATCGCTCAAAGTTTCAAAAGCGGTCATTTGCACTTCATTGTTTTCTTTGAATACTTGAACAGCAGTAGCATCTCCTGATTTGATTAATGCTTGTGAGTTCTTGATCCATTTTAAAAGCCAAGTTGCTTCTCTGCGTTTGTGCACATCTTTTAAGGCAGGACCAACAACTTTTTCATTGATGGCGTGGCAGGCGGTACAATTTGCTTTGAACAGTTTTTCTCCTTCTACAGCATCGGCAGAGGCCAATTGCATGGTTAGCAGGAACGAAACAGCTAAGATTAGTAGTTTAGAAAGCTTCATTTATTTGGAATAATTATTTCAAAATTAGGTTGCTATGTAAAGCGAGCGTCAACTTTTAAATTAATGCTTGCGCTTTTATCATATCAGCCGCGAATATAAGCACAATATATATTCAGACTAAGCTTGTGTAAAAAAAATGCTATTTAGAAAACTTCTAAATAAATAGCCTTGAGCCTTAATTATATTGAAGCTCACGGACTTAATGCGCAGCATCAAAACAAACAATTATTAACATCGTTTTTAGACTATTTTTAAGGTCCTTAGGTTCAGGCAAAAAAAATTGGCATAATAATATGCGTTTACGCATTGTTTGTTGCCTATGAACCTATTTATTTGCACTTGGTGAGTATCACAAGAAATTTAAGCATGTTTTTAATTGGAATTGCCCTATTTGGCAAATTGCAAGGACAAACTGTGCAAAATACCACCCTTTTGCTAAGAGGATATGTAATTGGTGCAGATACCAACAATACCATTCCGCTTGCCAATATATTAAAGAAGCCTACTGGCGAACGCTATATATCTAATAGATATGGTGCATTTGGCATTCAAGTAAATGAAAACGACACTTTGGTGTTTTCTGTAATTGGCTACCAAAACTATTTGTTGCCCGTTAAGAAATATGTGCAAAATAATTTAAGCGACCCCATTCGCGTGAGAATGAAGCCAACTACCTATAGGCTTAAACAGGCCGAGGTAAATTATAACAAAAGGAAACGCGATAGTGTGGCAAGGCAAGCCGCAATAATTTTAAGAACCTCGCCCCTCCTAAATGATTATGCGCACATGGGTTCTTGGATAAACGGCAGCTCTGGCTCTATGGTTACCGATTTATTTGCAAGTAGCAATTCTCAATTGCAACAATATTTAAAACTAGAACGCCTTATTATTCTCTACCGTGAGCAAGAATTGGTGGATTCTAAATACACCGATGATCTTGTTACAAGAGCAACTGGAATTAAAGCAGAGCGGGTAATGGAACTTAAGAAATATTGCAACCTTCCCAACTATTTTGTTCTCAATTCCAACGATTACGATTTGGTTTTAGCCATCCGAAATTGTTATGCAGATTTTTTGCGGCAACAGCGTTAGGTTCGAACCGAAGCAAAAAGAAATAATTGCAGGTAACAAACAAGCCATTAATTTTGTAGTATGTTAAAAGATATTCAAGAAGAAAGTTTGGATGGTGTTGGTGTAGCTTTGGTGAAAGAACCAAACGCTGAAGGAGAATTGGTTTGGAATGTTTATGCAGTAAATTATTCTATGCTGCAAATAGAAGGTGTTTTGGTAAGCAGCAAAGGCTATGGCAACATTAATGGCGAAGCAAAATCTACCAGTGTTTTACGTACTTTTTTAGACACAATAGATGCGCTCGACTACCGCAAAATTGAACCAATTCAAGAAGAATTATTTGTGCTTAC
>CANFHJ010000040.1 GCA_947446605.1 Bacteroidota bacterium | reverse complement strand
GCTCAGAGTCGTGTTAAAATGTTAGACAGAATAGAACGCATTGAAGCACCAGACGACGATAACAGAGAAATTAATATTCAATTCCGTGTGGGCGTTCAACCAGGTAGAAATTTGGCAGAATTCCATAATGTAAGCAAAAACTATCCTGGCGTTAGAATTATTAACCATACAGATGCCCGCATAGAAAAAGGGGATAAAATTGCGCTAATAGGTGCCAATGGCAAAGGAAAATCAACCATTCTAAGACTATTGGCTCAAACCGATACCTATGAAGGTGAAATTGTATTGGGACATAATGTAAGAAAAGCATTTTATGCCCAGCACCAATTAGAGTCTCTTAATATGTCGTATGAGATTTTAGAAGAACTATCCAATTTTGCTACAGACAGAACCGAGATGGAATTAAGAACTGTTTTGGGTTGTTTTTTGTTTGCGGGAGATGAAGTATTTAAGAAAATAAAAGTATTAAGTGGTGGTGAAAAAGCACGTGTAGCATTGGCTAAAACACTTTTAACCGAAGCCAACTTCCTTATTCTGGATGAGCCTACCAATCACTTGGACATGCGCAGTATCAATATTTTGATACAATCCTTACAAAAGTATGAAGGTACATTTATTGTAGTAAGCCATGATAGGTATTTTGTAACCGAAATTGCCAATAAAATATGGTGGATTGAAGATGAACAAATCAAAGAATACCCCGGTACCTTTAATGAGTGGGAGTTTTGGAAAGCAAAAAGAGATGAGCAAATAAAATTGCAACAGACAAGCAAGCCAGAGGTTAAAAAACAAAAAAATATTGAACCTATTGCCGAACCAACACCAGCTAAAAACGCTAAAGTTAGCAACAACTACATTCAAGGATTGCGCAAACAATTTGACGAATACGAAACAAAAGTTAAAAATACCAAAACCAAATTAGCGGAATTGGAAATTGCTTTTACATTGTCAGAAAACATCAATGATGCCAAAAAAATTGCAGAATTAACAAGCTTCTATGAAGCCGAGAAAAAAGCATTGGTTCACCTCGAAAAAGAAATGGAAGGTGTAATGGAAGAGCTTATTGAATTAGAAGGTTAATGTTAACAAAAAAAACTTAATAACTTATAAAAAAATAACCCGGCATACATTGTATGACCGGGTTGTTTTTTGCAAAATCAAAAAATATTTATTTAATAAATGAAGGCTTCATTTCTATAGTTGTTTCCAGTTGAATACCAATCTTTATAAAGATTACCACCACTGCTTACCCAAGTAGCAAATTTCAAATAAGCTAAATTGATATCTGCATTTTCAATTGGATAATTAAAAGTAGCTGGAATATTTATTGCCCAAGGATAATTCCCATTTTTACTTATATACGTGTTGTTAGTCCCAAGCGAGCTGGCATCATCTCCGGTTCCAAAAAGGGCAGTATTAGCTAAATCTGTAGGCAATTTACCAGGTAGGTGTACCTCATAACCACGACCAAATCCCACAGAGCCATTCCATATAAACGGATTAAATGAACCTAATCCGAAAGTTTCTAAACTAGGTGCGCCACTTACATTAAAAGCAACTTGGTAATTGGTAGATGGCAATGCGGCCTGACTAGGGAATGTGTTCCATTCTGCCATTTCATTGTGCATGTTTGTAAATAATATCAATACGGCTTTAGTTTGACCAGCTTCTAAGCTTGCACCAGTTAAACCATTAACTTGGCTTCTGCTGATTGGAAATTGAACGCCAAAACCGTTTTCAAAATGACCTCCAGTTGCACGTAATTGATAAGCTGCTTCAACGCTTACAACCTTATTGGACGAATTGGTAATTACATTATAGGTATAACTAATTACAACATCATTTAAATCGTAATCACCCTTGTAAGGGAATAGGTCTTCAAATGCAACGGTTGAAGTTCCACAAGTATTCTTATAAGCTTTGTTACAATCATGCGGATAATCATCGTTATCATCACAAACACCATCCTTATCGTCATCTAAAATTGGTGCCGAACCATTTCCATCTGGGTTACATTCCGAAGTAGGAATATAAACATTACAACCAGCAGAAGCACCAGCAGTTAACAAACCAGAAGGCAATGAAATATTGGTACAAATTTGAACCAAACCACTAATTTGTGCTGCTGCATTAATAGACCCTCCATTACTAATTTTAATAATACTATTTGCCGAACCCGATCCGCTGCTTCCAATTATTTTGCCATTTTGAAAATCAATAGATTTTGTTTTAAACATTGACCCAGCAGGCAATGTCATGGCAGTAGCATTATTGATAATAGAATTGTCATCAACAGTTAAATAGCCATTATTAAAAAACACAGGATAGCTAGCACTTAATCCAATTAATTTAAGTTCCTTCTTTACCAAAAAATAGCAATTATTTGTTGTACTTCCTTTATCAGTTTTGTGGTTATTGTTTACAGTAAACGAAGCATTATTTATAAGTGATGCTCCTTGATTTGTAGTCATATCATTTAATACTGTAAGGTCACCATTGTTGGTAAAGGAACCGGTATTAACTACCAAATTTTGATAAAATCTCATTGTACCATAATTTGAAACCGTTCCATTGCTGGTAAAATTTTGGGTGATATTTACATTCGCATTATTTGTAAAAATAAGGCTTGCTCCACTTGCTAATGTGATATTACCTATATTTCCATTGCCACAAATTCTAACTGTAGCGCCATTTGCCACAATTAAGTTTCCATTTATATTTGAATTAGAAATACAAACCGTTCCAGCACTTGCAGTATAAGTTGCGCCTCCAGTTAAACTATAAGTAGTGTTGCATCCTGTTGAACAATCAGGTCCAGCTTCTTTGTTAAGTTTTGTTGGAGCTAATACGCTAATATTTGTTTGCACTGTATTATTTTCAATTACTATAGTTTCCATTAATTTAGATTGGTTCGGGGCAACTTTTACCAAAAACAATGATTTGATAGAATTTGCAATTGAAACATTTGCCAAAAATTCAGTGCTTAATGATATTGAACCTTCAAGCAATTTTACGCCACCTTGGTTTGGATCGGCACTGTATACAATTAACTTGTGTAGGCTAGATCCAAAACGTGAATCGGAACTACTTATTTTCAAACTTACATTTCTTGATGTTTCCCAATTAAATCCTATCGGAACTTTAATTTGGCTCATTTTCTGTGCGCTTACCTCTTCAATTTTTGAATCTTGAAGTTGGTTTACCATTGATTTCTCACATGATGTAAGTATAAAAATCAATGAAAAAGTAGCCAATAATAATTTATTCATAATTTGAAATAATGAAAGTGCATTACCAATATTATTCCAAATATTCAAAGCTTTAATTATCAGTTAATTACGAATAGACCCTAAAGGCTTTGTTTCCCAGTATGAACCATAACAATCCCATTCACAAAGTTTAAAAACAAAAAAAAGGCCAAATGAAAATTCATTTGGCCTTGATAATAGCAGGAAAATTTTATACTAAGTCTTTGGTATTCCTTTGAATAAACTTTGTTAATGCCTCACCTTGCAATAGATTTTGAGATAAACGAGCTAAATCAAATGCTTGGTCTATTAATTGTTTTTTGTTATCACCTTCAGCCATTTTACTTAATTTAACACTTAAGGCGTGATTGGTATTAATTACTACCTGGTAAGAATCTGGCATACTTCCAAAAATATCCATGCCCATACCTTGCATTTTTTGCATTTCTTTCATTCTGCGCTCCCACTCTGGTTTTACAAGCGTTAGAAAAGAATCATCTGGTGATAATGCTTCTGTTGCAAATTTAAATTGCCCCACATTGGTATAATCCTTTTCAAAAATATCTTTCAATGCGTTTTGATCAGCTTCGCTTAGTACACTTTCTTTTTTAACGTCTTTATCAATCAATTTATCTATGCTATCGCTATCAACGCGCTTCCAGGTTACACCCTCAAATTTATGCTCTAAATTGCTAATAAAATGGTTATCCAAAACACCATCCATTTTCATTACATCATAGCCACGTTTTTCAATTGCCTGAATAAAACTATCCTGTGCAACCAAATCATTGCTATATAAAAACACTACTTTGTTATCCTTATCGGTTTGGGTCGAACCAACCTTTTCTTTGTATTCTTCGATGGTAAAAAAGTCGTTTGTTTTATTTTGTAACAAACAGAATTTGGTAGCACGTTCATAGAATTTCTCTTCGCTGATCATACCATATTTAACAAAGGTTCCAACGCTTTCCCATTTGTTATTATATTCAACTCTGTCTTGTTTAAAAATCTCTTCTAATTTATCAGCCACCTTCTTTGTAATATGGCTATTAATTTTCTTCACATTTGCATCACTTTGCAAATAACTTCTACTAACATTTAATGGAATATCTGGTGAATCAATTACACCGTGTAACAACATTAAAAATTCTGGTACAATGTCTTGAACGCTATCTGTAACAAATACTTGGTTGCTGTATAATTGAATTTTATTACGGGTTGGTTCGAACTCATTTTTTATTTTAGGGAAGTATAAAATTCCTGTTAATTTAAATGGATAATCTACATTCAAATGAATCCAGAAAAGAGGGGTTTCACTAAATGGATAAAGTTCTTTATAAAAAGCCTCATAATCTTCTTTGCTGCATTCTGAAGGCGCTTTTGTCCATAATGGAGATGGATTGTTTAATACCTTTTCTTCAAATTCAATTTCAACAGGTAAGAACTTGCAATATTTTTCAAGAATACCTTTGATTTTAAAATCATCATTGAATTCCAATGAATCTTCTGCCAAATACAAAATTACTTCAGTTCCTCTTTCGGTTTTATCTGAAGGAGAAATTTCAAATTGTGTACTTCCATCGCAGCTCCATTTTACCGCTTCTGATCCTTCTTTGTAGGATTTAGTAATTAATTCTACCTTTTGAGAAACCATAAAAGCTGAATAAAATCCTAAACCAAAATGCCCAATAACTTGCGCGCCTTTTTCTTTGTATTTTTCTAAGAATTCTTCTGCACTGCTAAAAGCCAATTGGTTAATATATTTTCCAACCTCTTCTTCGGTCATACCAATACCTTTATCAATAATATGCAAGGTTTTGGCTTCTTTGTCTAGTTTAACGGTGATTTTCAAATCGCCCAATTCACCTTTGGCTTCGCCACTGCTAGAAAGCGTTTTTAATTTTTGGGTTGCATCTACTGAATTACTAACCAATTCACGTAAAAAGATTTCGTGATCGGAATAGAGGAATTTCTTAATAATTGGGAAAATGTTCTCTGTGTGAACGCTGATATTACCTTTACTTGCCATAATTTATGAATATTTTTACCTGAGCAACTCAAATCTTGTTCCATATGACTTTATATGTCAAATTGTCCAAACATTACATCAACTCCTGCAATTTTGGTCATAGAAATTTCGTTGAAAAGTATATTTTTGACAAGTTCATGAGGATAAAAATAGCTTTACTTTTTTTCATGCTGAGTAAAATAATTTTTGCTCAATTAGGCGGAATGGGAACATACAGGTTTCTATATGTTTCTCCTAATGCCAGAATTGCAGCACTAGGCGGTAATGCTATTGCTACACCAGATGCCGACATAAATTTAATAAGTCAGAATCCTTCCCTATTAAATAAATCCAACCAACACCAAATTGGGCTAAACTTTGTTAATTATTTTGCCGATATTAGCGCTGGAGAAGCCAATTACGGGTGGCATTCAGACAGTTTGCATACAAGTTTTGCAGCAGGAATTCAATATCTAAATTATGGGAGTTTCACCAAAACAGCCCCAGACGGACAGATTTTAGGAACATTTACTGCTGGCGAATATAATTTTCATGCGAGTGCGGCTCGAACCTATAAGCAATTTCAATATGGATTAACATTGAAATTTATCAATTCAAACCTGGAAACCTACAACTCATACGGCATGGCTATAGACCTTGGGAGCACTTGGATCAGCCAAGACAAATTAATGGCTGTAACGGCAGTTGTAAGCAATATTGGCACACAATTTAAATCTTACACCAACGGAAATTACGAATCAATTCCCAATAATCTTCAAATTGGGTTTTCAAAAAAATTCGAACACAACCCATTCCGCATTAGTGTAATAGCACAAAACCTGCAAAACCCAGGTCAATTACTTTATCAAATAAGAAGTCGCCAACAAATAAGCCTCGAAACTGGTCAGCCCATCCAAGAAGACTTTACCATCATGCAAAAAGCCATGAGTCATTTAGTCATTAACACAGAAATGATTTTGGGTCGTACCTTAAACATTAGATTTGGCTATAATGCCTTACGACAAAGAGAGATGGCCTTAAGCAATATTAGAGGATTTAATGGGTTTTCATGGGGCTTTGGAATTAGGCTGAACCGATTCCAATTTTCGTATGGAAACGGAGGATATATGCCAGGCCAAAACACCAATGCATTTACCATCATAACTAGGTTAGATGATTTCAAAAAATCTAAAAGTATTACTCCTTGAAAAAAATCATCATAGCAATAGACGGTTATTCGAGTTGTGGTAAAAGCACCTTGGCTCGGCAATTAGCAGAGACACTTAACTACCATTACGTAGATACAGGTGCAATGTATCGTGCTGTTACCCTGTATTTAATTCAAAATCAAATAGATTTTCACCACAATGAAATGGTGAGCTATTGTTTACCTCAAATAAAAATAGCCTTTGGCTTCAACGAAATAACCCAAACACAAATCACATTGTTAAATGGTGAAAACGTTGAAAATGAAATTCGTATCAACCCTCGTGTAGCAAGCGCAGTAAGTGATGTCAGTTCGCAAAGTGATGTCAGGAAATTTTTAGTCAAACAACAACAAGCCTTGGGTCAAAACAAGGGAATTGTTATGGATGGTAGAGATATAGGAACCGTAGTTTTCCCAGATGCCGAACTAAAATTATTCATCACCGCCGACCCAAAAATAAGAGCCCAAAGGCGATTGGATGAATTAATAGAAAAAGCTCAGGATACCAGCTTTGATGAGGTTTTAGCCAATTTAGAAAAACGCGACTATATTGATTGTAATCGGGCAGATAGTCCCTTAATGAAAGCAGAGGATGCCATTGAAATTGACAATTCTTTTTTATCAAAAGAAGAGCAATTGAATTTGGTTTTATCTTATATAAAAGGAATAGAGATTAACTTGTCCTAAGTGCTTGCAAAACTTTCATAAGTTTCATCAAAATTTGCCAATGCCTTGTAATATTTCTGTTGCTGCAAATGATATGCTATAAATTCAACTCTTCCGCCAAACTTATTAAACAATTCATCCTTCATTAACCAAGTATCATTTCTACCAATCAATATTGGGTAAGATGAATAGGGATAATGGTTAAATTCTTTTACAAATCGATGTTTTAATGCGTTTGAATGAATATACCAAATTAAATTATCGAACTGGAATTCATCCTTCACTAAAACCCTCTTGAATCTATGTTGAAATAATCCACCCGTTCTTAAATTTTGCTTATTAATTGCTTGGGCATAACAATTAAATAAATGTGAAAACTGTTGGCTTATATACGCTAATTTTTCTTTGTGGTTCCAGTCGGCAAAAACAGCTGAATCACCATTTACAATAATCTCTTTCTTTATTCGAATCAAAAAATGAAAATGATTTCTCAATAAACAATAGGCAAAAGTGTCAGCCACTGGTGAAATATATTGATAGTATTTTGAAAGAAAATAGGTGTAGTTACCAGGATTTTTAAAGATATTTTCTTTATTAACACCCCGATTAAAAATATGGTAAAAGTTACCCATTTCAAGAGATTCTAAATTTTGCATTTTCAAAAATGTAAAAAGTAATTTTAAATTATAAGTCACGAGGGTGGCACCCTCGAAGTCTTAAATAGAATTGGTCTAAAAAAGATGTGCTTTATTAATTAAATACTTATTTTACAGGATTTTATAAAAAAATAACTATCAAAAATAGTATCTTAAAAACAGGAAAATATTCAAAAACACATACAAAAATCCACAATTTATAACAATCAACCCTTCGAGGGCTAAAGCCCTCGAAGGGTTGATTGTTATTTTTTAGTAAATTCGAACAAACAAAAACATCCAAATGTCAACCCATTTCAAAACATTTATTCTCGCCATCATCATACCGATACTTTCTTTCTCTCAAACTAATTATTCCAATTTCGTTAATCCATTTATTGGTACTGGCGGTCACGGTCATACTTTCCCTGGACCAGTTTTACCTTTTGGAATGGTACAAGTTGGACCAGATACTAGAATTGATGGAAGTTGGGATGGTTGTAGTGGCTACCATTATTCAGATTCAACAATCTATGGATTTTCCCACACACACCTTAGCGGAACAGGTTGCTCAGATTATGGCGATATTATGTTAATGCCAATGGCTGGGAAAGGTGATTTTGACAAACAAAAATATTCTTCAAAATTTTCCCACCAAAATGAAATTGCAAAAGCAGGCTATTACAAAGTAAGCCTTGACGACGATCAAATTGATGTTGAATTAACTGCAAGTACACGCGTTGGCTATCACCGTTACACATTTAAAAAAGCAGGTATCTATTCCGTTGTTTTAGATTTAAACCATAGAGACAAATTATTGGATGGAAAAATAAATGTTTTAAATGGCCATAGTATTAATGGCTATAGAAGAAGCTATGCATGGGCAGAGAACCAATTAGTATATTATAAAATAGATTTTTCAAAAGACTTCACCAGCAGAACAATCCAACAATTTACCGACACAAATAATATAAGTAAAAGCGAAGCAGCATCTTTTACATTCAAAGTAAAAAAAGGCGAAAGCATTGAGGTAAAAGTAGCAATCAGCCAAGTTGATGAAGCCGGTGCCGAAAAAAACATGTCAACCGAATTGCCTGATTGGAATTTTATGGCAACAAGAACAGCAGCAGAAATTTGTTGGAATAAAGAGCTTTCAAAAATTGAAGTCCTAGGCGGAACCAAAGAACAAAATACCATTTTCTATACCGCCTTATACCATTGCTTTATTCACCCAAGTATTGCAAATGATATAGATGGAAGATACCTAGGCAGGGATTTCAAAATACACCAAACCGATGGATTTAATTATTATACAGTCTTTAGTTTATGGGACACTTTCCGCGCATTACATCCCCTATTCAATATTGTTCAAAGGGAAAGAAATGTAGATTTTATCAAAACATTTTTAGCCCAATACCAGCATATTGGTCGGATGCCAATGTGGGAGTTAAGTAGCAATGAAACAAATTGTATGATTGCCTATCACTCCGTTAGTGTAATTGCAGACGCAATGGCTAAAGGCAATACAAATTTCAATAAATCATTAACTGTTGAAGCAAGTGAAAAAACCGTTGCCTATCCAAAATTTGGCGAACCAATGTTTGAAAGTAAAGGATATTTAAGCGTGGAAGACGAACACGAAAGTGTAAGCAAAACACTTGAATATGCCTACAACCATTGGTGTTTAAGACAAATTTACCAAATGTGTAACGACACCAATAAATACCAAGGGGTATTGCATGAAACTTTATTTGAAACTAAAAATTGGCAAAATGTTTTCAATCCAAAAACTGGTTTTATGCAACCTCGTATGAATGGAGGTTGGTACGAACCTTTTAATCCTAAGGAAGTAAATAACAATTATACAGAAGCAAACGCTTGGCAGTATACCTTCTTTGTGCCGCAAGACATTTCGGGTTTAATTGATGCCATGGGCGGACCATTGGCCTTTGAGAAAAAATTGGATGAATTATTTGAAACGGAAAGTGCCACCACCGGAAGAATTCAAGCCGATATCAGCGGATTAATTGGACAATACGCGCATGGAAATGAACCCAGTCACCATATGGCATATTTGTACAACTACGTTGGTAAGCCTCATAAAACTCAGGCCAGGGTGCAACAAATATTAAAAGAAATGTACCACAATGCCCCTGATGGTTTAGCCGGAAATGAAGATTGCGGACAAATGAGTGCTTGGTATGTTTTTAGTGCTATGGGATTGTATCCAGTTACGCCGGGCACAGATAATTATCAAATAGGCTCACCCATTTTCAGTAAGGTAAACATCATTGCTTCGGGTCAACAAGTAAGTTTAAACTATACAAATAAAAGTGAAAATACACCTTTTGTAAATACAACAGCAGACGTCATACAAAATGAACCAGGTTTTGGAATCAATCACTTTACATTGTTTCCAAACGAAGTAAGCAGTATAACAAAAACCATCAATTTTTATTGTTCAGAAAAGCCTTTTGCCGAACCTAAATTTAGTTATGAAATAGATCCAAACAATGCTGGGCTGCTTCCCTCCCCTATTATTCAGGCGGCCTCAAGAACTTTTAACGACAGTTTATTAATTACACTTTATCCAAATTTTAACAACCAAGAAACAAGAGATAAAAGTAAAATCTATTACAGTGTCCTAAGCAACATTTCTAACCCAATGGCGATTCAGGAATACAAAAAACCATTTTATATCAAAAATAGTTGTCATGTTGCGGCTTATTCAGAAATAGATTTGGGTGAAAATAAAATGAGCTTAATTTCCAATGGCCGGTTTTATAAAAGAGCAAACAATTGGTCGATCCAATTAAACAGCACATATAACAAACAATACACTGCTGGAGGCGCTGAAGGCTTAATAGATGGAATTAATGGTGAAATAGATTGGCGCAAAGGTGCTTGGCAAGGTTACCAATCACAAGACTTTGAAGCCGTATTAAAATTCCAAAAAACAGAAACCATTCACAATTGCTATGGTAATTTTATTCAAGACCAAGGTGCTTGGATTATGATGCCACAAAAAGTTGAATTCTACAGCTCCATGGATGGCATTACTTATACACTTATTGGTTCGGCCACCCACCAAATACCTGCAGAAAAAGAAAAAGGAATTATTCAAAAAATTAGCTTGCAACTTAACAATCCAATACAAGCAAAATACATTAAGATTCGTGCCATTAATTATGGCAAACTTCCAAGCTGGCATTTAAGTGCGGGCGAGGATGCTTATATTTTTGTAGATGAAATTGGGATTGATTAACTACTAAAGAAATTTAAAACTTCCAATGAGAAAGTTTAACCTGTTCCAATAATCGTATCCCTTTTTCTGTTTGTTGAACTGTGCATGCTTCGTTAAAAGGATCGTGCTCAAAATACAAAATATCTCCTAGCTCTACTGCTTTTTGAAGAATGGCAGTTTTCTCTTTCATTGCCTCTAATGGTCTCACGTCGTAACCCATAACATAAGGTATTGGGAGGTGGGCCTGACTAGGAATTGCATCTGCCAAATAAATTACGCGCTTACCTTTGTATGGAATAATGGGTAACATCATTTGCATGGTATGACCCATTGAATAAATTAAATCAATGGAAGGGTGAAACAAGGCTCCTTCTTTCAATAATTTCAACTGACCACTTTCCTGCATAGGAATAATATTATCGCGCAAGAAACTTGCTTTTTCTCTCGCATTAGGATGTAAACTTTCATTCCAATGTGCCTCCGCAATCCAATAGCTTGCGTTTGGAAAACTGGTTTTAAAGTTGGTTCGATCCGAATTCCATTCTATACCCCCACCGCAATGATCAAAATGCAAATGTGTAAGCACCATATCTGTGATATCTGCTTTTGTAAAACCATGTTTGTTCAATGATTTCTCTAGCGTATCTTCTCCATGCAGGTAGTAATGACCAAAGAATTTATCATCTTGCTTATTGCCAATCCCATTGTCTATTAAAATCAAACGTTTCCCATCTTGAATCAGTAAACAACGCATGGCCATTTTTATTAAGTTATTATCGTCGGCTGGATTCAATTTATGCCAAATACTTTTAGGCACCACACCAAACATAGCACCACCATCTAACTTAAAAAAACCTGTGTCAATTGTAAATAATTCCATGCAACAAGTTTAACATAATTTCAAAAAACACCCAACGAATAAAATATTTTTGCTTTTTCATTTAAAACGCAGAATTATTTCCTAAACTTGTTACCAATGAAACATAGCAACAATAAAGCAATATATGCAGCAATCTTGATTGGCATTTTATACATGGCTCCTAACCTAGCAAATGCTCAAAATAAAAAACAAGATACTACTGTTATTGAAGGAACAATTGTTGATCCAGGAGAATATTTAGTAGAGGAAAGCTATTCTAAAGACAGTAATGAAATATTTTTAGAAGCCGAGCAAATGCCAGAGTTCAAGGGAGGTGAGGATGCTATGTATAAGTTTTTAGCTAATAATCTAAAATATCCGCCTATAGCCATTGAAAATAACATTCAAGGCCGCGTGGTATATCGTTTTGCCATTTCAAAGGAAGGCAAAATATTCAACATCGTACTGCTCACAAAAAGCATCGGATATGGCTTAGAGGAAGAAGCCAAAAGAATTATTCAATTAATGCCAGCTTGGACACCTGCCAAGCAAAATGGCCGACCAGTAAATTGCTATTATACCTTACCTGTTGTTTTCAAATTAAATTAATTCCGCATGTATAAATATCTCCTTTTATTGGCTTTTGTTTTCTGTTTTGGAAACATTACAAAAGCACAAAATTCAAATACAGATTCTTTAACCAATAAAGAAGAAGTTTTAACCTTTGCAGAGCAAATGCCAGAATACCCAGGTGGCATGGATGAAATGTATAAATTTCTTTCTAAAACCATTCAATACCCTGCAAAAATGAGGGAAAAAGGAATTGAAGGAAGAGTTATTTTAACCTTTCTAGTAAACTCAGATGGGAGCATTTCTGATATCTATTGCGTAAACCAAGCTGAGCCACTTTTTGTAAATGAAGCCATAAGGGTGGTTAACCTAATGCCTAATTGGAAACCCGGCCGACAAAACAATAAAAATGTTACGGTTAAATTTACTTTGCCGCTCAAATTCCAACTCAAATAGTTCTCAATCTTAAAATCACGAAATGAACATTCATTTTATTTCTATTGGTGGTGCAGTAATGCACAACATGGCCATTGCCTTGCATAAAAAAGGATATAAAGTTACAGGTACCGACGATGAAATTTACGAACCTGCCTTATCGCGACTAGCTAAATACAACATTCTACCAAGCAAGTTTGGTTGGCAGCCCGAATTAATTACAACAGACATTGATGCCATTATTTTAGGCATGCATGCACGAAAAGACAATCCAGAATTAATTCGTGCGCAAGAATTGGGATTGAAAATTTATTCTTTTCCAGAGTTCATGTACGAACAAACCAAAGACAAACTAAGAATTGTTGTAGGAGGCAGTCATGGTAAAACCACTACCACTGCAATGATTTTACATGTACTCAATTACCACCACCTTGAATTTGATTATTTAGTTGGATCGCAATTAGAAGGTTTTGAAACCATGGTAGGATTTAGCAACACCTCTAAACTAGCGGTTTTTGAGGGAGATGAGTACCTAACATCTGCCATAGATTTACGACCAAAATTCCATGTATACCAAGCCAATATTGGCATAATTACAGGCATTGCTTGGGACCATATCAATGTATTTCCAACCTTCGAAAATTACCTGTGGCAGTTCGAAAAATTCGCAAAAGATATTCCTGCAAACGGATCAATTATCTATTGCGCATCAGATCCAGAACTGAAAAATTTATTGGATCGAACCGAAACCGTTTGTGAAAAAATTGCCTATACCACCCCTACTTTTTCTGTAGAAAATGGTAGGTTTATTTTGCCTGTTGAGATTACAAAAACAGAAAAACCAATAACACTTTCATTTTTTGGAAGCCACAATTTACAAAATATGATGGCTGCTAAACATGCTTGCTTAAAAGCCGGTTTGAACCAAGCACAATTTTATGAGGCCATTCAATCGTTTAAAGGAACTGCTAAGCGCTTAGAAACAATCAAAGAAACACCCGAAAGCCTTGTCATTAGAGACTTTGCACATGCACCTTCTAAATTAAGTGCTACAGTAAATGCCGTAAGAGAATTGTATCCAAATAGAAAATTAATTGCGGCCTATGAACTCCACACCTATAGCAGCCTTAATAAAGAGTTTTTACCGCATTATGCCAACACATTAGACAAAGCAGATATTCGCGCTGTACTTTTCAGTAAACATGCTTTAGAAGTCAAGAAAATGCCTATGCTGGAAATTGAAGAAGTGGCCAATGGTTTTGGTGATGGCGTAAAAGTATTTACCGACAAAAATGAATTACGCGCCTTTATATGCGAACATTATTCCGGAAACGAAAACCTGCTTCTTATGAGCAGCGGAACTTTTGATGGAATGAATTTGGAATTTTAATGGAATTGCAAGCATGAAAAACTATTTATTCATGCTTGCAATTTCTTTTTTATAAGCCTAAACTTTTCTTTAAAACAGCAATCTTTGTTTCGGCATCAGCTCTTTTCTGACGCTCCTTTTCAACCAATTCCGGTTTGGCATTGGCCACAAATTTTTCATTGCTCAATTTGGCATCTACAGATTTCATAAAGCCTTCCAAATAAGAAATTTCTTTTTCCATTTTTTCTTTTTCGGCAGCAGCATCAATTACCAAATTCAATACTACAAAAACCTCATCCGTATCAACAGGCAATAAGGTTGAACCTTCAGGCTGTGCATTCACAAAATTAATGTTAGACACATTGGCCAATTTTTGAATTAAGAAGAAATAGGGTGCATATAAACTTTCATCCTTGGCTTTTATTGAAATTGCTAAGGCTTCTTTAGGACTCATGCCTTTTGCATTTCTTATATTTCGTATTTGTTGAATGGTTTCAAACACCCTTGATAAATCAGGTGCTGCAGCTCCACTTGGCAAAGGATAGGATGCAATACAAATTGACTCACCATCCTTGCGTGATCCAATATTTTGCCAAATTTCTTCGGTAATAAATGGCATAAATGGATGCAACAATTTCATCAACTCTTCAAAGAAATGAATCGTTGTTTGAAAAGCCGTTTCATTCATTGGATCGCCAAAAGCAGGTTTCACCATTTCTAAATACCAAGCACAATAATCGTCCCAAATGAGTTTATAAATACTCATCAAAGCCTCACTCAATCTATATCCTTTGTACTTCTCTTCAATATCAAGTAATGCGGCATATAAACGCCCCGCAAACCAATCGGCACTCAATTGATTGGCCGCTAAAATTTCAGCAGAAAACTCACTATCCGGTTTTACTTCCCATCCCTTTACCAACCTAAATGCATTCCATATTTTATTGGCAAAATTTCTACCTTGTTCAACCTGACTATCATCATACAAAATATCATTACCAGCAGGAGAACAAAGTAACATACCCATGCGCACACCATCGGCACCAAATTGTGCAATTAAATCCAATGGATCTGGAGAATTACCCAAAGATTTACTCATTTTTCTGCGCTGTTTATCGCGCACAATACCGGTATAATAAACATTGCTAAAAGGCTTCTCCCCTCTCCATTCATAGCCAGCCATAATCATACGAGCAACCCAAAAAAACATAATCTCGGGTGCTGTTACCAAATCATTGGTAGGATAAAAATGTTTGATATCTTCATTCTCTGGATTTTCAAATCCGTCAAACACAGAAATAGGCCATAACCATGAACTAAACCAAGTATCTAAAACATCTTCATCTTGGTGAAGTGTAATTGGCTTCTGTCCATTTGCAGCCTGTGCAATTTGAATGGCTTCTTCCAATGTTTTGGCAACTGCAACAAACTGCCCCTTTTCATCGTACCAGGCTGGAATGCGTTGTCCCCACCAAAGCTGACGGCTAATGCACCAGTCCTTGATATTTTCCAACCAATGGCGGTAAGTGTTTTTCATTTTAGCAGGATGAAATTGTATTTCATCATTCATAACTGCATCCAAAACTTGTGGATTTTTAGCCATGAATTTTTTCATATCCACCCACCATTGTAAACTCAAACGTGGCTCAATTACTGCACCTGTTCGTTCACTGGTACCTACTTGGTTTTTATATTCTTCAATTTTAAGGATATGTCCTGCCTCTTCTAAATCAATGGCAATTTGTTTCCTAACCGCAAAACGATCTTTGCCAATATAGCGTGCATCTTGGGCTTCGGCATTTAAAAATCCTTCTTCCGTTAAAATATCTATTACAGGCAAATTGTATTTCTGACCCAATGCATAATCGTTTACATCATGCGCAGGGGTTACTTTTAAACAACCTGTTCCAAAATCCATTGCCACATAATCATCAGCAATCACAGGAATTTCTCTATTTAAAAATGGCACCAAAACTTTTTTGCCAACTATCGCTTTAAAGCGTTCATCACTTGGGTTAACACAAATGGCTACATCTGCTAAAATGGTTTCTGGACGCGTAGTAGCAATGCTAACAAAATCACCACTGCCGTCGGCCATAAAGTAATTAATATAGTATAATTTAGATTGAACCTCTTTGTGAATTACCTCCTCATCACTCAAGGCTGTTTTACCTTGCGGATCCCAATTTACCATGCGTAAACCACGGTAAATTAAACCTTTATTGTATAGGTCAATAAATACATCAATAACCGCTTCACTCAACTTAGGTTCCATGGTAAACCTGGTTCGATCCCAATCGCAGCTAGCTCCCAGTTTTTTCAATTGTTCTAGGATAATGCCACCGTATTTTTCTTTCCAT
>CANFHJ010000039.1 GCA_947446605.1 Bacteroidota bacterium | reverse complement strand
GTTTCAAATGTAATGAAAACCCTTAATAAATATCCCTTTAGCAATAGTGGATATACATCCCTTTGCTAAGGTAAGGATTTTCAAGCACATAAAAAAGCATAACTTGTTGAAAATATGAACATTATAGAAAATAGAATTGTATTGAAATAACAAGAATAAAAACGAAAGAAATACAATTTATTAATTTCATTTAAAACCAATTAAAGGTATTAAAAAAATAAGAATTATTAAAAAAAAATAAAAGCATAAATAAGAATCTTGTAAATCATAAATTTGGATATTGTGTATCTTCTAATAGTAATTAAATGAGTAAATCGACAAAGGTTTTAAGAAGCAGTGACATGAATTTTATGGAGGTAAAAGCACATAGGGATAAATTTGTAAACCTTTCAATTAAAAACTCACCAAATTATTTAAAAAGAATTAGAGCAAAAGATGCAATTCAAAGGACAATAATGTGTATTCATGGGCTTAGACCCTTGCACAACAAATCCTTTAAAATGAACGAAATTGAAATTTATATTGGTCGCACATCCGAAAACAAACTTATACAAAGATGGAAATCTCATTTTGAAAAGAAGCAGCACACTTTTGCTGCGGTTTTATTTGTTTGTAGTCATGATTACGTTGAAGATTTAGAACTTGTTGCCATAAAAATATTAAAAAAATTACAGGATCAACAAAAATTGTGTGTTAAGAGTATAAAAAATGAGAAAACAAGAAAGACTGGAGGGAAACCGCGCAAAGAAGAAAGGGCAATAGTTTATATGACTTGGAAATACTCCAATGGACCAATTGAAAATACTAAACCGGGGATTGAACTGTTAAAGGAAATTGCTTCAGAAACCTATTTAGAAACTAAGAAAGAGGTTAAGATCAGAAGACTTCAAATTCAAAATGGATTGTTGTCATTAAAAAAAATCAACACCTATGATAAATTAGAGTTTTACCTTTAAAGGATATTAAAGTCTATTAAGAATTTTCTATAACAACTAAAATTTAGCTCAAACGCCATCATTTTAAAAATTTTTAAAAATAATGAGTCAATAAAAAGTTTATTGACCCATCATTATTAGAATATGAAGTCAATATTTACCCCAACCCGAAAAACAAAAAACCCTTGAAAGTCTTAACTATCAAGGGTTTGTCTTTTGTTAATGTGATCCCGCTGGGAACACTTTATTAGCACTAATTTTCACTGAATTTCACTTAAATAACTCATAATCTATTATTTGCATAAATTTAAAATGCAAATAAAAGCAAATTAATACATCCAAATAAAGGAAATGTTTACCCCAATGTTTACCCCATTATTAACATCTTAATTCTTTTGCTTTTATTTGCATTCAAATAAACAATTATCTACAATGGCCACAGTAGCAACAGTTTTCAGGAAGGAAAAAATTAACGCGAAAGGTCTATGCCCTATTCATTTCAGAATAATTAAACATAGAAAAGTCAACTATGTTTCTACTGGAATTTTAATTAAAGAAGAATTTTGGGACTTTAAAAACAATAAAATAAAATCCAAATACCCAAATAGCGCAAGGCTTAACAACCAAATTGCACAACGTTTTGCTGAGCTAAATAATTCTGTATTAACTTTAGAAACGAATCTAAAAAGCATAACAGGAAAACAACTAAAGGAGAAAATTTACGGAGGAAAGCCAACTGAATTTTTCACCTATGCAGAGGCGATTGTAGAACAATACCAGCAAGAAGGTAAAATTGGAACATACGATAGGTGTAAAACAGTAATTAAAAAGTTTAAAGAGTATAAAGGTATGGGGGAGCTTTTATTTCAAGATATTACCCCAGACGAACTAAGGAAATATGAAAATTACCTCAGAAAAGTGCATAACAATGCTCCCAATACCATTCATAGCAATTTAAAATTTATCAGAAGAATTATTAATGAAGCAGTAAATAACGATATTATTGAACCAAACCAGAATCCATTCCTAAAGCATAAAATTAAAACCGTAAAGACATCAAGGGAATATTTAAATGAAGAGGAATTAGATAGGCTTTGCAATTTAGACTTGGAAAAAGACACAAGACTTAGATTACACCGTGATATGTTTGTGTTTTGTTGCAATGTAGGTGGAATTAGAATCTCTGACCTACTTCAATTACAATGGAAAAATTTTGATGGGAAGCATATTACATTTATAATTAAAAAGACTGGTACGCAGCAAAACATCAAGGTACCAGATAAAGGAATTGAAATAATAAGTCAATATGCCCCTAAGAAGCCTAAGGCAAAAGACTTCCTATTCCCGGCTATGGATCCAGACATAAATTTGGACGATTCTAAAGCATTAGATAACGCTATTAGTGGACGTACTGCATATATCAACAAGAACCTAAAGATATTGGCTGATTTAGCAAGTATTGATAAGAACATTAGCTTTCATGTAAGCAGGCATACATGGGCTACGAGAGCGCTCACAAAAGGAATGGAAATACACAACGTATCAAAACTAATGGGGCATTCCCAAATCCGCGAAACCCAAATTTACGCTAAAATTATAAACAAGTCACTTGATGACGCGATGGACCTTTTTAATTAATTATGGAAATACAAGGAATCAAATACCCTTACACAGAGGAATTCATTAAATCGCATTCAAATGGCTATCCAAATTCAACCCCAGTTTTAAAAACTAAATTTAAATGGGACGAATTAGAAATATGTGTGCGTGAGGAAATTTTGCGAAATTTATTATGTATAAAAGTTGAAAATCAGATTATTCATCTTGAAATAATTTTTAACTCAATTTCATCAATAATAAAAAAATGGCCAAACTTGGATGAGTATTTTGAATTGCTAAAAGACCAATATGGGTTTGAAGATGAAGAAATACATCCTGATTTTTATGCCGTAAACAAGGAATATAAGGAGTTTATATCTGTTTTAAATTCAAAACCAAAGAGGTTTGATGGAGAATATCAAAAGGAAATATTTCAAGATTTTAATAAGGAAAGAATACAAATTGTATTTTATAGATTTTACTTTATTCAGTCCTTAGAAAGTTTGCAACATTTCTTATCCAAATTAATCAAAAAAAATGAGCCACTAATACTTACCAATATTCCTAAAAGACAAAAAATAAAGTTCACAAATAAAAATGAAAATACCTATACGGAGGAAGACATTAAAATAATTATTGCATTATTAGATGAACTTAAAATAACCGATAAAGGAATATATAGATTAGATGAAAAAAAGAAATCATCAATAAGGGCGGTTCTTGATGCACTTATGTTATCAAATAAAATAACGAAGGTAAAGCAGGAAAATGGACATAAACAAATTATGACTTTAGTTGGCCTGAAATTCGTAAAGCGACTGAGTAAAGGCAGTAAAATCTATGAGGATCACTTTGAAATGGCAAAAAAACTAATAAAATAAATAGCTGTTAATCTGATAGTTAAAAATACTTCATGACATAATAAGGCATAAATTGGCATGCCCGATTATGCCCGATTTTTCGTATGACCTTTGATAAAAAGTACGAGAAATGGATGAATTAATTAACACAATTTTATTTAAGTTAGAGCTGATTGAAAGTCAATTAAGCCAACAAAAAGAAGTAGCTAATGCCTTAGCAATTTCAAACGAAGATTTTATTAAAAAATTAGGTGTCTCAAGGCGCACCGCACAAACATGGCGAGATGAAGGAAAAATAATCTTCACCCAGGTTGGTAAGAAAATTTACTACCAACAAACAGACATCCAAAAGTTTTTGGAATCCCATAAGATTCAAAATTCAATTAAAGCGTAGGGAATGGAAAAGTTAATACCACTTCCGCTAACTTTTAAGAAAGGGGGTTACCTATACAAACAACTGTATAGAAAGACAAAAGCGGCGATTTACGTTGGCATAGACTGTAAAACTGGTAACATTGAAAAATACGTAGTATTTAAGGTTTACATCATAAAAAGCAAGGATAACCTGCTATCTGCAATTGCATTTTTTAGGCATGAAAGGATTTATGAAAAATATCCCTCTGGAGAGGATTTTGGAAAGTTTGCTAAATGCTACAACCAGAATCAATTCTCACATGCACTTGAGTATTACGAAAAATTAGTACTCTATTTTAATAATTAATAAAATATAAATCACTTATAATCAGGATTTTAACAAGTAAAAAAGACAATACTTGTATGACCCAACTATGTAGTGAAGGTGCAGCGAAGCAAGCACCGAAGCGGAATACTTGGGTCCAAAATGAAAGTCCGCAGGTGATAAAGAAGTTTACCCAAAACCCAAAAGAAAAAAAATGAAAACAAATAGAGCAAAAAAAATACAAAACCTTAAAGCACAAGCTGAAAAAGCCTATGGTAAGATGTTAAACGAACGCCCATGGGATTACTATTTAACCTTAACCACACGCTATGAGCTAACTCAAAAGTCGGCTCGCAGAGCGGCAGAGAGATTCTTTGACAAAATTGATAAAGAATACGGTGGATCAGTATTCTTCTGGGCATCTGAGCCATTTGATGTAAAAGAAGGGTTTCACATACATGGATTAATCTACCTAAAAAATAGAGAATTAGCTAAAACAAAGACTGGCTTTGATTTACTTAGAAAGTTATGGAGAAGAGTAAGTAAGGGTAATAATGGTTTTGAGAATACATTTACTAAGATAGAAGAGTTTAAACCATCAGGTGGTGCGAGCGATTATGTAAGTAAATACATCAGCTTTGAAATGTCTGATTATGATATACTAATATAAATTCACATTAGGCCACCACGGGTGCGCAATTTCAAATACACAAATAAATTACATGCCCTTCTAATCTTCAATTAACTGATGCTTGCGCCTAAGTTTAGTTTTTATTTTAACTGCCATGTATCTGAAAGTATCAGTATTATATGGCGTTACAGTCCATAATCGGATTCAAATCCGAGCAATACGGATAGCCATCCGAAGTACTATTAAGACAACACATATTTAATATACTTTCATAGATTTATTCAATCAAAATTTAGAATTAGTAGATACTTATATATATTTGAATTGATATTTAATTAATTGCGTTAGTTAATTCTGTTTTGTTGAAAGCCGCGAACTTCCAATGAGCCAAACAGTGAATGACTATTGCGCACGTTACGGCGTGGGCTATGGTTGATTGTTTGGCAGGTACTTCGCGGCACCTCAACAGCGTTGACTATGGTTCCACGCTTTTTTAATATTTATGGTGTTTGGAGCTACACCAGCCTAAAAAATAAAAACATGTTATTACCTCAAAAAAATGAAAACACAACACCGCTAATTCTTAAAGTTGTTGGAGTTTTTATGTGCTTAAGTTCTTTTTCATCACTCGACAAAATAGAGAAAAGCATTGTCAATTCGCCAAACTGGTATTTCCAATATGGTTTAGTGGTAACTATTTGTTTTATTATAATTGGAGTGCTTATTTATAAAGGTAAAAAAATAGGCTTTAATAGCTATTTTTTTGCCAAAATAATTGACATCTTATGTTTGTTCGAATTTGTTGGTATCAAAGCAATTGATTTTTTAATCCCTCAACTTTTAGGCTCTACAATTGTAATTGGTATCCTAATTTATCATCGTAAATCATTCAAATAATGGCAAAAAACATCAAATACTTTTTTTTTCTAATCACTTTTATAAGCATTGGCTTTTGGGGAAATGGGCAAACAGCAGGCAATTTTAAAACCGTAAAGAATGTGAGGGTTTCTCGTGCCTATGGCTACCTATTATCTCAACAATACAGCCTCAATAGAATCAAAGAAATCTTCCCTGCCTTGAAGCAGCAGGTAATTATTTCAAGCTCAAATTTTAACGTAGCATTCGGAAATGCGAGAGTTAATATGGAGGAATACCTTAAGGGTTACTTGGGAGAAAGTGAATTTCAAAAATTTATCATGGATGGGAAAGATGCAATTCGAAAAATGGAGGAGGAAAACCCAATTGGACTTGAGGATGCAAATGCCTACCTATTAGAAATAGACAAACGCGCAAAGGGTGAAATACCAAATCCTATTTTAGAAACGCTCCTTCATTTTCAATATCTAAACACCCCATCAAATGAGTTCTCAAATGGATATACGAAAGTCTATAGCACCAAAAATCATCCCAAGGCCAAAGGATTAGACATGCAATTTAAGGTGCCACTGAGCTGGAGGAGCATGGAAGGTGACAGACCCAATGTGGTTCAAAAATTTGTTACAGATTATGGTGATGGTTTAGAAACAGTTGTATTAGTAGTTAAAGATTTAGGCCAAGACTTTACTCAGGATGAATTTGTTAAAATATTTCTGGAAGATGGTGGTAAGTCATTTTTACCAGATGGGTCAAATTTAATTAGTACTGATAGAACAAAATTCGACCAAAATGAGGGCTTTGTAATTGTTTTCAACCAGACCAGAGAAACCTTGGGAATAAAGGTGCAAATGCGAGTTATGATGTTTTATATTGTATACAAGAATAAATTAATCAATTTTTCATGCGGTATCGGCTCTCCAGGTTCTGATATAGAGTTACAAAAAAGGTACAGCCAATTGGCTCCATTATTTCTTTCTGTAGGAAGGTCAATTGTTTTCAATAGTCAATACAAATAGGATAACTCTCCTACTATTTTAACAGGTACAAGCGTATCTAAATCCAAACTGCTAATTTATTAATAATTGAACCCTATTTCTGAGGCGTAGATTTGATGCTAACTGATTAGCATTTTGTCCTTGCCACTAAATATCATCCTTATTCGGTTTGAGGGCACAAAAAGTAAGAGAAAAGTAAACCCTTTTAAACACTCCTAAAAATTGTTTTTTCTTGAAGAAAATCTGTAGCAATTTCCCTAAGTTTGATAAATCTTAATGCCACCTTAATTTGTGTTCTTTAGAATACGTTCTTGTTTTTATAAGCTCGTATTTCAAAAGCCGCTATTTGTGGCATAAGTATTGGTAATAATTGTATAGTAAAAACAAAAGATAATATGTTCGAACAAACCTTCAAAAACATTGACGATATCCTCCATAAAGACGCTGGCTGTGGCAGTGAATTAGATTATGTAGAACAAACCTCATGGATATTGTTTTTAAAGTACTTGGACGACTTAGAAAAGGACAAAGCAACTGCTGCCGAATTAACTGGAAAAACCTACAATTCCTTGCTTGAACCCAAATACCAATGGAACGTTTGGGCTGCACCTAAATTGCCTGATGGTAAGTTAGACCACCACAATGCATTAACAGGCGACGATCTTGCAGACTTTGTAAACATTAATTTATTCCCTTACCTTAAAAAGTTTAAGGCTGCTGCTGTGAGTGCAGATACCATTCAATATAAAATTGGTGAAATCTTCAGTGAACTTAAAAACCGCGTACAAAGTGGTTATAACTTACGTGAGGTAATAAACCTTATTGATAGCCTTCGTTTCCGAACCCATGCAGAAAAGCATGAAATGAGCCATTTATATGAGTCTAAGATTCAAAACATGGGCAATGCTGGACGCAATGGTGGCGAGTACTATACACCGCGTCCACTTATTACAACCATTGTTAAAGTGGTGGCGCCAAAAATTGGAGATAAGATTTATGATGGTGCTGTGGGCAGCGCAGGCTTTTTATGTGAGGCCTTTAGCTTTCTACAAAATAGCAAGAAGCTTACAACTTCAGATATAAGCACACTCCAGAAAAACACCTTTTACGGCAAAGAAAAAAAATCATTGGCGTATATTATTGGCACTATGAACATGATTTTTCATGGCATTGAAGCACCAAACATTATACACACCAATACACTTGCCGAGAACATAGCCGATATTCAAGAGAAGGACCGTTACGATATTGTATTGGCAAATCCTCCTTTTGGTGGCAAGGAACGCGCCGAAGTGCAACAGAACTTTCCTATAAAAACAGGAGAAACTGCTTCCTTATTTCTGCAACACTTTATTAAAATTCTAAAGGCGGGCGGTAAAGCTGGTGTAGTTATTAAAAATACCTTTTTAAGCAATGGTGGCGCAGGTAGTGCTGATGCCAAACTAAGGCAACAACTCTTGGAAAACTGCAACCTTCATACGGTATTGGATTTACCTGGTGGTACCTTTACAGGTGCGGGAGTAAAAACAGTGGTATTGTTTTTTGAAAAAGGAAGTGCTACCAAAAAAGTATGGTTTTACCAATTGAACTTAGATAGGAACTTAGGTAAGACCAATGCACTTAATGAGAAAGATTTGGCAGAATTTATTGAGCTGCAGAAAACAAAAGCCGATAGCGAAAACTCCTGGAGCATAAACATAAAAGATATTGACCAAAACACCTTTGACCTAAGTGCTAAAAATCCTAATAAAAAAGAAGAAGCTGCATTGCGCCAGCCGCAGCAGATTTTAGAGGAAATGAAAGACTTGGACGAAGAAAGTGCCGCTATTTTAAACTCAATTTTGGAATTGATATGAGTAAAGCGTTAATGGTATCTCAGAAATTGATTGAGAATAGGATATACACTGTTCGAGGCAATCAGGTGATGGTAGATTACCACCTTGCAGAATTATATGAGGTAGAAACAAAGCGCATAAACGAGCAAGTGAAGCGCAATAATAAA
This sequence comes from Bacteroidota bacterium, assembly GCA_947446605.1. GTDB lineage: Bacteria > Bacteroidota > Bacteroidia > UKL13-3 > UKL13-3 > B1. The sequence goes on along the minus strand of CANFHJ010000039.1, from coordinate 8,388 downwards.
AGGTTTCCTATTGGTTTTATGTACCAACTTACGGCAAGCGAATGGAAACAATTGCAGTCGCAGATTGCGACCACAGAAAATAACAGTGGTTTGCAGTCGCAAATTGCGACCGCAAAAAGAAGAACACTACCCTATGTGTTTACCGAACAAGGTGTTGCTATGCTTTCCGCTGTGCTCAATAGCGATTTGGCTATCATAGTGAGTATTCAAATAATGGATGCATTTGTAAACATGCGTAAGGTAATCATAGAAAACTCATTACTTAGCAATCGTTTAGGTAAAATGGAGTTGAAGCAGCTTGAAACCGACCAAAAGTTTGAGCAAATTTTTAAGGCTTTGGAGGGAAACTCCCTTCCCACCCAAGGCGTTTTTTTTGACGGTCAGGTATTTGATGCATACGAATTGGCTTCTAAAATTATACGCTCCGCCAAGCACAGCATTATACTTATTGACAATTATATAGACGAAAGCACGCTTACTCATTTGGCTAAAAAGAAAAAAGGCGTAACGGCAATGCTCCTTTCAAAAAGCAGCAGCAAACAATTGGTATTAGATGTGCAAAAAGCCAAGGAACAATACGGGCATTTTACCTTACAAACCTTTACCCAAAGCCACGACCGATTTTTGATTATTGACCAACAAGATGTTTATCATTTGGGTGCGTCTTTAAAAGACTTGGGCAAAAAATGGTTTGCCTTCTCTAAAATGGATAAACACTCGGTACAAAATATTTTAAACTCAATTTTGGAACTGATATGAAACAAGGTTGGGAAATAAAAAAGTTGGGAGATGTTTGTGAATTATATCAACCAAAAACTATTTCATCAAAAGAAATGGTTGAAGAAGGCGATTATCCCGTATTTGGTGCGAATGGAATTATAGGCAAATACGATAAATACAATCACGAAGAACCACAACTACTGATAACTTGTAGAGGGGCAACTTGTGGTTCAATTAATATTTCAGAACCCAAATCTTGGATAAATGGAAATGCAATGGTTGTTAGACCAAAGGATAATTCATTGAACTTAAAATTTATTGAATACTTATTTCTTGGTGGAATTGATATTTCAAAAACTATAACTGGTGCTGCACAACCTCAAATCACAAGGCAAACACTTTCACCAGTTCTAATTTCTTATCCAAAATCCCTTCCCGAGCAACAACGCATAGTAGCCATATTAGATGAAGCCTTTGCCGCCATAGCCAAGGCAAAAGCCAATGCCGAACAAAACCTCAAAAACGCCAAAGAACTTTTTGAAAGTTATTTGCAAGGGGTGTTTGAGAATGGAAATTGGGAAACGAAAACTATTCAGGAAGTTACAAAAGTTATCAATGGTTATGCATTTGCAAGTAAGGACTTCAAATCAACCAACACAATCAAATCAATTAAAATTACAAATGTTGGAGTGAAAGAATTTGTTGAAGAAGTTGATAATTATTTGCCCGAAAAATTCAAAGACACTTTAAAGGAAGTTCAAGTAAAAGAAGGAAATATCGTTATAGCATTAACAAGAACAATTATTTCAGCAGGATTAAAAGTTGCTGTTGTACCAGCAAGTTATGATGGAGCATTAGTAAATCAACGAGTTGCTGCCTTAGTTCCGAATGAGAAATGTATCAACCAGAGATATTTGTATAATTACCTTACAACTGATGGAGTTGCTAAATATGTTTTGGCTCACGTCAATACTTTGATGCAACCAAATCTTTCAATAAACGATTTAAAAAACTTGCCTGTTCCTTGTCCATCAATGAAAGAACAAAATGAAATAGTAAACAAACTTGACGGACTAAGAAACGAAGTAGAAAAATTAAAATCAGTTTATCAAAATAAAATTGACGATTTAGAAGAGTTAAAAAAATCAATTCTTCAAAAAGCCTTCAATGGTGAATTAAAAACAAATGCAGTAGCAGTATGAACGAAGCAGAAACAAGAGCAGAACTCATAGACCCCAAGTTAAAGGCTTGTGGTTGGGGCGTTATAGAAGGCTCTAAAATTCTGCGTGAATACAACATTACAGCTGGTAAAATACAAACTGGTGGTGGCAGGGCAAAGAAAATTATTGCAGATTATGTATTGGTATTTAAGGGTATCAAATTGGCTGTAATTGAAGCCAAAAGCAATGACTTAGGCGTGGGCGAAGGTGTGGCACAAGCCAAACAATATGCCGATAAACTAAAATTAGAAACTACTTACTCAACAAACGGCAAGGAGATTTACAGCATTTGCATGAAAACAGGTGCGGAGGGTTTAGTAGAAAATTACCTCACTCCTGAAGAACTTTGGAACAAAACATACCCAATTGGTGAGCAAACACAAGCAATATGCTTATACCAACCCATTAACGAATGGCGTTTAAAGTTTGCTGAGGTTCCTTTTGAAGACAAAAGTGGCACTTGGCAATTGCGCTATTACCAAGAAATTGCCGTTAGAAATACCATTGAGGCAATAGCAAATGGCAAAGACCGTATTTTATTAACCCTTGCCACAGGAACGGGTAAAACGGCTATCGCCTTTCAAATTGCATGGAAATTATTCCAAACGCGTTGGAATTTAAAGCGTGATGGTAGTCGCAGACCGCGCATCTTATTTTTAGCAGATAGAAACATCTTGGCCAACCAAGCCTTCAATTCTTTTTCGGCCTTTCCAGAAGATGCATTGGTTCGGATTAAACCCAGTGAAATAAAGAAAACAGGATTTGTACCTACAAATGGCAGTATCTTCTTTACCATCTTTCAAACCTTTATGACAAATGCTCCCGTAGCTAATAATAGAGAAATGGAAGAGCCTTTAGATATGGCGGCAGAAGAAGCAGATGTGTATGGAGGTGTAAAATACAATTTTGGGCAGTACCCAAGAGATTATTTCGATTTTATAATTATAGATGAGTGTCACCGCGGCGGCGCCAACGACGAGGGAAATTGGAGAGGTATATTAACGTATTTTGCTCCCGCTGTTCAATTGGGCTTAACAGCCACACCCAAGCGAGAGGACAATGCAAACACCTATAAATATTTTGGCGAACCAGTTTATAGTTACTCGCTCAAAGAGGGTATCAATGATGGTTTCCTTACTCCTTTCAAGGTAAAACGTATTAAAACCACTTTGGATGATTATATCTATACCAGTGACGACCAAATTATAGAAGGCGAAATTGAAGAAGGGAAAACCTATACAGAAGGCGATTTTAACCGCATTATTGAAATAAAAGCAAGAGAGGCTAAGCGTGTTCAAATATACATGAGCGATGCCAACCAAAAAGAAAAAGCCATAATCTTTTGTGCGACCCAAGACCATGCCGCGGCTATAAGGGATTTGGTAAACCAATATAAAACCAGCACCAATCCTAATTATTGCGTGCGGGTAACTGCCAATGATGGAGATATGGGTGAAACTTTCCTAAAGGAGTTTCAAGACAATGAAAGAACAATTCCAACTATATTAACAACCTCCCAAAAGCTTTCTACTGGCGTTGATGCAAGGAATATTCGAAATATTGTTTTAATGCGTCCCGTAAATTCAATGATAGAGTTTAAGCAAATTGTGGGAAGAGGCACACGCCTATTTGATGGTAAAGAGTTTTTTACCATTTATGATTATGTAGATGCTTACCACCATTTCTCAGACCCTGAATGGGATGGCGAAGCACTTCCTTGTGATGTATGTGGCAAGGTAATATGTGAGTGCCCTCAAACACCAAAACAGCCAAAAGGGCCATGCAAGGTTTGTGGGCTAAGTCCTTGTATTTGCAAGGTTGAACCCAATCCTCCTTGCCCCGATTGTGATAAGTGGCCATGTGTTTGCAACAAGAGGCCTAAAGTAAAGATAAAATTGCGCGATGGAAAGGAGCGCGAAATACAATCTATGATTTCCACTTCATTCTGGAGTGCAGATGGCAAGCCTATTTCAGCAGAAGAGTTCCTAAATAATTTGTTTGGCGAGTTACCTAATCTATTTAAGGATGAAAACGAATTGCGCGCCATTTGGAGTAACCCAATCACCAGAAAACTACTATTGGAACGCTTAGAGGACGCAGGTTTCCCTAAAAGCGATTTACTAATTGTGCAACAATTGGTAGATATGGAAAAGAGTGATTTGTTTGATGTGTTAGAATATGTATTTAATGGGAACTATATCTCGCTTACAAGAGAACAACGCGTAGCGGCCTCACGCGCCACAATTTTGGCAATATTGAACCAACACCAGAAAGAGTTCATAGAATTTGTACTGAGTAAGTATGTTGAAACTGGCGTTGAAGAATTGGACCAAGAAAAACTACCAATTCTATTGGTAAATAAATACCAATCCTTAGAAGACGCCAAAGGCATCCTCGGAGAAGTAAAAAACATATCCAGCCTCTTCATAGATTTCCAGAAGCACTTGTATGCGAGTAGGATAGCGTAAATTATTTCTAAAAAACAACTATTAATTATACATAAAACCTTGCTTCAAAAATCAACTATTTTTTAGCTATTAATATTTTATCGGCTTCTAATCTCTTGTCTATTTTGGTAATAATATCATGGCACCTTTTACATACAGAAACTAAATCAAAAAGGGGTTCATTAAATAAGTGTTTATAATTTAAGTGATGAACTTGAGTGGCAACCTCACTTAGACATGATTGGCAAATATGCTTATCCCTATTTAAAACAACAATTCTCTTCTTTTTCCAATCTTCAGAATTTATATAATCATTGTACCCAGGATGTTTATTTTCAATAGTGTAATTTTCGGTTCTAAATTTTTCAAATACGTCATTAAACTCAGAACGCTCTTGAGATGCAATTAAATTATATTTTTGTTCTAATTCATCATCTCTAATAGGCAATATATTTAAATCAAAATCAGCCATTTTTAGAGAATTACCACCAGAATAACCACAATTCTTACATTGTTTCCTTACTTGAATTCGATTTCCAGTTACTATGACTTTTACAGGATGTTGATTTGGCTTAGGGCAGCACTTCTCAAAATACTTTGAAAAACTCTTAATTTCAATACATTGAGGACAAAATCCATAAAAATCAAATTCACCAAAATGAGTGAATAATTCTGTTTGGCATTTTTCACACTTCTTTATTTCCTGCATCTTATTTATTACCTAAAGAAATATTATTTCTACCTCTGACAATTTTTTAAATTTAAAGAGTATTTATCACCACCTAATTCATATGCTTTTTTGAAATCTGAACAAGAATCCATTCCTAAAGATTTCTTTGCTAAACCCCTGTTTGAGTAAGCTGAGGCAATAACTTCAATTTCCGAAAAATCATTATTAATTACAAAGGTGAAATCATTAATTGAATTATTAACTTCTCCTTTAATAAATTTAACCACACCTCTATTGTGATATGCCTTGTAATAATCAGGTCTTAAATTAATTGCAAAGGAATAATCATCAATTGCTCCAATTAAATCATTAATAAACCTTTTGTTTACAGCTCGGTTAAAAAAAGCTTCAGATTTCTTAATTCTATCCTCATCTGGATATAATTCAATTGCTTTGCCATACAATATAATCGCATCAGCATAATTTCCTATATTAGACAATACTAAAGCCTCGTTATAAATTTTCATTGCATCTGCAAGGTTCTTTTCTTTTAACAAATTAAAACTCCCTAATTTTCCGTTTTTATTTAATCTGTTGAGTTGTTGATGAAATTCTAAAACATTTGATTTTAGTATATTTAGTGAGTTTTCATCATCTAATTTTTGATACCATGAAAACGCCAAAAAATGACCTTTAATTTCATAAAAGACTGTAGCACATAAAAAAATAAATTCAATATTTGTTTGTTTGAATTTATTTATTGTTATAAAGCAAGGTGAAATATCGGCGACAAAATAATGATCAATAAGGTAAGAGTTTAAAGAATCAAGTGTGAATTTAGAAGCGTTTTTTTTATATAAACCTTTACTAATATAACCAGCAAAATTAATTGAATCCAAATAATTAATAATAGTTTTAGAGATTTCTATTCCCTCAAATCCTTCATTTGTTAATACAATTATGTAGTTTTCATAAAAACCATTTTCAGTTTTTCTTATTCTTTCTAAATCATCATCATTGAGGTAAATTGCAATATTTTTATTCCCCTGTCCTGCACCCGTTAGCAACTCACCCTTAACACCTTTATTAAAGAAGCTTTCTGTCATTTTGGGTAAAAAAGGCAAACAAATCGAATCTTTACCTAAGGCACGCTTAAAATAAAGTTTACCAGGTAAATCTTGAGAAATACAAACAAATCTTATGGAAATAAGACTTAGGAAAAGCAGTAATTTTAGATAGACATGAGCCTTCATTTTTTCTTTTTTGGGAATAACAGAAAATATAAGCCTATCAAAATCGCAATAAAAGGCCATTTGGGTATATTAATCCCATAATTATTTAAAATTAAAGGACTTAATAAAAATAAAATCATCGTTAATATGACAGCGACTATAAATAAAAGAGCTCTAAGATTATAATTCATAACAAAATTGAATAATTAATGCATGGTTAACGAGTAACAAATAAAAAAATAATACGCAATTTAAAAATTTAATCAACAAAGCTTTAGCAAAATATTCAATAAATTTATTTCGCCGGCCATTTTAAAGATACTTCATATTCTCCTAATCCTCGAATAGGTAACTGCCTTAAAGTAACTTTGTTTTCATCAAAAACTAACCCTAATGAATAGTTTAAAGTTTCGAAATCTTTATTTTGAAAAACAGAACGCCCATTTTCCAAAACTACTCTGTCATAAAAGTCTTTCATTATAGAATTAACCCCGACCCACAAGAGCCTAAATCTATCAAAATCAGGCATATCTACGTTTTTTAAATTATTTAACTTCTTAAACAATTCAAACAATCCTTTTTCATCGACAAATTTCGCATGAATTGAGTAACTATACAAAAAATCAAACTCAGGAAACTTTTTATCTAATTCTGAGATTTCAAAATTTGCCCCTTTTTGATTAATCATTTTCTTTTTGGTATTGTAATAAGTAAAAGCTAATTCTAAATCACTCCTTTGAAGTTCATAGCAAGAATTTAAAATAAAATTATCTGATACCGAAAATCCATAATCATCGATTATTTGTTCAAATTTTTTAAGCGTCCTCCAATTAATAAAATAAAAATTCATACCAGGAAAGGAGATACGATTAATAGGCTTATTAATAGCCGTTATTCTTAATGGATTAGAATAAACCCATATAAAATTACCTAAAACACCAATATAAATTCCATCTAAATAACTATAACTATAGTTATAAATTGAGAAAAAATAAAAATTGTTTTTCTTACTAAGAACAACCTCCTTGTCAATTTCATTAAAATTTTTGCCTAAAATACCTGGTAAATAATTTCTAAAATCATCAAGAGTGGGATTAGTGATTAATAACAAAATTAAGAAAGGTAAAATCAATATTTTCTTTGAATATTTTATCATAGGAATTAGAATAGCAAAAGGTGAAGATTTTAGACACAAATGTAATTCTAAGTAGCATACCAAACACTATTAAACTCTCTCTCCAACCTAAATTTAAATAACTCCAACAGCTTTTTACCTCTTACAGAAATATGGTAGGTATTTGGAGCGCAATGGACAATCCATCCGTACTTTAAAAGCATTTTACCATTTACCATCCAGGTGCTATTTCCAAAGAAAGCAATAACATCCTGCTTGGGTATGCGCGCGTATTCATAAGGAGAGGATGCAAAGAATAATAAGAGGCGAACCAAAACCATAGGGTCGCGCTTCCAAAAACCTTCTACCCTATTTTCATTCAAAAATTGCTTATCCTGCACAATTGCTCTGAACTTTCTGTGCGATGCAAAAAGCAACGTAAAATTATAATCTTCAGAAGAAGCTGGTATAATCCCTGTAGATGCTAATTTCTTGACCTTATAGGCACGTTCAAGTATTCCAAGCTCCTGCTTATTCAATTTAGCTAAAAATTCAGCAGGAAGCACAGAAATGAATGAGTCAATATTAGTATTGGAATTATCTATCATATCTATTTACAAAGATATGAAATACAAAGAAGTAAGTATAAACAGTATTTCCTGTTTAATAGATTGGTAACTCAAAAACAGTTACTCTTTGTAGCTTGCATTCATAAAAAATTAGGAAAAATAAACGAGCAGGCAAAAACTTTAATTGGTAATAAATTATGGGCAGATTATCAATGGGCTTAAATTTCAACTATTTTCAAAATGTTTACCCTATGTTTACCCCAGTGCAACAAAAAACCCTTGAAAGTCTTAACTATCAAGGGTTTGTCTTTTGTTAATGTGATCCCGCTGGGACTCGAACCCAGGACCCCTACATTAAAAGTGTAATGCTCTACCAGCTGAGCTACGGAATCGTGTTACATTGTTACCTGTAACGG
>CANFHJ010000038.1 GCA_947446605.1 Bacteroidota bacterium | reverse complement strand
ATAGCCAACTGCTCCACTGCATGCACTTTACTATAGCCAGTGGCGGGTGAGGCACTTGATTTACGGGAAATTCGCTTGAGTATGAAGTTGGCATCCCAACGCAATAAGTTTAACCAAGCTCCCATGTTTTTTGGCTCCTCTTGTACCCAACAGAATTCTGCTCCAGCATATTTAGAATAAATAATTGCTAATTGTTTTTCTGGCATTGGATACAATTGTTCTAACCTAACAATTGCAATATCTTTTCTGTTTTCTTTTTGTTGTCTGTCTAATAACTCATAATAGATTTTACCTGAACACAATAAAACGCGTTTTACGTCTTTCGCTTTTACACTGCTATCGTCTATTACTTCTTGGAAGCCACCATTGGTAAAGTCTTCTAATTTACTTACACAAGCAGGATGGCGTAACAAACTTTTTGGAGTCATTACTACCAATGGAATGCGTATGTCTTTTCTGTGTAATTGTCTGCGTAAGGCATGAAAATAATTTGCCGGTGTGGTAATATTACAAACCTGCATATTCCAATTGGCAGCCAATTGTAAAAACCTTTCAATGCGCGCCGATGAATGCTCTGGTCCTTGTCCTTCATAACCATGAGGTAATAGAAGAGTAAGGCCGCTAAAGGTTTTCCATTTAGCACTGGCGCTTGCAATGTACTGATCTATGATAATTTGTGCACCGTTGGCAAAATCTCCAAATTGCGCTTCCCAAATAGTTAGGTCGTTTGGCGTAGCCATGCTATAGCCGTATTCAAATCCTAAAACTGCATATTCACTCAATAGCGAATTGTGAAAATATACCTTGCCTTTTTTGTTTTTACCTAAGCTATCAAATGTATTATAAGCAGCATCAGAATCTTCTTGTCTAATAATGGCATGTCTATGACTAAAAGTGCCTCTCTCGCAATCTTGCCCCGTCATGCGCACATTATGACCTTCATTGCTCAAAGTGGCATAAGCTAATAGCTCACCCATTGCCCAATCATAATTGTTTGAACCAATCATGGCTTTGCGGTCTTTCATTAATTTTTCAATTTTAGAAAATGCCTTAAAGTTGCTTGGTATATTGGTAAGTTGATCTGCTAATTCCTTAAATAAATTGGCCTCAACTGCAGTTATTGGCGAGCTTTCAAAATCTTCAATCGCTGCGGGTCTAAAGCCATTCCAAACATCTTTCACAAAGTTTTTAACCTTGGCCGGTTTAGCTGTTTTGGATGTTTCTAATTTTTCTTGAAGCATGGTTCTAAAACTTGCTTCCATTTCTTTTGCCAATTCAGCTTCAATACTTCCACCGGCCATTAATTTTTTGTTATAGAGCTCGCGTGGATTTACTTGCGCTGCAATAGCTTTGTATAAAACGGGTTGGGTAAAACGAGGCTCATCACCTTCATTGTGGCCATATTTGCGGTAACCTAGTAAATCAATAAATACGTCGCTGTTAAATTCTTGGCGGTATTCCATTGCTAATTTAACGGTATACACTACTGCTTCAACATCATCTGCGTTTACGTGAAAAACAGGGCACAAAGTTGTTTTAGCAACATCTGTACAATAGGTTGATGTGCGTGCATCGGTATAATTGGTGGTAAAGCCAATTTGGTTATTGGCAACAATATGAATGCAACCGCCAACCGAATAAGCACTTAAACCAGCCATTTGCAGCACTTCATAAACAATTCCTTGTCCTGCCACAGATGCATCGCCATGAATTAAAATAGGTGCAACTTTATCAATATCGTTTTTGTAATTGCCTTCTAATTTTGCGCGCGTAATACCTTTTACAACAGGATTTACTGTTTCCAAATGAGATGGATTTGCACACAAACTCAATTTTACTTTTTTGCCTTTATGTGTTTTTACCTCACTTGAAAATCCCATGTGGTATTTCACATCACCTTCAAATATACCATCGTCCTCAGCAGATTTTCCTTCAAACTCTTTAAAAATTTCGTCGTAGGTTTTGTTCAAGGTATTGGCCAAAACATTGAGTCTGCCGCGGTGTGCCATCCCTAATACAAATTCTTCTACACCTAAATCTGCTCCCGATTCAATTACAAAATCCAAGGCGGGAATAAGCGTTTCTAAACCTTCCAAACTAAATCTTTTCTGGCCTACAAATTTGGTATGTAAGAAGTTTTCAAAAATGGTAGCTTGGTTTAATTTATAAAGTATATGGCGTTTTTCGTCCAATGTAAGTTGGGGGGTATTTTTACCCGTTTCCATTTTTGCTTTGAGCCAATCTAATTTTTTAGGTTCGCGCACAAACATAAATTCTGCACCAATGCTCTGGCAGTAGGTTTGTTCTAGGTGGGCAATAATGTCTTTAAGTTTAGCTTTTCCAATTCCAATTTCAGCACCTGCAGTAAATGATTTATCTAAATCGGCCTTTGTTAAGCCAAAATTTTCAATGGCTAGGCTTGGGGTATATTGCCTTCTATCTCTAACTGGATTGGTTTTGGTAAACAAATGTCCGCGCATGCGGTAGCCTTGAATGAGGTTCAAAACATGTATTTCTTTGAGCGCTTCTTCAGAAACTGGTCCTGCATTTTGGTTCGAACCGAAAGCAAATCCTTCAAAAAATTTCTTCCAACCAAAGTCAACAGATTCAGGGTCAAGTAAGTATTGTTGGTGAAGCGCGTCAATGGCCGAAATGTCGCCATTAGAAATATAAGAGAATTGATCCATGGATGTCCGTAAAATTTGCGCCAAAGATAGCACAAAACGGGCATTGGCTTGTGTAAAATATTTGTTTTAAAGTCCTAATTTTAATGGTTTGAAAGCCAGTCGCAAATGTCTTTCACCAAATAATCGGGAAGATTTCCCTTTAGGTAATATTCGCTGTAGGTAGAAGCAACCTCACCAGAATAAAACAAGTGATTGAGTTTTGGATAATTTTTAATGGTAACATTTGGATTTTTGTCCAATGTTTTATGCCAAAGCTCCAAATTCTCAATATTCACCTGGTAATCGCGGTCGCCATGTAAAATTAAAATTGGTTTTTTAAGCTTTTTACTAATCTCTAGGTGCTTGTATTTATTGAGCCAAACCCAATATGTAGCCTGCACGGCATAAGGCATTCTGTCGTGCTCTGTTAATGGATTTAATTTTTTATCCATACTGCGAATGGCATTTATGGTTTGGGCGTCGTATTCTGGCTTTTTATTAGGCGTAACGGTACTCAAATATTTGTATTGGTCAATCATCATTTCTTGGGTTCTTTTTGAATTAGCACCCATCATAATAATTCCTCGTACATCATTTCTTTCTTTAGCAACCAATGGGGCAAGCATACCACCTTGTCCATGGCCCAAAATATAAATTTTTTGTGGGTCTACATCTGGTAAAGTTTTTAAGGTATCAATAGACCTGTATAAATCATCCAATAAATCTTCTCTTGGTGTAAATGTTTCATAAGCTGCTTTATCACGCGCCAAATAAATACCATAATTATTTGATCTTTTCTCATACCTAAATACTGCAAAACCTTTGCTAGCAAGGCCCCAAGCTAAATCTTTATAGGGTTTGTTTTCTTCGTACGAACCATCCTTATCTGTTGGTCCTGCTTCCACTACAATTATTACCAAAGGCGCTTTTGCCACATCATTTGGCATGGTAAGCATACCCGGTAAATCATAAAAGCCATTGTGAATGGTGATTTTTCTTTCTAAAAATTTAGTAACATCGCAATAATCTGGCGCCACATAAATTTTATGCGCTGGCATAAACGAGATGTAAATAATATTGCCTTGGTCGTTGTAACTTAAATTGAAAATATAAGGTAAGTATTCAAAATTAATTTTATACGCAATGAAGTTATAATATTGGTTTTTCTCATAGTTCACCACCCTAGCACTCAAAAAATTTCCATAAGTTCCCAATAGCTCGTTCCAATCGCGCTCAAGGGTTATAGCAGAGTAATAGCTTCTATAAAGAGAATCTACCTTGCCTTCAATTTGGGCAAACTTTTTATTTACAAAAAGGTCTAGAACTTCTTTGCCTCTTTCATTGGCAACAGTAAAATCGGATGCAAAAAGACTACTCGAAAATAAGCTTACTTGTAATAGGAGAAGGAAAAATAATTTTCTGATCATGACACAAAGTTAAGCTGTCATTTATAAATAATTATTTAATAATTCGGCTTCACAAACTTTTTTATAGGTTTTGTTTTCAATGGCCTCAGGTAAAATTTGCATGTGGCGCATGTGGTGGGTGTCCGATCCAACCAAATCTATTAGTTTTTGGTTCACTAGGTAATTGGCTGCATCGGCTACAGGCTTAGAATAATAGCCCAAGGCAGAAAGCATATTGAGTTGAAACAATACGCCTCGGTCTTTAAGTTCGTGGTATTTATCTTTCTCGTTGGCATAATACAAATAGCGCTCAGGATGCGCTAATACTGGAATATATCCTCCTATTTGCAACTCAAATAAGCAGCTGCTAAAGTTTCTGGGTTCGGTCATAAAAGGCAATTCCACTAAAATGTGTTTGCCTTCAGGACCAAAAGTAAGGAGATTGCCAGCTGCAATTTTTTTCTCAAAGCCATCGTCAATCATATACTCCGCGGCGGCATCAAATTCTATTTGAATATTTTCTTCCACCAGACGTTTTCTAATTTCATCTCTAAGTGGGTAAATATTCTCTTTGCTGTTTTTGTAAAAATCCGACATAACATGGGGTGTGGTAATTACCTTGCGCATGCCCAATTTTTCAAAATGTCTTAATATTTCTATGCTTTGTTCAATGGTTTCACATCCATCATCTACCCCAAAAATGAGGTGAGAGTGAAACTCAACTTGTATTGGATTTACAAATTGCGTGGAGGATTTTTCCTCCACGCTTTTTTTGCCAAATATTTTAGTTAAAAACGACAAATTATACCTTTTCTAAAAATTCTTTAAGAGAGGCAATATTAGGAACGTTTAATGAATCTACTTTTTTGTAATCCGCTACTAGCAAGCTAATCCAGTCGAGGCGATGGATAGTTTGGTAAACAGATGTTAGGGTAAATTCTTCTACACCCATCTCAATAATTTTATGGTTTTCAACTTCCAATAAGCCGTTTAAAAATTCAAATCTAGAACCTACACGTGCATTGCTATTTGAGTTCAAAAAGAAAAATACGGTATCTAAAGTGCCATAATAACTTTCAATTACATTGTGGTTGTGTTCTGGAACAACATGTGTAAAGCATTCATGTTTTGCATTCTCTTGAATTTGTTGCGCAAAGCGTGTAGCAACAGCTTCAAACTGTGCATCGCTCAATACCACAAATTTAGATTTGCTTTTAGATTGAATGGTTTGAAATACTTGTTCTGCATCTTCAAAATATGGTGTGCAATCGTCAAATAAACTTACAATACTTTGCAATTCACCCTTTACTTCTTTGCCCATTAATTCGCCAAAGATTTGCACCAAATAAGTCAATGAAAAGCCTAAAGCCATTCTTGGTTGAAAACCTTGCTCAATCATATAGGTTTTCATATTGTGTTCTTGCGCCAAAGCAGCCAATTTGCCACCACCTGTAAGCACAATAACTGTACTGCCTTTTCCTTTAACCTCTTCAAACATGGCCAAAGTTTCTTCGGTATTTCCGCTGTACGAACCTAAAATAATTAAGGTTTTTTCGTTTACGTATGCTGGTAATGAATAATCGGCAATTACTTCAACTGGAATTGGAAATTCGTTCATGAAAATAGTTTTCACAATACGACCACCAATACCGCTACCACCTAAACCACCAATTAAAATATTGGAGAATTGAGCGGCAGACAATCCGTGATTGCTGTAATTTTCGAGGGCATAATTAATTTGGTAACCAAATTTTTTCAATGCTTCATGTTGTGGGTTCATATAGGTTTCTTCTTATTATTTTGTTATGAATTATTTGAGCAAGCCCATGATGTATTTACCATAACCGCTCTTTAAATATTTTTTTGCCTCACGCGCTAGTCCTTCACTATCTAGCCATCCCATGCGGTAGGCAATTTCTTCAATACAGCCAATTTTCCATCCTTGGCGTTCTTCAATTACTTGTACAAACTGACCAGCTTGCATCAAAGATTCAAATGTACCTGTATCTAACCAAGCCGTACCACGTTGCAATACGCCTACCTTTAATTTGCCTGCTGCCAAATACACTTTATTTACATCTGTAATTTCTAATTCACCCCTTGGAGAGGGTTTAATATTTGCTGCTATTTCTACTACGCTATTGTCGTAAAAATACAAACCAGGAACCGCATAACTTGATTTTGGTTCTGTTGGTTTTTCTTCAATACTCAATGCTTTCATGTTATTGTCAAACTCCACCACGCCGTAGCGCTCTGGGTCGTTTACATGGTAAGCAAACACCACACCACCATCAGGGTCATTATTGCTTTGTAAAAGTTGGCTCAAACCTGCTGCATAAAAAATATTATCACCTAATACCAATGCCACTTTATCTTTTCCAATAAAATCTGCCCCAATTATAAATGCCTGCGCCAAGCCATCCGGTGAAGCTTGCTCTGCATACTCAAACCTACATCCAATTTGAGAACCATCGCCCAATAATTTTTTAAATCCAGGTAAATCATGTGGGGTAGAAATAATTAATATTTCTCTAATACCTGCCAACATCAAAGTGCTAAGCGGATAGTAAATCATTGGTTTGTCGTATACCGGCATCAATTGCTTACTAACAGCAATGGTGAGGGGGTGTAAACGGGTGCCGCTTCCTCCGGCGAGTATAATTCCTTTCATGGCTAATGCTTATCTGTTTTGGTACATTTGATCGTAATACTTGGCGTAATTACCACTGGTAACTTCATCCATCCATTCTTGGTTTTCTAAATACCAATCAATGGTTTTGGCAATGCCTTCTTCAAATTGCAGGCTAGGTTCCCAGCCAAGTTCTTTCATTATTTTATTGGCATCAATGGCGTAACGCAAATCGTGTCCTGCACGGTCTGTTACGTAGCTAATTAATTTTTCTGATTCTCCTTCGGCCCTGCCCAATTTTTTATCGGCAGTTTTGCAAATTACTTTAATTAAATCCAAATTGGTCCACTCGTTAAATCCACCAATATTATAGGTTTCGCCATTGGCCCCTTTGTGAAATACATCATCAATGGCCCTGGCATGGTCTACTACATACAACCAATCGCGCACGTTTTCACCCTTGCCATAAACAGGCAAAGCTTTGTTGTTGCGAATATTGTTAATGAACAATGGAATTAATTTTTCCGGGAATTGGTTCGGGCCATAATTGTTTGAGCAATTGCTTAAAACAACGGGCATTTTGTAGGTATTGTGGTAGGCACGCACAAAATGGTCTGAGCTGGCTTTACTAGCAGAGTAGGGAGATTGCGGATCATAAGAGGTGTCTTCCAAGAAGAAACCACCATCATGCAAGCTGCCATAAACTTCATCTGTAGATACATGGTAAAACCTTCTGTTTTCCATATTGTCTTTCCAAATTTCTTTGGCGGCATTTAATAAATTAACAGTACCCACCACATTGGTCATCACAAATTCCAATGGGTTTGTAATGCTACGGTCTACATGGCTCTCAGCTGCCAAATGAATTACCGAATCAAATTGGTGTTTTTTGAATAATTCATTCAGTGCATTTGCATCAACAATATCTACTTTATGAAAATGGTAATTGGGTGCATTTTCAATATCGGTAATGTTTTTTAAATTACCTGCATAGGTTAATTTATCCAAGTTGTGAATTTGGTAATTGGGGTATTTGTTTACAAACAAACGAACCACGTGCGAGCCAATAAATCCTGCGCCTCCGGTGATTAATATATTTCTATTCATAGTATTTTATTTTTTTGCCAAAGCTTGTTCCCACTTCCATGCGCTGGCCATGCTTTGTTCTAAATCGTATAATGTTTTCCATCCTAACTCATCCCATGCCTTTTGGCAATCGGCATAAATTTGAATGATATCTCCACTTCTTCTTGGGCCAATTTGGTAATTTAATTTTACGCCACTCACTGCTTCAAAAGCTTGAATTACTTCCAAAACAGAATTGCCTTGCCCCGTTCCTAAATTGAAAACGGAAAAAGGATTATGATATTTTTCTTTAGCTAAAAAATCAATGGCTGCCACATGCGCTTTTGCAATATCAACCACATGAATATAATCCCTAATGCATGTGCCATCTGGGGTTGGGTAATCATTGCCATGCACAGTGAGTGTGGCTCTTTTGCCAATGCCGGTTTGTGTAATATAGGGAACCAAATTATTTGGAACGCCAATGGGTAACTCGCCAATTAGGGCAGATTCATGTGCACCAATTGGGTTAAAATAGCGCAAGGCCACCACTTTTAAATCAGTGGCGTTTGATTGGTCTCTTAAAACCTCTTCGCAAATTTGTTTGGTATTTCCGTAGGGCGATTGTGCCACAGGAATAGCTGCATTTTCATCTACCGGTGGGGTAGCTTCGCCATAAACGGTGCAAGAAGAAGAGAAAACTATTTGCTGAATGCCATTTTCTTGCATGGCTTCCAAAAGGTTTACGGTGCCTGCAACGTTGTTTTCATAATATTTTAAAGGAAGTGCTACACTCTCACCAACCGCTTTGCTTGCTGCAAAATGAATTACGGCGGCAATGTCTTTTTGCTCAGAAATAAATTGCTTGAGTTGGGTTTTGTTTCTTATATCCACTTCAGCAAAATCAAAATTTTTGCCACTAATGGATTTAATATTTTCTAATACGCTGGGGTAGGAATTGTCAAAATTATCGAGGGCTACAACATCATAACCTTCCTGCAATAATTCAACAATGGTGTGAGAGCCAATATACCCCGCTCCACCTGTTACAAGTATTTTCATCTATGCTGGCTAGTATAAGCGGGCAATATACTAAAATGCCCTTTAATTTAGTACTCAAAAATGCCTTGTGGCGTCTCTAATATTAGCTGTTTGGTACTTGAAGCTTCAACCCTTCCAACTATTTGCGCCTCAATATTAAACGATTTGGCAATGGCAATAAGGGATTCAGCCGTATTTGGGTCGGTATAAATCTCCATTAAATTACCCATGTTAAATACTTTGTACATCTCCTGCCACTCGCTACCAGATTGAGATTGAATCATTTCAAAAAGGGGCGGTGTAGCAAATAAATTATCCTTAATAATTTTATGTTCTTTGATAAAATGTAAAATCTTGGTTTGCCCACCACCTGTGCAATGCACCATGCCATGAATTTGATTAAAATGTGCATCAAAAACTTCTTTTATCATTGGGCTAAAGGTGCGGGTAGGAGAGAGTATCATTTTACCTACATTTAAAGGATGGTTTGGTAATTGATCGCTTAATTTTAATTTGCCTGTATATACCAAATCTGCTGGCACCAATGGATCATAGCTTTCTGAAATGGCTTTGTAACTTGCATCTAAAACATCGTGTCTGGCCATGGTTAAGCCATTACTGCCCATACCGCCATTGTATTGTTTTTCATAAGTGGCTTGTCCAAAAGAGGCAAAGCCTACAATAACATCGCCGGGAACAATTTTATGGTTGGAAATTATTTCAGATTTTTTTGCCCTTGCAGTAACTGTTGAGTCAACAATAATGGTTCGAACCAAATCGCCTACATCTGCAGTTTCACCACCTGTGGAGTGTATTTGCACCCCATGGTTTCTTAAGTTTTCTATAAATTCCTCCGTGCCTTCAATGATGCTTGAAATAACTTCTCCAGGAATTAGATTTTTATTTCTGCCAATGGTAGAGGAAATGGTAATATTTTGATAAACACCTGCACATAATAAATCGTTTAGGTTCATTACAATGGCATCTTGCGCAATGCCTTTCCAGACGCTTAAATCGCCAGTTTCTTTCCAATAGAGGTAGGCCAAAGACGATTTGGTGCCAGCCCCATCTGCGTGCATGATATTACAGAAATCATCGTCGCCGCCAAGGAAATCGGGCACTACTTTGCAAAATGCTTGCGGAAATAATCCCTTATCTATGTTTTTAATGGCGGCATGAACGTCTTCTTTTTGAGAAGAAACGCCACGTTTCATATATTTATCTGCACTCATATTGCGCACAAAAGTAAAGAATTTGCAGGTAACACCCTATGCCGGGTAGAATTTGTGGAAAGCCTATTAAGGTTTCCCTTTGTAATCGCTCTTGAGCACGCGTACCGTGGTTCTTCTGTTTTGTTGGTGTTCCTCTTCGGTACAATCCACATCATCGCTGCAATCGTTCACCAATTTAGTTTCCCCATAGCCCATAGGTGCCAAACGGTCCTTGGCAATTCCCTTTTGAATAAGATAAGTTACACAACTTTGGGCACGTTTCTTTGAAAGTTCCATGTTATAATCGGCCGGCGCCCTGCTATCTGTATGAGAGGCCAATTCTATAACCAAACTTGGATTGCTTTTTAAAATGCTTGCCAAGGAGTCTAAAACCAATTTTGCCTCTGGGCGTAAATCCCATTTATCTAAATCGTAATAAATGCCTTGCAAGGTAATTTCAATATCGTCTGCAGGAACCAAATCCATTGGTATGCGCAAGTCAATACTGGTATCATTTAAAATATTTTGTGTGCTAATGGCTAAAGATAAACTACTCAAGTATTTTTCTTTAGATGCACTCAAAGCCATCAAATCATTCAAAGGCAAATCAATGCTTAAGGTACCTTTATCGGTACTTTTATAGCTGCCAATTTTCTTTCCTTTAGCATCTGTTAGGTTCAGCAAAGCTGCAGCAATAGGGTTTCCAGTGCTTCTGTCGTATACAAAAACTTTAGCCAAAACAATCACTGGTTTAATGGCAATTGAATAAATATCATCATCTCCTAAACCACCCTCTCTGTTAGAACTCATAAATGCAATTGGGCCGCCTGCTGTTCTTTTGCTTTCTGGAATATAAGTAATGCCAAAATCATCGCCACCAGAATTAATGGGGTATTTCAAATTATTTGCCACAGCATAAATTCCGGCACTGTCAAAGGTTTCAAAAATATCTAAACCACCCATGCCAATTTTTCCTTTAGACGCAAAATATATTTTGCCGTTTTCTGCCACAAATGGAAACAGTTCATCTTCCTTGCTATTTACATTTGCCCCAAGGTTTGCCGGCTTTCCCCATTGGTCTTTAATTGGATCGTAAGCAATGCGCCAAATATCTTTTTCGCCAAATCCTCCAGGCATATCACTGCTAAAAAACAAGGTCTTTCCATCGGCAGAAAAACTGGGGTGGCCACAACTAAAACTATCGTTGTTAAATGGCAATGCTTTTGGTTCGACCCAAGCGCCGTTTTGAAAATAACTCACATAGATTTTACATTTATTACCTGTTCCATCTTTGCCATTACATTGGGTAAAATAAATGCTGCTTTCACTGCTATCCAACCAAGCAACACCTTCATTAAAATTGGTGTTGAGCGTTTTTAATGCAATGGGTTTGCCATAGGTGCTGCCATTAAAGGTGGCTTCAAATAAATCAGAATATTTTTGACCAGTCCATTCAAAAGTTTCAGAACCTTGCGCTTCTTTGCGTGTTGAAGAATAAACAATTTTACCATTGCTAAAAAACGGCGCATAATCACTTTGGTCTGTATTTATTGTTGCAATATTTTCAACTTTATACTTCAATGGATTTGCTTTCCATTCGCCTGCAGTGGCACAGCTTTGTTGCGCAATTTTGCCTTTTGGGTCTTCAGGATTTTCAAAACTAAAATCGTAAAATGCACGTGAAGCTTCATCGTAACGCTCAAAATTTTTGAGCAATTGACCATAGCTGTATAAGATAGTTGGATCGGGATATTTACTATTTAAAACCTCCTCGTACCATTTGAGGGCTTGTTTAAAATTGTTGCTGTTTCTATAGCTATCTGCAATTTTAAAAAGGATTTGTTGCTTCTCTGTTTCCCCTTTAACTTTAGGATAAACCTTTTGATAGAGCATGGCAGCTGTATTGTATTTCTTGGCCATATAAGCCATATCAGCTTTGTCCAAATCTAATTGGTAGGGTTTGTTTTGCGGCTCTTGCGCCAAAAGCAACAAGGGCAAAAAAAACATTAATATAAAATGTGCTAATTTCACTATTCGCATGTTTGCTAAATCCTATTTGGAAATGAAACGCATAAAGTTTTAGGTCCCTTACAAATATACAAAGGCACAAAGCCTAACGAAATTTTTGTTCGTGTCTTTGTGCCTTTGAAAAATGGTTTTTAAGGAAAAAACGCTTTACCTTCTTGGTGCTGCAGGAGCTGGCCTTCCTTGTGGCGCCCTTGGCGTACCTCTTGGAGGTGCAGCTTGCACAGGCTTAGGTTTTTCCCAATAAATATCTAATACTTTAACGGTTGTTCTTCTGTTTAATTGGTGTTCAGCTTCGGTACATTTTAAGCCTTGCTCTCTTTCATTCGGACCTTCGCAATTACAATGAATAGCTGCAGAATCTTTCACGTTTTCACCGTATCCTTTAGATACCAAACGCAGGGTGTCAACACCATGGGTAACCAAGTAAGCTACTGCAGAATCTGCACGTCTTTGAGATAATCCCATATTGTAAAGTGAATCTGCCCTACAATCTGTATGTGAACCTAATTCAATTCTTAAGCTAGGATATTTGTTTAAAACAATAATCAATGAGTCTAATACTACTGCTGCATCTGGACGAATATTAGCTTTGTCTAAGTCGTATAAAATACCACGTAAGGTAAATGTTTCAAGTCCCAATGAATTCAATTCAAAATCTTGAATCAAATCAGTAGATACTTCCAAGCCTTTGGTAGTTTTTTCTTCCATTTTACTATCATAGAACATTTGACGTGATGCAAATAATTCATAGTCAGTTTTGGTTTTCAATACAATTTTGTACGACCCAACTTGGTCTGTTTTAATTACTACACGACCAGTATCATTGCTAGAGGTTATAGTAATTACTGCATTTGGCATAACAGCTTTTGTTTTGGCGTTTCTAACCACACCACTCAATGTAAATACCAATGGTGTCATGCTAAAACGGTAAATATCATCTTGTCCTTTACCGCCATCACGGTTACTTGAGAAATAACCGCTCTCTTTGTCTTTGGCTAGGATAATTGAAAAGTCGTCGCCATGCGAATTAATAGGTGATTTCATATTCACTGGTTCGCTCCAATCAGAAACGCTTCCTTTGGTCATGAAAATATCTGTACCACCTAAACCAACATGTCCGCTAGAGGCAAAATACAATGTTCCATCTTCATGAATAAATGGATACATTTCATCGTCTTCGGTATTTACAATAGGACCTAAGTTTACAGGATCACCCCAAGTTTTGCTTCTTTTGCTGTAGGTAACAAACCAAATATCTTTTCCTCCATAGCCACCTGGCATATCAGAACTGAAATACATAATTTGTGCATCTTTGGTAAGTGAAGGCTGACCGCAGTTAAAGGAATCTGAGCTAAACTCCAATGGAACTGGATCAGACCATTCTGTTCCTGTTAAGCTTGAGGTATAAATTCTGCAACTTTTTCCTTTTAGGTTATTGTCGTAGTTACAACGGGTAACATAAGTAGTAGAAAAACGTGCATCAAATGCATTGGCACCATCATTTAATTTGCCATTCAAATGGTCTTTGTCAACCAATACAGGCAATTGATAAGTAATATTGTTAGGGTTCTTTTTATCTACTTTGTAAGTGGCGGTATACAAATCGCAATAGCCATTACCTGTCCAACCATACATGGTACTTCCACTCACACCTTTTTCTCTATCGGAGGTAAAATACAATTGGTCTTTCTTGAACCATTGCGGCGCATAATCTTCCCAACGTGTATTTAGGCCCTTTACATTTTCAACATTGTAACGTGTTTTTTCGTTTTTCCATTTTAAGGCATTTTCACAACCTTTGATCAATCTTTCTACTAACTGACTATTTTCAGGAGAAAGTTTTTGGTAGTTTTTAAATTCTACTATTGCTTCCTCAAATTTTTGGTTGTTTTTAAGCGTTTTTGCTAAACGCAATTGGTTGTCGGCATTTTTGGCATCTACCTTCAAAGCCTTACGGTACCAACTCTCCGCATTTTTCATATCGTTCATGAGCCAATAACAATCGGCAGCCTTGTTGGCGGCTTCAATTTTCTCTTCCTTGTTTTTGGTGCTCGAATAAACCTTACGGTAATTGTCGCCTGAAACAAAATATTCCTTTTTGATGTAAGATTCTCTCGCGGCGGTAATCGAGCCTTTTTTTGCACCACAAGAGGTGAACAAGGCCACGAATGAAATACCTAAAATCAAATTGAGTAAGTAGTATCTATTATTCATGAAAAATGGGTTTTCGGGTCTAACGTATTTAATGCAAGTTTATTAAAAATTACTATTTTAATGGCATTTTCTTTGAAAAAAACTAAAAAATTAAGAATTTATTGTCCTTAAGTCGCGTAAAACGGAGGTTTTTGAGCTAAAAGTGCCCGTTTTTTTGCCCGTAAATAGCAATTTTAAAGGGGCAATTTTTCCATTTCAGCGCTTTATGCTTCAAAATACCTCAAACCTTAGCAAACAAAAAGCCCTGTTCAGTTTTGAACAGGGCTTTTAAAAATTATCAAAAGTTAATGGTCAACAGCAAAAAGCTATTTCACAAATAACATTTCTCTGTATTTAGGAAGTTTCCAAAGTTCATCATCTACCAAAAATTCTAAAGCATCACTGCTTTTTCTAATTGGTTCAAAAAGCGGTTTCACTTTGCTTGAAAATGCCATGGCACTTTTATGTGTGCTTGCTTGGTGATGTGCTTTCTCTAATTCACCTTGTAACTTGCTTACATTGGTGCTAATGGTTTTAATATGTTGCGCCAATTCTTTAATCATATTTACTTGCACTTCAGTATCTGCTTTACTTAAACCAGCATCTTTCATAGCTTTCACATTTTCGGCCAAATTACGTTGATAAGCAATACCTGCAGGAATTACATGGCTTGTTGCCAATTGCGCCAAAAGCTTGGCTTCAATGTCAATTTTCTTCACGTATAATTCTTGCATAATTTCATAGCGTGCATTCAATTCCACTTCATTAAAAATTTCGTTTTTAACAAATAGGTTTTTGCTACTAGCGCTAATGTATGCGTTCAAAGCTTCAGGTGTATTTTTAATATTATTTAAACCGCGTTTTGTAGCTTCTTTAACCCAATCGTCGCTGTAGCCATTTCCTTCAAATAATATTTTCTTACTAGCTTTGTAATAGCCCTTCAATACTTCTAAAATTGCATCGTCTTTCTTTTTGCCTTTCTTAATTAAGGCATCGGTTTCTGCTTTAAATTTGTTCAATTGATCTGCCATAATGGTGTTTAACACAATCATTGCATTTGCGCAATTGGCGCTCGATCCAACGGCACGGAACTCAAATTTATTGCCAGTAAACGCAAATGGAGATGTACGGTTACGGTCTGTATTGTCTAATAAAATTTCTGGAATTTTCTTTACATTTATTGAACCTGCTTTGCTCGTATTGCCGGTTGTTTTATTGTTCAACAAACTTTCCAAAACTTCGGTCATTTGACTGCCAATAAAAATACTCATAATAGCTGGCGGAGCTTCATTGGCGCCCAAGCGGTGTTCATTACCTGCAGAGGCAATAGATGCGCGCAACAAATCTGCATGATCGTGCACTGCTTTAATTACATTTACAAAGAAAGACAAGAACTGGATATTGCTTTCTGGATTGGCAGTTGGTGCCAATAAATTGGTTCCTGTGCTGGTAATTAAACTCCAGTTATTGTGTTTACCACTGCCGTTAATTCCAGCAAATGGTTTCTCATGCAAAAGTACTTTGAACTTGTGGCGCAAAGCAACTTTTTCCATTACGTCCATCAACAATTGGTTGTGGTCAATTGCTAAATTTACTTCTTCAAAATTAGGCGCACATTCGTATTGTGAAGGTGCCACTTCATTATGACGCGTTTTCAAAGGAATGCCCAATTTGTAGCATTCTGTTTCAAAATCAATCATAAAATCATACACACGTGGTGGGATCGAACCAAAATAATGGTCTTCTAATTGTTGCCCTTTTTCTGGAGATAAACCAATAAGTGTTCTTCCTGTTAGCATTAAATCTGGACGAGCCACGCACATGGCTTCGTCTACCAAGAAATATTCTTGTTCAATACCTAATGAAACCCAAGATTTGTTTACGTTTTTATCAAAATAACTGTTGCAAACATTTACTACTGCTTTTTCTACGGCATGCAATGCTTTTAATAGCGGTGCTTTGTAATCTAATGCCTCACCAGTATAGGAAACAAAAATGGTTGGAATACACAATGTTTTACCATTAGAACCTTCCATTATAAATGCAGGTGATGATGGGTCCCAAGCAGTATAACCACGTGCTTCAAAAGTGTTACGGATACCACCATTAGGGAAACTAGATGCATCTGGTTCTTGTTGAACCAAAGCGCCACCCGCAAACTTTTCTATTGCCCTGCCATCTTCAGTTGGCTCAAAAAACGAATCATGCTTTTCTGCCGTTGCACCTGTTAATGGTTGAAACCAATGGGTATAATGACTTACTCCTTTAGAAATTGCCCAATTCTTCATGCCTGTAGCTACTTGATCGGCTATAGAACGGTCTATTCTTTCGCCATTTTTAATGGCTGCCGAAACTGCTTTGTATGCTTCTTTCGGTAGAAATTCCATCATGGAAGAATCTGTGAAAACATTTGAGTTAAAATACTCCGAAACCCTTGTAGATGGAGGGGTAACGGTTACCGTTTTGCGGTTTTGAACGGTATCTAGAGCTTTTGAACGTAAAGTTAGCATGTTGCTGGGGTGTTTATGTTTATTGCGCCGAAGATACAACACACTAAATTTCTGTAAAAGAAAAATAGTAAACAATTAATCCGCAATTTTATGAATGCCAATATTTAGGGCATATTTGAACCCTGTCAATTTTATATTACAAGAAAAATAGCCCCTCTTTTAGGGCATAATGACTTGCAATCAATTGCTTTATACCAAACCTATTTTGTGCATAGCGCATCAACAAAGTTGCCACCACAATCATATCTACCCTAAAATCTAAAAGGCCTTTCATTTGCTCTCGCTGGCTTTGGTTCGAACCAATAATAAATTGATAAAACAAATCTGTATCTGCTAAACTTACCT
>CANFHJ010000037.1 GCA_947446605.1 Bacteroidota bacterium | reverse complement strand
TGTTGAATCCAGTGAAAGAAAAGGTTAGGTATGCAAACCTTTCACCAGATAATTCTAAAATGGCTTTTGTACGTAACAATGATTTGTACTACTATGATTTTAAATCAAAATTGGAAGTAAGAATTACCAAAGATGGCAAAGAAAATGCCATTATCAACGGGGCAACCGATTGGGTGTACGAAGAAGAGTTTGCAATTTGGAAAGGCTTTGCATGGAGCCCCAACAGTGATAAAATTGCCTTCTACCGTTTTGATGAAACCAAAGTGCCAGAGTATGAAATGGCTATTTATGGCACCTTGTATCCAAAACAAAATAAATTTAAATACCCCAAAGCTGGAGAGGCCAATTCTATTGTAAATATTTATGTGTACGATACCAAAGCCGAATTAATTGCAGAAGTACAAACAGGAAATGAAACTGATATTTATTTGCCAAGAATGCAATGGACACAAGACAACAATGTATTATGTGTGCAAAGGTTGAATCGCTTGCAAAACAAATTGGAAATACTTTTAGCCGATGCCAAATCTGGAAAGGCTAAAGTGATATTAACAGAGGATAACCCTTTCTATATTGACATTACAGATAATTTGAGCTTTTTAAAAGATGGAAAAAGTTTTTTAATGAGCAGCGAAAGAGATGGCTATAACCATATTTATTTGTTTGATTTAAAAGGAAAAATGATCAAGCAATTAACCAAAGGTGCCTTTGATGTAGATGATGTTTTTGGTGTTGACGAAAAGAACCAAAAACTTTATTATTCTTCTTCAGAGGTAAATGCGGCAGAGCGTTATGTTTATGTAATTGGTTTAAACGGAAAAGGTAAAAAGCAATTGAGCAGTGGCAAGGGCTGGCACAGTGCCAGTTTTAACAATGATTTTACTTATTACCTAGATGTGGTGAGTACCATTAACACACCTCCAGTATACAGTTTAATGAACGCCCAAGGAAAATTGGTTCGAACCTTAGAAGACAACAAAGCTTTATTAGGCAAATTAATGGAGTATAAAATTAGCAATGCCAATTTTGGAACCATCAAAAATGAATTGGGTCAGGACATGAACCATTTTACCATTTTACCGGCCGATTTCGACTCTACAAAAAAATACCCTGTATTGATGTATGTTTATGGTGGTCCGGGTTCCCAAACCGTAATGAACCGTTGGAGTGGCGGAAATTATTTCTGGTACCAATTATTTTCGCAAAAGGGATATATCATTGTGTCTGTAGATGGAAGAGGAACTGGTTTTAAAGGGGAGCAATACAAAAAATGTACGTATTTGAACTTAGGTAAATTTGAAATTGCAGACCAAATTTTTGCTGCCAAGCAATTGGCTAAATTGTCTTATGTTGATCCAAATAGAATAGGTATTTGGGGTTGGAGTTTTGGTGGTTACATGGCAGCCTTGGGCTTAAGCAAAGGAAATGAAGTGTTTAAAGCAGCCATTTCTGTAGCACCCGTTACCAATTGGCGCTTTTACGATAATATTTATACCGAAAGATTTATGCGTACGCCTGCGCAAAATGGCGCTAATTACGACGATAATTCACCCATTAACCATGTTGAGAAAATTAAAGGAAAATACCTTTTAATACATGGCACGGCAGACGACAATGTGCATTTTCAAAACACCGTTGAAATGGTAGATGCCATGATTAAGAAAGGCGTGAAATTTGATTCGGAGTTTTATCCAAATAAAAACCATGGAATAGGTGGTGCAAAAACACGTTTGCACCTCTATGATCGCATGACTACTTTTATTTTAAATAACTTGTAAGATTAAGAACCAAATACCTTTTTAAGTAAATCGCTTACTTGGTGCAATGGGTCTTGTCTAATTTTCTTTTCTTCTGCAGCAACCTTAATAAATAAGCCATCTAGCGCTTTTTTGGTAACGTGTTCGCTCAAAGAATTTGTTTTAATTTCTGGATAAAGGATGCCACCTAAAGAAGCGGTATTGTAGGCGTTTAATAATTTGGTATAAGATTCTGAAGCCGAAGTGTTAAATATTAAAGGCTTGGCCAAAGAAGCATCAATTTTAGGTTGAAAAACTTGTGTGAGGGGTTGGTATGTTTTGCCGTTTAAATAAACGGTAGCAGCCGTGTCGCCACCTTTTAAAATTTCAAAACCATCTGCAATGGTAATGCCTGTAATGGCATCTACAAAAATGGTTTTGGCCTCTGGGGCTGCATCTTCTGCCGCCCTGTTAATAGATAGAATAGCGTTATCTAATAAAATGCTTCCTCCTGGTATGCTGCTTAGAACGGCATAAACGGGTTGTGCTTCTTCTGGCAATAAAATTTTAACCATTTCATCCTTAAAATAGCCATCCATTTTAGATAGCGTAGTTACGGAGGTGTCGCTGCCAACTGTTAAAGCGGCTTTTAAACCTTGTATCACTTCATCGTTGCTAAGTCCTGTAGCTGCAATCAATTGTTGTGCTTTCTCGCAAGAGCTTGCCATTAAAAGGCTAGAAAGGAGGGCAGTGATTAAGAATATTTTTTTCATTGCTTTTGTTTTGCTCGAATTTATTAAAAAATATGAATTTCCGTTATAAACAATCTTTCCTGTGCATTTGAAAAAGTGATAAGTTCTTTTATATTGCAGCATTAACCATTTATTAATATGAGCCAAGCAGCAGCAAAGACAAATCATCCTAAAGGACTCTACTTTTTGTTTTTCACAGAAATGTGGGAACGATTTAGTTATTACGGAATGAGGGCAATTTTTATCCTCTTCATGACAAAAGTATTAATGATTCAAGATGCAGATGCATCCCAAATTTATGGCAGTTATACCGGTTTGGTATACTTAACGCCGCTTTTAGGAGGTTACTTGTGTGACAAATTTTTAGGAAACCGACAAAGTATTATCATCGGTGGATTGTTAATGGCACTTGGCCAATTTTTAATGTTTTTAAGTGCATCCACTGGAGGAGGTGCTTCAGGTATTTCAATTATGTGGGCGGGCTTAACTTCTATTATTATTGGTAATGGATTTTTTAAACCAAATATTTCTACCATGGTGGGTCAATTGTATCCTGCTGGCGACCGTAGAATTGACAGTGCTTTCACTATTTTCTATATGGGTATTAACCTTGGTGCTTTCTTCTCACCATTGGTTTGTGGTTCAATGGATTTTAAATGGGGTTTCTTAGCAGCCTGTATTGGTATGATTGTAAGCTTAATCACTTTTGTATTGTTCCAGAAAAAATATTTGATTTCGGAAGAAGGTAAAGAAATTGGTTTGCCAGTTAAGAAATTAGACTTAAAAAACATCCTCGTTATTATTGGTTCCATAGGAATTATTTTCTTTATGTTGAACTTTAAACAAATGTTCCAAAGCGACGTTGAAATTATAAGTTACTTTATCTATGGCGCCATGTTATTGATGCCAATCATTATTTTAAGTGATAAGAGTTTAACAAAATTAGAAAGAAACAGAATTGTTGTAATTTTCATTTTGGCCTTCTTTGTAATTTTCTTTTGGGGTGCCTTTGAACAAGCAGGTGCATCTCTAACTTTATTTGCAGACCGTCAGACCGAACGCACTTTGTTTGGTTGGGAAATGCCTGCATCTTATTTCCAGTCTATTAATCCACTTGCAGTAATTTTGTTAGCTCCTGTTTTAACAATTGTTTGGGGTTATTTGTACGCACGTAAATTAGAACCATCTTCGCCTAAGAAAATGGCCATGGGTTTAACCTTGGTTGCTTTAGGTTATGTGGTAATTGCTATTGCAGTTAAAGGCTTAGGCTTGGGAGAAAAAGTAAGTATGTACTGGTTAATTTCTCTTTATGTAATTCACTCAATTGGAGAATTGTGTTTATCACCTATTGGTTTGTCAATGGTATCTAAATTAGCTCCTTTGCGTTTGTCATCTTTAATGATGGGAACTTGGTTCTTAGCCAATGCAGCTGCCAATAAATTTGCTGGTACATTGAGTGCATTAATTCCACCTTCAGGTGATGCAGTTGATCCAAGCAAACCTGTTGAGTACCCAACTATCATTGGTTTTCAAATTACCAATTTGTATGAGTTCTTTATGGTGTTTATTGTAATGACGGGTATTTCAGCTGGAATATTGTTTATTTTAAGTTCATGGTTGCAAAAAATGATGAACGAACACCACAATGAATTTGCGCCAGATTTAGACGCACATTAATCGTAACATTTTTCTATTTCGGTTCGAACCAAAACAATATGGACGAATTAGCAGAAATTGAACATATTCAGAATTTTAAAGGCAAGTACCCCAAGCAATTGTGGTACTTGTTTTTTTCTGAGATGTGGGAACGCTTTAGTTTCTATGGCATGCGTGGCATGTTGGTTATTTTTATGGTTTCGCAATTGCACATGAATGGGCAAGTTGCCAACCTGCAATACGGCGCCACACAAGCCTTTGTTTATGCCTTTACTTTCATAGGCGGAATGTTTGCCGATAAAATTTTAGGCTACCGCAAATCACTGTTTTGGGGTGGCTTATTAATGATTGCGGGTAGCATTATTTTGGCTTTAAATCCTGTTCAATTTTTCTTTATTGGCATTAGTTTTACCATTATTGGTACGGGTTTTTTTAAGCCCAATATTTCTACCATAGTAGGTAAATTATACCGCGACGATGACAATAGGAGGGATGCGGGTTTTTCATTGTTTTATGCGGGTGTAAACTTGGGTGCTTTTATTGGTGGATACCTTTGTATTGCAGTTGCTAATGGTAGTTTAATGGGTAGCCTAATTCCTGCCGATCTGCGTTGGAATATTGCCTTTGGTTTTGCCGCTGTGGTAATGGTTATTAGCTTACTTACTTTTGTGCAAACGCAAAAAAGCCTAGGTAAAATTGGCATTTCACCCATTTTACATTTAGAAAATGGAAAGCGTAAAACCTATGAATACCTTACTTATGCAGCTTCTATAGCTATTATTCCATTAATTATTTTAATGGTTTCTAATTCAGCTTACACAGATATTTTTATGTATATCATTGGGCCTTTTTCTTTGGTGTATTTGTTTTATGAAATGCGCAATTTCTCTAAAGCAGAAAACATGAAATTAATTGCGGCTTTGGTCTTTATTCTTTTCTCCATTGTATTCTGGGCATTTTTTGAACAAAGCGGCGGCTCCTTAAGTTTGTTTGCGGCCAATAATTTAACCCATTCTATTATGGGCGTAAATTTAGATCCCAATGGGGTAAATAATTCTTCCAATTCTTTGTTTGTAATTAGCTTTGCTGCCTTATTGGGCTTGCTTTGGATGTGGCTTAGCAAACGTGGGCTCGAACCAAATACCTTGGTTAAATTTGGCTTGGGATTTTTGTTTTTAGCAGGTGGTTTTTACGTATTTTATTATACCCAATTTTTGGCAGATGCCAATGGTATTACGCCACTTGGATTCTTTACCTTTGGTTGGTTTATTATTACTTTTGGAGAGTTAAGCTTGTCGCCAATAGGAATGTCTATTATGACAAAATTATCTCCAGAAAAATTGCAAGCAGTATTAATGGGCATGTGGTTTTTGGCAAGCGCATATGGTCAATATTTTGCCGGAATTTTAGGCGCCAATATTGCCGAGGCGTCAGAAAATGCTAGCAATATGGAGAAGTTGGTGATTTATGCCAATGGCTATAAACAATTGGCTATTTACGCTTTTATTGCAGGTGTATTGTTAATCCTTATTTCGCCTTTGGTAAAGAAATTAATGCAAGAAGTTAAATAGCTTTTACAGCCTTAATACTGCAAACAGGATTTTTCTTTACGCAAAATATGCACACTGAAATATTTCAGCGTTTATTGCTGTTACTTTGTGTAGCAAGCTATTAAAAGGAATGCCTTATGCTAGAAAAAATCGACCTGAGTAAAATATTGGTTTTGGATATTGAAACCGTTCCACAATACCCAAGTTTTGCAGATGTGCCAGAGAAGTGGCAAAGTTTGTGGAGCAAGAAATCTGCTACTCTGCGCAAAACGGAAGGGGAATCTGAAGCAGATGTTTACCCGCGTGCAGGTATTTATGCAGAGTTTGGAAAAATAGTATGTATTTCTTGTGGCTTTTTTAGCAGTGCTGGGCGCTCATACCAATTTAGGGTAAAGTCTTTTTATGGCAGTGATGAGGCAAAATTACTCACAGATTTTAACTACATGCTCGAAAAGCATTTTAGTGATATTGGCAGTTCTTTGTGCGCGCATAATGGCAAAGAATTTGATTATCCTTATATCGCAAGAAGGTGTTTGCTCAATGGTTTGGAAATTCCATCATTGCTTGATATTGCTGGCAAAAAACCGTGGGAGGTAAATTTATTAGATACCATGGAACTCTGGAAGTTTGGCGATTATAAAAACTATACCTCTTTAGAATTATTGGCAGCTTCTTTTGGAATTCCAACTCCCAAAGATGATATAGATGGGAGCATGGTATGGAAAGTGTTTTGGCAAGAAAATGACCTTGAAAGAATTATGACCTATTGTCAAAAAGATGTGGTAACGGTTGCGCAACTCATGCTAAAATTTAGAAATGAAGCGATGCTTACAGACGACCAAATTATTTTAATACCTTAATTTTTTTCGTTCAATTTTGCCATTAAATTGGCTACAATTCCGGTCCAGCTATAGGTTTCAAAAAAAGCTTTCGGTAAGTTTCTGTTTGGGGCTTCAAGTGATTGCTCAAGGAGTGTTACAAATTCATTCCAATTACCGTCAGCAGCTATGCGTAGGTTCGAACCGCATACCAATGGATCTATGCCTTCTGCGCCTGTTTTGGTGGAGATAACTATTTGTCCCCTGCCCAAGGTATCAATTGCTTTTGTTTTAACGCCGCCGCCGCTTAATATTGGGTTTATCATTAAGCTGGCACCATCAATATAAGTTTCAATGTCTTCTACAAAACCCAGGTACTGGATATTAGATTTATTTTTAATTTTTTCTTGAATGTCAATTGGCAAGTGTTTACCGCAAATGAGGAAACAGAAATCATTGTTTCTTTTGGCTTCTAACAAAGGCAGAATTTCATCTACAATAAAATTTACCGCCTCATAGTTGGGAAAATAATTCAAGGTGGCAAAAAACAAAATAAGGTGTTGGTTCGAACCAATACCATGTCTGTTTAAAAGAATTTCTCTTGCATTGGAAACCTTGGTTGGCAATTCATTTTGCGCTATGCCATAAGGTGTGAGCAAGGTTTTTGCCGGTTTGAGGTCAAATTCATTGATGGCTTTATTTTGGTCAACATCGCTTACAAAAATCACCAAATTAGACAAACGATAAACTATTTTTTCGTACATGTACAGCAATGTCCACCATTGTTTGCCCATGCTTTTAAAACGCAAGTATTCAATATTGTTGCTACGTAAAAAAACCTTTTTGCCTGTAAAAATTCTGATAAAAGGAATCATCCAACCCATAAATGGTTGGTCGAAAAAAACAGCGTCACTTTGGTGTTGTTTAATAAGTTTAATAACGCTTACCAATAGCAAAGGATTCATATATCGGCTTGCTTTAAAAGGCATGCCAAAAATGAGCTCAAAATCAAATTTGGTTTTGCTTACATCGCTGTAGGGTTCTACGGTAAATACCTTTAAGCGATTTACCTTACCCATGTAGCTTAAAATTTGCAAGGTAGAAATTTCACCACCTGTGGTAGCTGGTAAAAATGGATACGATATGATTGCAAAGATATTCAAGCCAATTGGGGTAATAAGCAAACAGAAGCTGCTTATTGAATTATTAATTTGTTGACAGAAGTTGCCCCAGCTTGGTCAAGCTTTACAAAATAGGTTCCTTTACAAAGGCTGCCTATTTGGGAAAGGTTGATTTCTATTTTATTAGCACCTTTTGCATAGTTTTGGGTAAAGATAATTTTACCTTGAATATCAATGATGGATACCAATGCTTCTTCCTCGTTTGATTTTGTGATTTGAAGCACTTCCAAATTTGAAATTGGATTTGGGTACATAAATAATTGGCCATTTTCTTTGTTGGTCAAATCTTTAACAGCAGATGGTAATTTATAACAAATAGTTAGAACGGGCCATTTAGTAGAATCGGCATGGTCGCTATTGGCAAAAATTAAACTGCGGTATTTTAGTTCGCTTACTAATTTCATCATTATACCAAAGCTGCTGCTTGGGTTGGCTCTCATGTCTAAAATTAAAGGCAATACATTTATATTTAAGTAGTCTTGTGTTTGAGAGGTGCTCTGTGCCAAAGTAATTTCATTGGTATTACTTGTACTTGGTTGGTTATTCCAATTTACTGCGTTTTCTGTCCAGCTTGAAGTAATTCTTTGCAATACACAAGCATTAGAACCACTCAAACTAGAATGCAATTGGGTGTGATCTGAAGTTGTATTACAATATAAATCAAGAGAGGCACTTTCTATAGTTGCATTTGCTGGTATTGAATTGAGGTTAAAGTCAATTAAACCACGTGAAATAAATTCACCTCCACTTGTCCATGCAATGGCAGCAAAATTTGGATATGTTCCATAATTGTTGCTTGCTTGACCGCTATTAATCCAAGCATCTTTTCCATCAGCTGCATTTGGTTTAATTTTAATGCAGGTGTTGTTTCCAACAGTATACTCAATCACTAATTTAGGTCTTTTGGCTGCAGTTAAATGGTCGCTGTTGGCAAAAATTAAACTGCGGTATTTAGCTTCGGTTTCTAATTTTAACATTATACCAAAGCTGCTGCTTGGATTTGATTTTATGTCCTTTATTAAATTTAAAACATCAATATTTAAATAATCTTGGGTGTTAGATGTACTGGCAGGAAGTGTAACTTGGTTTACTGCACTGGTAGTTGGTTGGTTGTTCCAATTAACGGCATTTTCTGTCCAGCTGGAAGTTACCCTTTGCAAGAAACATGCATTAGAACCACTTAGGCCAGAGTGCAATTGTGTATGGTCTGAGGTAGTATTACAATATAAAGAAAGTTTGGCGCTGTTAATGGTTGCGTTGGCAGGAATACTTGATAAATCAAAGTCGATTAAACCACGTGAAATAAATTCGCCACCACTGGTCCAAGCAATAGCTGCAAAATTTGGATAATCGCCATAATTATTAGTGGCTTGACCACTATTTATCCATGCATCTTTTCCTTGGCTAGCATCTGGTTGCAGCGTTATGCTTGTTTGTGCAAAACCGAAATTCATACCCAAGGTAAGGGCAAATAAAGCAGCGTATTTCATGTTTTTTTATTTATAAGTTTCAATAATAATTCTATCTCCAGCCACTTTAAACCACTTATTTAAATAGTAGTTTATAAATTGGAAAACCACTTTAAAAGCATTTTCAAAGAAGTTACCTCTAAGGGTTATTGTGCTTGGTGGTTTTACTTCTTCTGTAATTATTGTTTTTGAGAACCCACAATGCGCAAACATTTTTGTAGCTGTTTTTGCATTAAATTCCGTAAGGTGATAGGGCGGGATATACATGGTTTTTTGCGAACCAATTAATTTATAAATACCAAATGCAATTTTACTGGAAATTAAATTGAGGGTGCCAGGCAATTGGATCAAAGCCACACCACCTGGCTTTAATATTTTATGGGTTAAACGCATGGCATCTGTTGGGTCGGTAAAATGTTCCAACACATCACCCATCAAAATTACATCAAAATGGTTTTCTGGAAGCGCTGCATTGAGCAGGTTCATGGCATAAGGTTTGTTTACTATTTCGATGCCAAAATTCTTTTGGCCATATTCTGCTGCAAAGCTTGATAATTCAATGCCTTTAACCTGGTAGCCGTTCTGTTTAAGTACATATAAGAAATTACCGGTAGCGCAACCTACATCCAAAATATTTCCTGTTTTGCAATATTTCTGAATAACTTTTAATCCGTCTTTATAATCACCTGAAGAAAGAATATCCAAATAAGAAACCTCCATATGGTGGGTTTGTTTATCGCTGCCTGCAAAATAATCCTCGGCGTACATTTCGTCTATTTCCTGGTCACTTGGTCGTGGCCAAATTGAAACCAACTCACATTGGTCGCATTTTACGCCCCATAAAAATCTTTCTTTAAAAGCATAGCGAAACGGGATGGTATGACCATTTTTACCACCACATAAATTGCATTCAAAATTAACCTTCATTCATTTTCAATTTGAACAAAAATATAATAAAAAAGCCATTTGCAAAGGATTTGCGCCTAAATAAATAGATTTAATAAAGCTTAAAACAATTGATTTTGCTTCTGTTTTAAAAGGTAATTTAGGGTACTTACTTTTAAAATTATACTTTTGAATCATGAAAACGCTTCAAATTCACGATAAAACCTTTCGTATTTTCATAGATGAAACTACCATATTAGAAAGGGTAAATGCCCTTGCAAATAGAATTGAAGCCGATTACAGCGAAGAGCCGCCTTTGTTTATTGCAGTGCTCAACGGCTCATTTATTTTTGCTGCAGATTTATTGAAACGTGTTCAAGTTCCATGCGAAATTCAATTTGTGAAAGTGAGCAGTTACCATGGAACGCAAAGTACCGGCAAGGTGCAACAGGTGCTTGGTTTATCACAAAGCATTCAAAACAGGAAGGTAATTATTATAGAAGACATTATAGATTCTGGCTTAACCATTGATTTTTTGCAAAAAGAATTGCAATTGCAAAACCCCGCATCTATTGCCATTTGCAGTTTATTGGTAAAACCCAAAGCGCTCAAAGTTCCTTTGGATGTGAGCTATTTAGGCTTTGAGGTAGAAAACCACTTTTTGGTTGGTTATGGTTTAGACTATGATGGTTTGGGAAGAAATTTGCCGCATTTATATCAAGTTACAGAATAAAGGGCATAAAAAAAGCAAGACTGTTTGGCCTTGCTTTTTTTGTATGGGAATAAAGAATTAATCTTTGTTTTCTTCTTTAGGTTCTTCAGCAATTTCTGCAGGGGCTTCTATTTCTATTGGCGCAACAACTGCAGCTGGCACTTCCGCAACAACTTTAGCTACTGGTTTCACTTTTTCCGGAATATCAAATCTTACTTTAACAGCATTTGCACCTTTATGGTTCATTTCAATTTCAAAGGAAACTTTATCACCTTCTTTTACTTGGTCAATTAAGCCATTGATATGCACAAAAACACCATTTTGATTTTTTGCATCTTTAATAAATCCATATCCTTTTGATTCATTAAAAAAGGTCACCACACCTTTACGCAATACTTCTTCTGGCTCTGCTGGTGCCTGACGACCAACGCCAATATTCACGTCTTCAGCATTAATAACTTTTCTTTTCTTAGGATCTGGAGGTGTAGAAGTTAAATTTCCGTTTTCATCTACATAAGCAAACATTTCTTCCAATTCCAAACCTTTTTGCGAGTTGGCTTTACGTTCTGCTTTCTTTTCTTCCTTTTCTCTTCTCTTCTTAAGCTTTAATTTTTCTTTTTCTTTCTTACTGAATGTTTCTTGTGATTTAGCCATTATTTGGTATTAATTGTTTGTGCACCTTGGTTTTCAGTGCTTAGGCTTTTGGTGAAAGATTTAGCAATTGAAAAGAAATTAGCAGCGCAAAGGTATGTTTAATATTTGAGATTACACGTTTTTGTCTGTTTTTCACTTAATTGCTTTCAATTATTTAGTATCAATCTCATATTAATGAAAAATATTTTTGGCTTAATAGCGCTCCTTTTCCTTGTTGCTTGTAGCAGTTTGCAACACAAGAAAACCAAATTGGGTTATGGTAGAATGAGCTTTCAAGAAATTAGTCATGGCACCTACCAAATAAATGGCAAGGAAGTTATTGCCGATCCAAACTCTCCCAGCGGTAACCACAATATTTTAAGTGGTATTACTTTGTTGCAAGAAACTGATACCATCATAGGGAAAGTTGGCAATGCTTTAGGTGTGGTATATAGGTTCGAATCCGACATGCCAAAAAATATTGAATTGGTAAAAGTTTGGAATTTTCCCTCAGAAATGACCGATGAAAAGGGAAACCATTTCAACCGCGTGGAGCGCATAGATAGGATCAATACCAATTCAGATACCTATACCACCTATATTTTTGAGAAAGAATTTGAGATAGTTCCTGGCCAATGGCGCTTAAGGTTTTTCTATAAAGATGCCGTTATCTACGACCATACTTTTATAGTAGTAAAGCCCCTATAATGTAAGCTTATAGTGCTTTATTTTTTTTTCACTTAAAAATCATTGGCAGTTCAAAAACTTTCCTTTTTATTCGCAGCATCAAAAAATAGCCATGTTAAATCTAGTTTTATTCGGACCTCCAGGTGCAGGTAAAGGCACCCAATCTGCCAAATTAATTGAAAAGTATCATTTGGTACATCTTTCAACTGGCGATATTTTTAGAGCAAATATCAAAGGTGGAACCGAATTGGGGGTGTTGGCTAAAAGTTTTATAGACCAAGGTCAATTGGTGCCAGATGAAGTAACTATTGGTATGTTGGCATCTGAAGTTAACAAGCATGCCGATCCAAAAGGATTTATTTTTGATGGCTTTCCGCGTACATCTGCCCAAGCAGCAGCCTTGGATGCTTTGTTGGAAACTAAAAATACCAGCATTACACTTATGTTGGCCTTAGAAGTAGAAGAAGAAGAATTGCGCAAACGTTTGTTGTTAAGGGGCGCAGATAGTGGTCGTGCCGACGATCAAGACCCTGCCATTATTCAAAAAAGAATTGATGTGTACAATGCAGAAACAATGCCCGTAAAAACCTATTATTCTGAACAAAATAAATACAAGGGAATTGAAGGTATTGGTGAGATAGAAACCATTTTTAATGCCCTTTGTACTGAGATAGAAAAAGCATAATTCGCGCTTAAATTTTTTATACAAGCCCATAAAGATTATCTTTGTGGGCTTTTTTATGTTCGGGCGCAATGGCCCAAGCACAATACAAACACTTATGGCTGAATCAAATTTTGTAGATTATGTGAAAATCTGTTGCCGCAGTGGCAAGGGAGGCGCAGGATGTATGCACTTCTTAAGAGACAAACATACCGCTAAAGGTGGGCCAGATGGCGGCGATGGAGGCCATGGCGGAAATATTATCCTTCAAGGCAATTCTAATTTGTGGACTTTGCTTCACTTAAAATACCGCAAGCATGTAATAGCTGTTCCAGGTGGAAATGGTGAAAGTGGATTGCGTAAAGGTAAAGACGGTAAAAATGAAATTGTGGAAGTGCCATTGGGAACTGTGGCCAAAGATGCCGAAACAGGTGAGGTATTGTTTGAAGTAACCAAACACGGCGAAAAACATGTTTTGTCGGCAGGGGGTAGAGGTGGTTTAGGAAATTACCATTTTAAAACAGCCGTAAACCAAGCCCCAACGCATTCCCAGCCGGGTGAGTCGGGAAAAGAAGAATGGCGCATTTTAGAATTAAAAATATTGGCGGATGTAGGTTTGGTTGGATTTCCGAATGCAGGAAAATCTACTTTATTATCTGTAGTTACTGCTGCTAAACCAGAAATTGCTGCTTATCCATTTACTACTTTGGTGCCTAATTTAGGCATTGTAGAATACCGCGATTACAAATCTTTTGTAATGGCAGATATACCAGGAATTATTGAAGGTGCGCATGAAGGCAAAGGGCTTGGAACCCGCTTCTTGCGTCATATTGAGAGAAATGCTACTTTGTTGTTTTTGGTGCCAGCAACCAGCGAAAACATCAAAGAAGAATACAATATTTTGTTGCGCGAATTAAAATTGCACAACAAAGAATTATCTGCAAAAAGTAGAATTTTAGCCATCACCAAATGTGATTTGGTAGATGATGCAACGCTTAAAGATATTAAGAAAAAACTACCACGCGTACCGCATGTTTTTATCAGTTCTGCAGCCCAAAAAGGCTTGGAAGAATTAAAAGACAAGCTGTGGGATATAATTAACAAAGACCTAGAATAAGTTTAAGACTTACACTCTTCAAATATTCCGTTTTGTTTGTCTTTTCTGCAATTGTCCCAATGGAAATAACGGCCATTCATGGCAATATAAACACCTACAGGTAAGGTTTGGGCAAAGGCCAAGGCGCCTCCTAAATTAAATAGGCCATCGCTCGATCCAAATTTATAAGGAATCATGGCTCCCGTTAAAACAATAGTTTTTTGAATTTTCTCTTTTGCTAAATAGGCTGCCGTCTCCGTCATGGTATCTGTGCCATGGGTAATCACTATTCTGTTTTCTTCGCATTGCTTGCAATTATCTGCAATCAAAGCACGGTCTGTATCAGTCATCTCAAGGCTATCAATAAGCATTAGTGTTCTGATATTCAGCTCTATCCTGCTTCTGCCCAGCTTTAATATTTCTTGGATATGTGTGTCTTTAAAGAACAATTGACCGTTTAATTCGTTATATTCTTTATCGAAGGTTCCGCCTGTTACAAATAATCTAATATCCATGGTATATTATTTTCTTCAAAGAAACACTTTAAGGTCAAAGGAATCAAACGCTTTGTCACCTTTTTTTTTGATGAGTAAAATCATTTCTTTTTTTTGCTTGAATATCATAGTTTCGCCACTCAATTAGGGTGAAGCCCTATGAAAAATTCCACACAATGACAGACACAACAGATAAAGAATTAGAATCGGTAGTCATTCGTTTCGCCGGAGATTCCGGTGATGGTATGCAATTAACCGGTACGCAGTTTACAAATGCAACTGCCTTACATGGTAACGACCTTGCAACTTTTCCTGATTTCCCTGCAGAAATAC
Source organism: Bacteroidota bacterium (assembly GCA_947446605.1). Lineage (GTDB taxonomy): Bacteria > Bacteroidota > Bacteroidia > UKL13-3 > UKL13-3 > B1. The sequence goes on along the minus strand of CANFHJ010000037.1, from coordinate 4,014 downwards.
GAGCCCCTTTAGGGACATTGGCAGGTGTATCTGGTTTTCAAATTCATTTTGGGTCGACCCAAATTAATACACCTGGAGACAATTCAGATGTTTTGGTTGCAATGAATGTAGCTGCTTTAAAGGTGAATATTAAAAACCTTAAAAAAGGCGGTGTAATTATTGCAAACGTAGATGGTTTTGATAGCAAAAACATGCGTTTGGCCAATGTGCCAGAAGACCAGAATCCATTAACAGATGGTTCTTTGTCTGAATACGATTTAAAAACAATTGATGTAACCAAAATTACCCGTGCAGCACTTGCCGATAGCGGCATGACTACTAAGGAAATTGACCGTTGCAAAAATATGTTTGTTTTGGGTTTGGTATACTGGATGTACCACCGCCCAATAGATTCAACCATGGAATTCTTACGTGCCAAATTCAAAAAGAATGAAGCGGTTATGAATGCCAATATTAAAGTTTTGAATGCAGGTTGGAATTACGGCGAAACCACCGAAATGTTTGCCAACAGGTATACTGTTGCACCAGCTAAAATGGAAGCAGGCGTGTACCGCAGTATCATGGGTAACCAAGCAGCTGCCTATGGTTTAATTGCAGCATCTGTTAAATCTGGTTTGCCATTATTTTATGGTACTTATCCTATTACACCGGCTACAGATATCCTGCACGATTTAGCTAAATATAAAAACTTCAACATCAAAACTTACCAAGCGGAAGATGAAATTGCAGGTATCTGCGCTTCAATTGGTGCTGCATTTGGTGGTCACTTGGCGGTAACGGGTTCTTCAGGACCAGGTATTGCCTTAAAAGGTGAAGCCATTGGTTTGGCTACTATGTTGGAATTGCCTCTGGTAATTGTAAATATTCAAAGAGCGGGTCCAAGTACAGGTTTGCCAACCAAAACAGAACAAGCAGATTTAATGCAAGCCATGTATGGCAGAAATGGCGAATGTCCTGTGATTATTCTTGCAGCACAATCTCCTTCAGATTGCTTTACTTTAGCTTTTGAAGCATGTAAGTTGGCTTTACAACATATGATTCCAGTATTCTTCTTAAGTGATGGTTATATTGCCAATGGAGCAGAGCCTTGGAAATTCCCTAGCGCAGCAGATTTACCTGAAATTCCAGTTTCATTTGCTCCCGCTAGAAATGCAGAAGATGCCAAGTTTATGCCTTACGAAAGAGATGAAAAATTAAGCAGACCTTGGGCTATTCCTGGCACAAAAGGATTGGAACACCGCATTGGTGGACTTGAAAAACAAAATATCACAGGTAATATTAGTTACGATGCAGCTAACCATGAATTAATGGTTCACTTGCGCCAAGAAAAAGTAGATAAGGTGGCTGATTTTATTCCAGAGCAAACTATTGATTCTGGCGAAGAATCTGGTGATTTGTTAATCCTTGGATGGGGTGGAACTTATGGCGCATTAAGAACTGCAACGAGCATATTAATTGCAGAAGGCTATAAAGTTTCTCATTCACATTTGAGATACATTAACCCATTCCCTAAAAATTTAGCTACCTTGTTGTCTAAATTTAAAACAGTGGTAGTGCCAGAATTAAACAATGGACAATTGGTTAAAATTATTCGTGATAAATATTTTATTGATGCAATTCCTTACAATAAAATTCAAGGGCAACCTTTCATGAGTCATGAAGTAGTTAATAAAATCAAACAAATTTTAGATTAATCACAAATTCTGGTTTCAGAATAATAAAAAAATTATATGGCAGAAGTAATAGAAAAATTAACGTCTAAAGACTTTGCATCAGATCAAGAAGTGAGATGGTGTCCAGGTTGTGGCGATTATTCCATCTTGAAGCAAGTGCAAACGGTTATGCCTGATTTAGGTAGACCAAAAGAAGAATTTGTATTTATCTCTGGTATTGGTTGCTCATCCAGGTTTCCATATTATATGGATACTTTTGGTATGCACTCTATACACGGTAGGGCAAATGCAATTGCTACAGGTTTAAAAGCTACCCGCCCAGATCTTTCTGTATGGGTAATCTCTGGTGATGGCGATTCAATGAGTATTGGTGGTAACCACTTTATTCATATGTTTAGAAGAAATCCTGATTTGAATTTGTTGGTATTCAACAACCAAATTTATGGCTTAACCAAAGGGCAATATTCTCCAACATCAGAAAAAGGAAAAGTAACCAAATCAACCCCAATGGGTTCTATTGATTACCCTTTTAATCCAATTGCTTTGAGCTTAGGTGCAGATGCTACCTTTGTTGCAAGAAGTATGGACAGAGATCCAAAACACTTGCAAGCAATGATTCGCAGAGCTTATGACCATAAAGGAACATCAATGGTAGAAATCTATCAAAATTGTAATGTGTTCAATGATGCTGCTTTCGAAATCTTTACCGAGAAATCGAGTAAGAAAGAACAAGTGTTAATGATGGAACATGGAAAACCTTTGGTCTTTGGAGAAAACAACGATAAGGGTATCAAATTAGATGGTTTCAAACCAGTGATTGTAGAAGTAAACGAAAGCAATATCAACGATCTTTGGATACATGATGAAACTGATTTGGTAAAAGCTACTATACTTTCTAGGTTCTACGATGATCCTTCTACAGAAGGCCATTTCCCTAGACCATTTGGCGTGTTTTATGTAAATAACAACAAGGCTACATTCGATGAATTATTTAATGAACAAATTGCTTATGCCAAGGAAAAACAAGGCGCTGGCGATTTAGATAAATTAATTTCAGGTAAAGAAACTTGGGTTGTAAACTAAGTTGAATTTCCTCCAATGAAAAGGCTGCAAAATTTATTTTGCAGCCTTTTTTGTTGCACTTAAAATCTGATTAAAAAAAGTGTTTATTCTTATGTTCTAGAAAAATCAATTTCATTTTGATATTTTTGACTTTACCTATTGCTGTAATTGGATAATAAAGCCCATCAAAATGAAAAAAATACTAAAATTTACTTTTGTCCTAATACTTATTTGTATTTCCGGTATTACTTATACCAATACATCTGGCCCTTCTGGAGGCTTAACCAATGCGCCCACTGAAGGAAATTGTACTTCTTGTCATGCAGGTAGCGCAATTACTGCAGGAACTGCATATAGTTCAATTACTTTAACAGGTATACCTGATGGCGGTTATATTCCTGGAACAGTTTATACACTTACTTTAGGAGGTGGCACAGCAGCAACTGCTAAAAATGGTTTTCAAATCACAGCATTAAATGCTTCCAATGCTATGGCAGGAAGCTTTACTGCAGGAACAGGTTCGCAAAGTATTACAAGTGGCGCCCGCTCTTATTTGGGTCATACTTCTTCAGGAACTTCTTTAAGTAGTTATACCTTTAACTGGACAGCCCCAAGCACCCCTGCTGGCCTTATTACTTTTTATGTTTCTTATAATGGTAGTAATAATAATAGCTCAGATGTTGGCGATGCCATTTATGTAAAATCTTTTTCGTTCAATGCAGGAAATTTACCTACTGCTAGTATAACTGGGCCTGCTAATAACGCAGTTTTCTGTTTAGGTGATACTGTAAAGTTTACCGGTACTGCTACCAATAATCCTACTTCATATAACTGGCAGTTTTTAGGAAATTTACCTACCTCATCAACACTTCAAAATCCTGCCATAGTTTTTACGCAAGCTGGATTTACAACAGTTCGTTTAACAGCCGCCAATGCAAGTGGAACTTCTCCTGTAACAAGTATCATCATTCAAGTAGTAGCTAAACCTACTGCCACAATTAGTGTTTCGCCTTCACAGGTGGTTTGTGGAAATGATTCTGTTACATTAAGCGCCAACACAGGAACAGGTTTGAGTTATTTATGGTCGCCCGGAAATATGACCACGCCAAGCGTTAAAATTGGTTCTGCCGGAACTTACTCGGTAAAAGTTACCAATAGTGCGGGTTGTTTTAAAACAAGTAACAGTGTAAGCACCACTTATTCTAGTAAACCCATTATGCTTATTCAAACCAATACCGATACCATTTGTGAAAAAGACTCGCTCATTTTTGGCGGAAGC
>CANFHJ010000036.1 GCA_947446605.1 Bacteroidota bacterium | reverse complement strand
GTATCTAAACCACTTCCATGGTTTTTAAGTAGTTTTAAAATTGCAGAATTGTTTAGCGCTTTACAGGCGTATTTTACCTTAATATTTAAAGGTTTAAATGCATTTGTTAAACGTGTATATTGTTCAATAATTTTGTTGCCATCATATACATAGACAGGTGCGTCAAATGTTTTGGCAATTTCTCCTAAATTAATACCTGAGCTGGTATATTGTCCATTCACTAATTCCATATGCGGCGAAAGTAATAAAAAAAGCTCAGAGCCTGTTTCCCCTGAGCTTTTTTTATTGGTCAACGTTTATTGATTATAGAAAACATTCCATGAAAAATAGAAAGAGCACCTAGTAATTTTCAATTTAGGTTTTTTCTATTAACCATCAATCTCTTTCTAGTTTAATCCAAATCCGTAATAGCCTTTGCTGCCATCTGGGTTGATGCCTTCGATGAGCACGCCACCTTTGTGGTCTTCGAGGCTAAGCTTCACATCTGTTAAAGTAGAGACAGGATTTTTATCGATACTGGTTACTACAAATCCGTTAGGGATGCCCGCTTTTTTAAGTGGACTTTTTTCTCCTACTTTTTTAATGCGGATACCATTGCTGATTTTTAATTTTAGACGTTCTTCTCTTGGAATAGATTCAAATTCGCAATCAAGAATTTTGTTACTTTCTGTTTTTTCTGCTTTTACCAAGCTTGTTTTACCTTCTTTACTTTTAAGTGTTGCACTTAGATCTAATTTATTTCCTTTACGCATAATGCCCACTAAAACTTTATCGCCAGGACTTTTCTTGCCCACTTTTTCTTGTAATTCATTGCTTGTGTTTACTGTTTCGCCATCAATGCTAATAATTACATCACCATCTTTTATTCCAGCAGCTTCTGCGGCAGAATTTTCATTTACTTTGGCAACATAAATTCCTTTTACATCTTTTAATCCTTCTTTTTCTGCTAACTGGTTGTTTACGTCTTGGATTTGAACACCCAATAATCCTCTTTGCACTTCGCCGTATTTCATTAAATCGTTTACAACTTTGTTCATGAGGTTTGCTGGAATTGCAAAAGAATAACCAGCATAGTTGCCAGTTTCACTGGCTATGGCAGTGTTTATTCCAATAAGTTTGCCATCTGTAGAAATTAATGCGCCACCACTATTACCGGGGTTTACTGCAGCATCCGTTTGAATAAATGCTTCAATGGCGTATTGTGTTTCTTGGTTTCGTGGATCGCGAATTAAATTTAAACCACGACCTTTCGCACTTACAATACCTGCCGTAACTGTAGAGGTCAAGTTAAAAGGATTACCCACTGCTAAAACCCATTGACCCACTTTAACATCATCTGAATTTCCGAGTATTGCATATGGCAGATTTTTTTCGGTAATACGCAATAAAGCTAGATCAGTATTTTTGTCTTTACCTAGCAATTCAGCATCGTATTCGCGTTTGTCGTTTAAGATTACTTTTATTTTACTGGCACCCTCAATTACATGGTTGTTTGTAACAATATAACCATCTGCAGAAATAATTACACCAGAACCGGAGGCAGAGCGTTGCATTTGAGGCATTTCAAAACCTCTAAAAAAACCTCCAAATGGATCGGCACCTTGTTCTTGGCCTTGGCTTGGATTAATTGTAGTGATAATATGCACCACAGTTGGGGTAATCAATTCGGCTACTTTTACAAAGTCGGGGTGACTATCATCTTGGATACTGGCATACTTTGCAAGGTAATTTGCATTAAACTGATTGGCATTGTCGTGTTGGATTAATTGGTTCAATCCGATGGCTACCAAACCGCCCAGGCTGGCAACCACAAGCATTCCTATGTATTTTTTCATAAAATATTTAATTTTTTTTTATCTTTTTTCAAAAACCGTTCCATTTTTTAAAATGACAGCATTTTAAAATTATATTTGTTAAACGTAAGAATAGGCTGACAAATTATCTAAAATAATTAACGAAATTTGTTGGCACTGAAAGAACGGTAAATATGCATTTTTCGCACGACAAGCATTTGTATTTTTTTGAAAAATATCTTCGAGGGGAGATGAAAGGGGAGGAGTTGGCCTCGTTTGAAAAGAAACTTGCTGAAAATGAAAAGTTTAATTCTGATTTCAATTATTACCAAAGCAATAGAAATGAAATTGTTGAGGAAGAATTGGCAGAATATGACACGCCAGAATTACTTAAAGCAAAGCCTCAAAAGTGGGGTTGGGTAATAGCGGTTATTTCACTTTTGAGTTTGATATTAATAGTTGATTATTATTTTTCGGCGAGTTATTCTGGAAATCTAAGTTCTAAAAATCCGCGAAGACCAATAATAGAAAAGATTAATATTTTTAAGCGCTCGCCGAAAGCAAAAGAAGGTATGTCTGGACAAAAAGACATTTCTGAAATTTTAGAGGCTGAATTGTCGCCGCCAATGAGTGCTGAGGATACACTGCAATACAATTTGCAAACAGATGCTGATTTTGTTCAATATGTGGAAGCAAATGGAACTGCTGTTCAAGGCGATTATTTTATTTCTGATTCAACTTTCAAAGTTTTAGGGAATGCTGCCATTTTGGAACGAACCAATTTGTTGCGTATCCAAACCGACAGTTTGCTTGAAGATAGTGCCTTACATCTTGCAGCAATTAAAAGTTTTCATAAAACATTGGCGCAAATTCAAGAAAGTTTATTGGTTGAATTTTGGGGTTCTCCTATTCATTTTAGGGGTTATTTTTTTGATGGCAAAAAGCTTTTGATTTACGGTTTCGACCCTAATACTCAGGTTTATTTGATTTATAATGAAAAAGGCAATAATTACCACATATTGTTGCGCAACAAGGAGTTTCATTTGTTTGCCGATAGTCAATTTCATCAATTAGCAGAAGAGTAATGAATTTTTATAAATACCAGGGAACAGGGAATGATTTTGTAATGGTAGACGACCGTTTAAGGGAGTTTCCTTTAGCTGATATTGATAAAATTGCTTTTTTGTGTGATCGAAAATTTGGCATAGGTGCAGATGGTTTGATTTTACTTCAAACCCATGCCGACGGACATTTTTACATGCAATATTTTAACAGTGATGGCAGAGAAAGCAGCATGTGTGGCAATGGAGGAAGATGTTTCGCAAAGTTTATTTTTGATTTAGGTTTGGCTCGAACCGACATTGCGTTTGAGGCAGTTGATGGTTGGCACATAGCAAAATATAGTAATGCCGAGGATATAGGTTCGGACATAGCCTTACAAATGATACCTGTAAATGAAGTGAAGCACTTAACAGAAAATTGTTTTGAATTAAATACGGGCTCCCCGCATTTTGTAAGGTTCGAAGAAAAGCCTATAAACAATTTGGAAATTTTGACTGAAGCCCATAGGATAAGGTATAATGAGCCATATCTGCAGCTTGGTATTAATGTGAATTTTTTAAATTTATTAGGTTTGAAATCATTAGAAATTAGAACCTATGAGCGAGGTGTGGAAGGCGAAACGCTTTCTTGTGGTACCGGAGCAACGGCTTCTGCCATAGCATTGGCTATTTTTAATGGTTTGCCTGAGGGAAAGCATATGGTAAATGTTAAGGTTAAAGGTGGGGAATTAAAAGTTCAGTTTCATTTTACCCCTCAAGTTCCCAAATTTGAAGATGTTTGGTTAATTGGTCCTGCCAAACAGGTTTTTGTTGGTGAAATTTTTGTGTAAAAAAACTTCCTTTTCGCTTGTATCCTATTTTCATTTTATCCTATCTTGCCTAACTTAAAGTGTAGTGTAATTGATAGTAGTAAACACCCAACCATTTGCTTTGGTATATTCCTTATTTCAGCACCCCTATTTGGGTTTGGTGCTGGAGCCGCATGTGGTTCAGGTGAACAGCAAAGGGGCTTACACGCTTACACACCAAAGGGTTTTCTCTAAAACAATAGATTATTTTTCAAAGGGGATTTCTACTGAAGATTTGGAATTGATAAAGATTTTAGATGAGGTAGACGACAACTATATTTTTAAGCGGTTTAATACAGATCAAAAGAAGAAAATTAGAACGGCAGAGTTTTTTGCCAAGCATTGCCCCAAAGAATTAATTGTTGAAACTATTAGGCCTTTTATTGAGGAACGTATGAATAAAGTTTTTCTGAGTTTGAGAGGAAAGACTATTTATAAAAACGGGAACGACAACAATCCCACTTCTGTAAAAATTACGGTAGGGGAAGAGCAAGCAAATATTTGGTTTCATTTTAAGAATAATCCAGAGGGAATTAGGTATTATCCAACCTTGAGGTATAAAAACCAAAAGGTAGAGTTTATGTATAAAGGTGCACATATTGTATCTCAAACGCCGGCTTGGCTTTTGGTAGATCAAATGCTGTACGATTTTGAAAAAAGCGTTGATGGGAAGAAGCTACTTCCTTTTATGAATAAACGTTATATTCAAATTCCTAAAAAGACGGAAGAAACCTATATGCAAAAATTTGTTTTGCAATTGGTGGAGAAATATGATGTAAAAACAGATTGTTTTAAAATTCAAAATCAGCCTTCTTATGGCAAGGCGGTTTTAAACATGCAAAACTTATTTGAAGATGAAGTTGCCTTGCGTTTGCAATATAATTATGGTGGCATTTTCTTTGATTATTTATCGGAACCCGAGGTGCATGCGCAATTGTTAAAGGTTGAGGATACCTATGTTTTCAACAAAGTTACGCGTAATAGAAATTGGGAAGCAGCGCGTATGCACAAGCTATTAGAATTGGGCTTACTGCATTCTCATGGTCCATTTTTTATTTTACCGGGTAATCATATTAATAAAAAGCAAGATGAATTTTTAGGAATTGGTTCGTCAGATAAATATGTGTTTTTAGATTGGTTGAACAAATATTTTGAAGAGTTAAAAGCAGAAGAAATAGAGGTTGCACAAGACAGTGAACGTAACCGTTTTTATATTGGTCCGCGTGAATTAAAAATAGAAGTAAAAGAACAACGCGATTGGTTTGATGTGCAAGCCGTAGCACGTTTTGGCGATTATTCGTTTTCGTTTATTGCCTTACGTGATTATATCATTAAAGGAAAGCGAGAATTCATTTTGCCCAATGGTTTAATTGCCATTATACCTGAAGAATGGTTTGGTAATTTAACGGGTATTTTTGAGTTCAGTACAAGCGATGATGAAATTAAAATTGAAAAGCACCATATAGGATTATTGGAAGAATTGAGTCATGGTGCTGGAAAGTTTTTGAAGATTAGCGATAAACTTCAAAAAATGATTTCATACGGACAATTGCGTGAAATGAATATGCCGCAAGAGTTTAAAGGAATTTTGCGGCCATATCAAAAGGCAGGATTTGATTGGTTTTACTTTTTAAAGGACAATCAATTTGGTGGTTGTTTGGCAGATGATATGGGTTTGGGTAAAACCATTCAAACTTTGGCATTACTTCAAAAGGAGAAAGAATTATATATTGAACATATTGCTGAAGAAAAAGAAAAAAATCCACTACCTATTTTTGAAGATCCCATTGTAAGTTTGCCAATAGAACCGGCAGTTCAATTAAATATTTTCGACCAATCTGCTCAAGCCACTCCGCAACAAAATCAATTGTTGTATATGCAAACTGGTGGCGTTGCTCACCATAGTTTTAGTAAACCTGCTGGGAGCGATAAACAGAAAGATACCTTTATTAAAACTTCGCTGATTATTGTGCCAAATTCTTTGGTTTTTAATTGGTACAATGAGGCTAGGAAATTTACGCCAGGCATCAGAATACTGGTGTATACAGGTATTAATAGGATTAAAAATGCCAAGCATTTTGTTAAATATGATTTGGTGATTACTACCTACGGAACAGTGCGGGTTGATATTGATATTTTTAAAGAATTTAAATTTAATTATGTCATTTTGGATGAAAGCCAGGCTATCAAAAATGCCCAGTCGCAAGTTTCTAAAGCTGTAAAATTATTGCATGCCAGCCGAAGATTGGTTTTAACAGGAACGCCCATTGAAAACAGTGTGCAAGAATTGTGGAGCCAACTTTCATTTGTAAACCCTGGCTTGTTAGGATCCTTGCAATCGTTTACAGAACGCTTTGTTCAGCCAATTGAACGACAAAAGGATGTGATGAAGATGCAACAATTAAAAGCGATTATTAGTCCTTTTATTTTGCGCCGAACCAAAGACCAAGTTGCAACCGATTTGCCTGCCAAAATGGAGCAGGTGGTTTATTGCGAAATGAGCGAAGAACAGCAGGAAGCTTATGAAAAGGTGAAATCTTATTATAGAAATGAGATTATTAAAGCTATTAGAGATTTGGGGGTAAATAAATCACAGTTTACTTTGTTGCAAGGCTTAACTAAATTGAGGCAGATTGCCAATCATCCTTTATTGGTAAATCCCGATTTTGCTGGTGAAAGTGGCAAGTTTAATGAAGTTACTTACATGGCACAAACGGCTATGGCAGAAGGGCATAAGGTTTTGGTATTCTCACAATTTGTGAGCCAGTTAGCGATTTATAGGAAATGGTTTGATGCGCAAAAAATAGCATATTGTTATTTGGATGGCTCAATGACCAATGAGGCCAGGCAAGCTATGGTGAATACATTTCAAGAAGGCAATACGCCGTTTTTCTTGATTTCTTTAAAGGCAGGTGGTTTTGGTTTGAACCTAACTTCTGCTGACTATGTGTTTTTAATTGACCCTTGGTGGAATCCTGCAGTGGAGCGCCAGGCAATAGATAGGGCGCATAGGATTGGACAAACACAGAATGTTTTTATCTATAAATTTATCACAAAAGATTCGGTAGAAGAAAAGATATTAGCACTTCAGGAAAAAAAGAAATTACTTGCAGATAATATTATTGAAACAGATGAGTCTATAATCAAGAAAATTGATGTAGACGAAATAATGGATTTATTGAATTAAAGCATTCAAGTATGAACAAAAGAGAACAACTAGAATCACTTAGAGCGCAATCACTTTTAGGTGGTGGACAAGACAGAATTGATGCACAGCATAAGAAGGGTAAATTAACTGCTAGGGAGCGCATTCATTTTTTAATGGATGAAGGAAGTTTTGAAGAAATTGGTGCTTTTGTGCAGCATAGAAGTTCTGATTTTGGCATGGAGAAACAAAAGTTTCTTGGTGATGGTGTAGTTACTGGTTATGGAACGGTGAATGGCAGATTGACTTACGTTTTCTCTCAAGATTTTACTGTTTTTGGCGGATCTTTATCTGAAACGCATGCAGAGAAAATTTGCAAGTTGATGGATTTAGCCATGAAAAATGGGGCACCCATTATAGGTTTAAATGACAGTGGTGGTGCACGCATACAAGAAGGTGTGGTAAGCTTAGGTGGTTATGCAGATATCTTTTACAAAAACACTTTGGCTTCGGGTGTGATACCTCAATTGTCTGCCATAATGGGACCTTGTGCTGGCGGTGCGGTTTATAGTCCTGCTATTACAGATTATATCTTAATGGTAGAAAACTCTAGCTATATGTTTGTTACTGGTCCAAATGTGGTGAAAACGGTAACACATGAGGAGGTAAGTAGTGAAGATTTGGGTGGCGCTTCTGTACATTCTGCAAAAAGTGGTGTGGCACATTTTACTGCTGCCAATGAAATTGAAAGCATTCAACAATTGAAAAAATTATTGAGTTATATTCCTCAAAATTGCGAAGAGAAAGCGCCTTCCTATCCTTATGAAAAAGGTGATGAGGTGAGAATGAAATTAGCTGATATTATTCCGGAAAGTGCAAATCAACCCTACGATATTAGAGAGGTGATTTCTGAAGTTGCTGATGAGGGCAGTTTCTTTGAAGTACATAAAGATTTTGCAGAAAATATTGTTGTTGGATTTGCGCGATTGGCTGGTAGAAGTATAGGAATAGTTGCCAACCAACCTGCTTTTTTGGCCGGTGTTTTAGATATTCATTCTTCTCAAAAAGCAGCACGTTTTGTGCGTTTTTGTGATTGTTTTAATATTCCCTTATTGGTATTTGAAGATGTACCAGGATTTTTGCCAGGCACAGACCAAGAGTGGAATGCTATTATAACAAATGGCGCAAAATTATTGTATGCTTTTTGTGAGGCAACAGTTCCAAGGGTAACAGTTATTACCCGCAAGGCATACGGCGGAGCCTATGATGTTATGAACAGTAAGCATATTGGTGCAGATATGAATTTGGCTTGGCCAACTGCAGAAATTGCTGTTATGGGTGCAAAGGGTGCTGCTGAAATTATTTTTAAACGTCAGATAGATGCTTCAGAAAATAAAGAGGAGGCATTAAAAGCCAAGGAGGCAGAGTATGGTGCCTTATTTGCAAATCCTTACCGCGCAGCAGAACGTGGATTTATTGATGATGTAATATTGCCAGAAGAAACACGTTCTAAGCTCATAAAGGCATTTTCTATGTTAGAAAATAAGGTGGCAAATTTGCCACGTAAAAAACATGGTAATATTCCTTTGTAAATAAATTTTAGGTTCTTTAAATTATTTAACAAATGAGAAACAAGTATTATTCTGGATTATGCATGCTTTGGTTTGCATTGTTTTATTCAAATTTTATACAAGCACAACAACAAAAAGTTTGTGCCTCACGCTTAACTGCGGTAAGTGTTTTTATGAACCAAGCACAGGTGCAACGTGAAGGGAAAGTGAATTTGGAGGAGGGTTTGAATGTGCTTGTTTTTGAAAAGATTTCGCCTTTTTTATTAGAGGGTTCTATTGAAGTAAATGCCTCTGAAGGAGTTGAAATTGTAACAGTTGGCACGCAAAATGATTATATGGCTGCAACAGAAAAGCCGCAGGCAATTTTGCTTTTGGAAGATTCTTTGCAAACTTTAATGGAACATTTGGCTGAAATAAAAGCAGATAAAGAGGCCTTAGAATGGCAAAAGGAATTGTTGCTTGCAAATAAAAGTATTGGCGGTTCGAACCAAGGCGTAAAGGCTGAAGAGTTAGAAGATGTTTTAGCAATTTACCAACACAAATTTCAAGATTTCAAGTTAGAGCATATTCGATTAAACCGCTTGGAAAAATTATACACTGAGGAAAAAGAAAAGGTAGAACAACAATTAAGTGAATACCAAGAAGGTTCTTTGGCAATGACCAATCAAATAGTTTTGCAAGTAAGGAGTAGTAAGGCTTTGCCAGATGCCCATATTGTTGTAAAATATCTGGTAAGTGGTGTAAGTTGGAAACCTTTTTATGATATAAGAGTTAAGGATACCCAATCGCCTATGCAATTTGTGTTAAAGGCCAATATCATGCAAAGTACTGGTGAGAATTGGGCAAATGTAAAAATGAAATTGACTACCGCTGATCCTTTAAATGGTGGTTTGAAGCCTGTATTAAATCCATTACATTTATCATTTATTCAATTGCAAACGAGGGATGCCATGCGTGCCAAATCCAATTTTAAAGCACCAGGTAGGCCTGCAATGGCTTATCAAGATAATGAAATGGCAGGAACCGCAGAAGCATACAGCGCGCCAACCCAATCTATGCTTAATTTAGAGTTTGATGTGCCGGGTTTGAGTAATATTCCGTCCGATAATAAATTCCATTTGGTAGAGCTCAATAAATTTAATGTGGCAGCCATATATGGTCATGCATCTGTTCCCAAATTAAGTTCCGATGTATTTGTAACCGCAAAAGTTCAAACCAATGATTTGATTAGCCAATTAAGTGGCGAGGCCAACATTTATTTGAATGGCACGTATACAGGAAAAACTTATTTATCTGCCCAATCGGATGATACCTTAACTATTACTTTAGGTAAGGATAGAAGGGTTATCGTAAAACGTGAAAAGGTAAAAGAAATGTGTACTAAATCTTTGTTTGGTTCAAACAAAAAAGATGCAAGCACCATTGAATTAACATTAACAAATTCGAGCACAGAAGCTATTGAGTTAATAGTGGAAGATCAAATTCCTTTGAGCAGCAACCAAGATATTTTGGTGAGATTGGTTGACCAAGGTAATGCAACTTATGTGGCGGAAACCGGAATACTTACGTGGAAAATCACTCTGGCTCCAAAACAAAATACCAAATTGCGTTTTTCATTTGAAGTGAGCTATCCATCACAACAACATATTTCACCTTATTAATAAAATGTTAAAGACTATTTAACGCTATGAAAAAAATAATTTTAATTCTATTCGTTTCCATGTTTGCCCTTGCAAATAATGCCAATGCACAAATAGGAAATGCAATCAATCAACTAGAGAAAACAGGAGAGAAAATTTTAACAGATACCAAGAAGGCAAGCACAGGAACATTGTTAAATGCAATGGATCAAAGTTTGAAAACGCGTTATAATTTGGATGGTGTGAAATCGCAAATAATGGGTGATGTTCTAAAGATACGTGTGGCAGATGCCGATTTTGCTAAATTAACCAATGGCGCTAAAACCAGTCAGGCTGCACAAATTATGAGTACGGCAAATACTTTGGTAAAGAATAATGGTTTGAACCTACAAGGCTTGGGCGTAAAAAATGTGGTGGTAGAAATGGTGAAGAATATGACTGCAACCGAGATTATCCAGACTTTGAAAAAGCCTTTGTAAGTATGGGTCTTAAGGTTTTTATAGCAAAACGCTTTGCCTATTATATTGCGCGCCAAGTTAAGAGAGAAAGTGCCGCGGCATTATTGTATCAAAACAATTGGTTCAATAAAATAATAAAAGCTGCAGGGCAAACTAGCTTTGGTATTGATCACAAATTTGCGGAAATAAAAACCTATGAAGATTTTAAGGCAAATGTTCCTTTAAGGGATTATGAAGGATTAAGAAGCTATATAGAAAAAGTTGTTGCTGGTGAAAAGGATATCCTTTGGCCAGGCAAACCATTATATTTTGCTAAAACTTCAGGCACTACAAGTGGGGTAAAGTATATTCCTATTTCTAAAGAATCTATTGGTTCACATATCAATTCGGCACGTAATGCCTTGTTGTTATATATTGCCGAAACTGGCAATGCCAATTTTCTAAACGGGAAATTAATTTTCCTTTCTGGCAGTCCAGAAATGGAAAAGAAAAATGGCGTATTTACAGGAAGATTGAGTGGAATTGTTAACCACCATGTGCCAGGCTATTTGCGCAGCAACCAACTGCCAAGTTATGCAACCAATTGCATTGAAGATTGGGAGCAAAAGGTTTCACGTATTACAGATGAAACTATACAGGAAGACATGCGTCTCATTAGCGGTATTCCGCCTTGGGTACAAATGTATTTTGATTTAATTAAACAACGCTCAGGTAAAAGCATTCAGGAGGTATTTCCAAATTTTCAATTGTTTGTTTATGGAGGTGTAAATTTTGAACCTTATCGTGCAAAAATTGAAGAAAGTATAGGGCGAAAAATAGCCACTATAGAAACCTATCCTGCCTCCGAGGGTTTTATTGCATACCAAGATACGCAAACAGAGGATGGCTTATTATTATTGGTAAACAATGGTCTGTTTTACGAGTTTATTCCAACGGATACTTTTTATAATGAAACTCCTACTAGGTTGAGTCTTACGGAAATTGAATTAGATGTAAATTATGCTATTGTTCTAACTAGCAATGCAGGTTTGTATGCTTATGTTATTGGTGATACCGTAAAGTTTGTTTCAAAGGATCCTTATAGGATTAAAGTAACGGGTAGGGTTAAGCATTTTATTTCCGCTTTTGGAGAACATGTGATTGGAGAAGAAGTAGAGCATGCTTTGTTAAGTGTGGCCAATGCTAAAGGAATTAGAATTGTTGAATTTACCGTTGCCCCTCAGGTAAACCCAATTGAAGGCGGTTTGCCTTATCACGAGTGGTTTGTTTCTTTTGAGAATGTGCCAGCAGATTTAGAAGCATTTGTTTTAGAAGTTGATAAGGCTTTGCAAATGAAAAATATTTACTACCAAGATTTAATTCAAGGTGGAATTTTGCGAACTCTGAAGATGAATGCGATGCCTGCAGATGCCTTTATTAAATATATGAAATCGCAAGGGAAGCTCGGAGGTCAAAATAAAGTTCCTCGTTTGAGTAACGATAGAAAAATAGCTGATGTTTTGGCTGCAATAGTTTAAAGGAAATATGATGGAGGAACAGAAAAAGAAGATAGCCATTTTAGGAAGTACAGGTAGCATTGGCACCCAAGCGCTGGAAGTAATTAGTGAACAAGAAGAATTCTTGCAAGTGGAGGTTTTAACAGCCAATTCCAATGCAGATTTGTTAATTAAGCAAGCTATTCAATACATGCCAAACCATGTAGTAATTGCAGATGAACAAAAATACACACAGGTAAAAGAAGCGCTCGAGCCATACGATATCAAAGTTTTTGCTGGGAATAAAGCCATTGAAGAATTAATGGAAATTACCGAAGCAGATATGGTACTTACAGCCATGGTTGGTTACAGCGGTTTAAAGCCAACCATTAAAGCGATTGAAAACAAAAAACGAATTGCACTTGCCAACAAAGAGACCTTGGTTGTAGCGGGTGAATTAATTACGCAATTATGCATAGAAAATAGGGTAGACCTTATTCCTGTAGACTCTGAACATTCTGCTATTTTTCAATGTTTGGTGGGAGAGCAATTAGATGCCATAGATAAAATTATCTTAACAGCCAGTGGTGGTCCATTTAGGGGAAAGAAAAGAGAAGATTTGTTGGAAGTAACCAAAGCGCAAGCGCTCAAGCATCCAAATTGGAGTATGGGTGCTAAAATAACCATTGATTCGGCCTCTATGATGAATAAAGGTTTGGAGGTAATTGAAGCAAAATGGTTGTTTGGTTTAAATAATAAACAAATTGAGGTGGTTGTACATCCGCAATCTATTGTGCATAGCATGGTGGAGTTTAATGATGGCAGCATTAAAGCGCAGATGGGATTGCCAGATATGAAACTACCTATTCATTATGCGTTTTTTTATCCGCAAAGGGTTCAAACTCAATTTAAGCGCATGTCGTTTTCAGAAATAAACCAGCTAACTTTTGAGCAGCCCGATCCAATAACTTTTAGGAATTTAGGGCTTGCCTACGAGGCCATGGAAAAGGGCGGTAATATGGCGTGTATCCTAAATGCAGCTAATGAAATTGCGGTAGCGGCATTTTTAAAAGACAAAATAAAGTTTCTTCAAATTGCCGAATTAAATGAAAAATGTATGCAATCTGTTTCATTTATTGCAAAGCCTACTTTGGACGATTATGTGGCAACTGACGCTGAAACAAGAAGTTTTGCGCTTAGTTTATTGAGTTAATTGGTTATTATTGCAAATATTTAGAATAAAAAACAATGCAAGCATTAATTATGGCGGCCCAGCTTATTTTGGGCATTTCTATATTGGTTATTTTACACGAATTTGGTCACTATTTGGCTGCAAAAGCTTTTGGTATTAAAGTAGAAAAATTCTACTTGTTTTTTGATGCTTGGGGCGTGAAATTGTTTTCATTCAAAGTGGGTGAAACAGAATGGGGCATGGGTTGGTTACCTTTGGGTGGCTATGTGAAAATTGCCGGAATGATTGACGAGAGCATGGATAAAGAGGCCATGAAACAACCAGCTCAACCATGGGAGTTTAGAAGCAAACCAGCTTGGCAACGACTAATTGTAATGATTGGTGGAGTGGTGGTAAACATTGTTACAGGTGTGGTTATTTTTGCCATGATGAGTTATCACTATGGTGAAAAATATATTCAAAACTCTTCTGTGAGTAATGGTATTTTTCCTTCAGAAATAGCTAAAGAATGTGGCTTTCAATTAGGAGATAAATTGGTGAGTGTAAATGGTACTCCAATTGTTCGTTTTGAGGATGCCTTAAAAATTAAACATATTTTAGGTACAGGCGTTAGCTATGAGGTAGCGCGCAACGGTCAAAGAATGGAGGTAAAACTTCCGTCCGATTTTGCTTCTAAATTTAGTGATGCCAAAGCAGATTTCTTTTTACCACGTATGCATTTTTATGTGGCAGAGCTTACACCAGGAACCGCCGCTGAAAAAGCTGGATTGCTTGTTAATGATGTAATTACAAAAGTAGATACCACTTCATTTGAGTTTTTTGATGAGTTTCAGGCATTGTTGAAAGCAAATGCAGGTAAAGAAATTGCCCTAGCAGTAACTAGAAATAATGCGCCCATAGAAATTAAAGTAAAAGTGGATGAAACTGGTAGAATTGGGTTTAAACCAGATTCGAAAGATTTTACTTATGAAACTGTGAACTATGGTTTCTTTGAATCTTTCCCTGCTGGTTGGAACAAAGCAGTAGAAACCATTGATGCGCAAATTAAAGGTTGGGGTAAAATTTTTAAAGGTGATATTGCCGTAAATAAAGCTGTTCAAGGTCCAATTGGCATTGCTAAATTTTATGGTGGCGAGTGGATTTGGAGCAGGTTTTGGTTGTTTACTGCGTTAATTTCTTTGGGATTAGCTTTTATGAATATTTTGCCAATACCAGCTTTAGATGGCGGACACGTAATCTTTCTTTTGGTAGAAATGATTATTGGTAGGCCATTAAGCGAAAAGTTTTTAGAAGGTGCGCAATACGCGGGAATGATTATACTATTATCACTTATGGTATTGATTTTTGGAAACGATATCTGGGGCTTATTTAAATAAGCTAGCGCATTTTCTTATAGCAGTGGCAATCCACTAAATGGTCATTTACCATTCCTGCAGCCTGCATGAAGGCGTAGCAAATGGTTGACCCTACAAAGGTGAAGCCCCGTTTTTTTAGATCCTTGCTCATGGCATCACTTTCCTTGGTTTTAGCTGGAATTTCTTTCATGGTTTTCCAATGGTTAACTAGAGGGATATAATTGGTGAACTGCCATATATAGGCATTAAATGAGCCAAATTCTTTTTGAACTGCAAGAAATGCTTTTGCATTTTTTACTGTTCCATAAATTTTCAATCGGTTGCGAATTATTCCTGCATCGAGCAATAGTGCTTGAAGTTTTTCTTCTTTAAAATTGGCTATTTTATTTGCATTAAAGCCCACAAAAGCCTTCTCAAAATTCTTTCTTTTGTGCAGAATTGTTTTCCAACTGAGGCCTGCCTGGAAGCTGTCTAAGACCAAGAATTCAAATAATTTATCGTCGTTATGCAAAGGGATTCCCCATTCTGTATCGTGGTAAGCCATCATGAGCGGATCTCCTTGGGCCCATTGGCAGCGCGTTTTATTCATTTTGGTAAGGTAAAATAATCCATTTGTTTTCGCAAAAAAAGAAATAGCTTTTATTTCGGTTCGAACCGAATTATTTTTGTTAAAATTTACAAGCATGGAATTAGAGTCATTGAGCGCCATTTCTCCGATAGACGGAAGGTATAGAAATCAAATAGAAGTTTTGGGAGATTACTTTAGCGAGTTTGCGCTTATTAAATACCGTGTTTGGGTAGAAATGGAATATTTTATTGCCTTGGCAGAACTGCCATTGCCGCAATTAGCAGGAAAGGTAAGCGATGCGCAAAAAGAAAGTATAAGAAAGATCTACCAAGAATTGAGTTTGGATCAGGCCAAAGAAATTAAAGAAATTGAGAAAACTACCAACCATGATGTAAAGGCGGTTGAATATTTTATTAAAAACGAATTTGAAAAGATTGGATTAAAGGAAGCCTCAGAGTTTGTACATTTTGGATTAACATCTCAGGATATAAATAATACTGCCATCCCTATGGGTTTAAAGCATGCCATTGCGCATAGTATTAAGCCTATGTTGTTGCAAGTTTTGGCAATTATGGAAAAGCAAGCTGCAGCTTGGGCTACTATTCCTATGTTGGCTCGAACCCATGGACAGCCGGCTTCTCCTACCAGATTGGGTAAAGAATGGGAAGTGTTTGTTTCGCGTATTAAAACCCAAATGGCCCAATTGGAGCAGTTGAGTTTTCCGGCAAAGTTTGGCGGTGCCACAGGAAATTTTAATGCGCATGTGGTAGCGTATCCCAAAATTTCTTGGGTAGATTTTGGGACTAATTTTTGTGCCCAATTAGGTTTAAACAGGTCACATCCAACTACACAAATTGAGCATTACGATAACTTAGCTGCTTTGTTTGATGTTTTTAAAAGAATCAATACCATTTTACTTGATTTTTCGAAAGACGTATGGCAATATGTGGCCATGGATTATTTTAAGCAGCAATTAAAAGCTGGAGAGGTTGGTTCGAGCGCAATGCCGCATAAAGTAAATCCAATTGATTTTGAAAATGCTGAAGGAAATTTAGGTATTGCAAATGCCTTGTTTGAGCATTTATCGGCCAAATTGCCTGTATCACGTTTACAGCGTGATTTAACAGATAGTACTGTTTTACGTAATGTTGGCGTGCCTTTTGCGCATACCCTTATTGCCCTAAAATCTTTGGAAAAAGGTTTAGGGAAATTATTGCTCAATGAGCCTAAATTGCATTTGGATTTAGAAAATAATTGGGCGGTTGTGGCAGAAGCAATTCAAACTGTATTGCGCAGGGAAGGTTTTGAAAAACCTTATGAAGCATTAAAATCACTAACAAGAACCAACGAGGCAATTACCCAAGCTTCAATTCAAGAATTTATACGTAACTTGCCTATTGGTGAAAATGTAAAGGAGGAATTACTTTGCATTACGCCGCATAACTATACTGGAATATGAAACAATTGCTACCCGCACTCTTTCTATCTTTACTGTTTGTTTATTCATGCGAGGATATAACTCCACACATTGAATTTAATGCGGAGGATTCTACGGCAAATTCAAGTGCAATTATCGCAGAAGCTGCTTCTGGTGATAATTATGAAGGAACGATACCCGGATTGGATGCCCAGGTGATTGATTATACATTGCCAAATCCTTACCAACATAAACCGCAATTGTTTAGGGATAGCACCCAATCTATGAGTTGGGATGAGGCTGGATTTAGTGATGGAAAGTCGTTTATACTTTTTTTTAAACAATTTCAATTTGAGGTAATTGATAGGAAAAAGGAAACAATAGCAGCTTACATTCAATTTCCAATAAGAGGATTTAAAAACAGGAATGCATTTATTAATTCTTTTGATTCTGTTTTTGGGAAAGAATTTATAGAAGAAATTATTCACCAGGATCCTTTGGAAATATACCGCAATAAAAATGGGGCTATGATTGGTGAAGACGGGCAATTGTGGTTTAAAATGATTGATGGAACTTATAAGATTTTTGAAATAAACCCATAAATATGGCTGGCTTTATTGAATTTCCTGGGCCAATAGTTTTCAAAAAAATTGAGTTGTTAAAAGAAGATACCCTAGCACTTTGGGGTACCATGACAGCGCAGCATATGTTGGAGCATTTGTTGCTGCCATTAAAATTTTCAAGGGGTGTTTTTGAGGTGCCAGTGGTTACTCCTCTAGATAAGCTTGAAAAAACAAAGCGGATAATGCTTTTAAGTGACGCCCCCTTTAAAAGAGATTTTCAGGCGCCATTTATTGGACCAGGCTTGCAAGCGCTAAAATATAAAAGCTTAAATGAAAGTAAATTAGCTTTAGTTAATGAGATTGAGGCCTTTCTTCTCTATTGGAGAGAGAATCCAGACGCCATTTTTACCCATCCAATATTTGGTTTGTTAAATGAGAAGGAGTGGTATCTATTTCATAGCAAGCACTTTACCCATCATTTGAGCCAGTTTGGATTAGTTTGATGGCAGAAAAGGAGCAAAGCTTTTGTTTTTCAAAAAAATAGCTGATATTTGCCACCCCGGAAAAGGAGAACCGGGGATTAAAATAAAAAATTAGATATGTCAGTAAAAATCAGATTACAACGTCATGGACGTTCTAAATCACCTTTTTACCACGTAGTGGTGGCGGATTCGCGTGCTCCGAGAGATGGTAAGTTTATCGAGAAAATTGGTTCTTATCTTCCTCAGACACAACCAGCAACAATTGAGCTGGATTTAGACCGCGCTAGCTATTGGTTAGAAAATGGTGCTCAACCTACCGACACTTGTCGTGCTATCCTTTCTTACAAAGGAGCATTGATGAGAAGCCATTTGGCAGTTGGTGTAAGAAAAGGTGCAATGACCCAAGAACAAGCAGATGAAAAATTTGCTAATTGGTTAAGCGAAAAAGAGAACAAAGTTAAAACGCATGTTGAACGTATTAAATCAACTACTTCAGAGAAATTGGCTACAAAATTGTCTGAAGAAGCTAAGGTAAACAAAGCACGTTTAGAGAAGATTGCTGCAAAAGCTGCTGCTGCAGAAGCTGCTGCTAATCCTGTTGAAGAAGTAGTTGAAGAAGCTGCAACTGAAGAGGTAGCTGCCGAAGAAGTAGTTGAAACACCTGCTGCTGAAGTAATAGTTGAAGCACCTGTTGCAGAAGTAGTAGTTGAAGCTGCTGCTGAAGTAGTGGTTGAAGCTCCTGTAGCTGAAGAAGTAGTTGAAGCACCTGCTGCTGAAGCTGCTCCAGAAGCACCTGCTGCTGAAGCTACTGAAACACCAGCTGAATAATTATTAACTGTGAAATCAATCCAAAGAAAAGACTTCCTAGAAGTTGGCTCTGTGGTGAAGGTTCATGGTACAAAAGGCGAGTTAAAGTTTGCACTTTCTCGTACAATTAAATTAAAAGAATGGGCTTTTCTCGAATTTCGGGGAAAGCCCGTTCCATTTTATGTGCAGTCTACCAAGGCCGAATTTGATGATGAAATTGTATTAAGGCTCCAAGGTATAGATTCTATAGAAATGGCATCTCCTCTTATTGGTAAAACCTTGTTATTACCAAAGAAAAATGTTGGGAAAGAAGAGGAGGATGATTCCCTTCATGTAGAGGATTATTTAATTATTGATGCGCAATATGGCGAATTGGGCCGGGTATTAGAAATGGTAGAATATCC
>CANFHJ010000035.1 GCA_947446605.1 Bacteroidota bacterium | reverse complement strand
GGCATTTTCTTTGCCATCTTTGGTAATTCTTACTTCCAATTTTGATTTAAAATCATAGTAGTACAAATCATTGTTACGTACAAAAGCCATTTTAGAATTATCTGGTGAAAGGTTTGCATACCTAACCTTTTCTTTCACTGGATTCAACAGTGTTTTACTATTTAAATCATAGATATAAAATATACTCTGACTACTATGCCTGTAAATCGCTTCAGATTGCGTAGCAATTATTAATTTACTTTCATCATTGCTCCATGAAAACGATTGTAAATCGAGGGCCGAACCGCCATTTGCTTTTTTAATATCTTGGTTTAACACCAAAGTATCAACTACCTTACCTGTAGCAAATTCAAAGCGCAACAAATTCTGACGTTCATCTAAATTGCAGAAATACCGTCCATCATTCATGGAGTTAAAACCAGCAACACCTTTGGAAGAAAAGGTGCCTTTGGTCCAAATATCTTCTAGGCTAATATCCTTTTGGGCAAATGCAGAAAATGCTGAAAACACAGCAAGAAAAAGGAAGGAAAGAAATACTTTTTTCATCAGATAAAATTTATCCAAACCTAATTAAAAAAACAAAGATCCCAAACCCCTCCTTCCATACGGCCAATTTGAAGTACAATTTTGTTTAATGCCGAACCTAAATGTGAACAGATTCAATGGATTTTACTCCAGAAAGAAAGATATTTGAAACATGGATTATCATAAAATAAACGCACAAGATATTCAAGCTTTTATAGACATTGTTGGTTCGAACCAAGTAATGGCAGACCCATTGCTGATGGAACCCTACTCACATGACTATACAGAAGACTTGCGTTTTATGCCCGAAGTGGTGGTTAAACCAGCCAATACCCAAGAAATTTCTCAGCTATTAAAATATTGCAATGAACAACACATTCCGGTTACACCCAGAGGAGCGGGCACTGGCTTAAGTGGCGGCGCGCTTCCTATTTATGGTGGATTGGTTTTGAGCACCGAGCGTTTAAATAAAATCCTGCAAATAGACGAAAGAAATTTTCAAGCAATTGTAGAACCTGGCGTCATCAATGAAGCTTTGCAAAATGCTGTAAAAGAAAAAGGATTGTTTTATCCGCCCGATCCTGCCAGCAAAGGAAGTTGTTTCTTGGGTGGAAATATTGCACATAGCAGCGGCGGACCAAGAGCCGTTAAATATGGTACTACCAGAGATTATGTATTGAACCTTGAAATGGTTTTACCTACAGGTGAAATTATTATGACAGGTGCCAATACCTTAAAATATTCTACCGGCTATAACCTTACCCATTTAATGGTGGGTAGTGAAGGAACTTTAGGCATCGTTACTAAAATTGTTTTACGCTTAATTCCTGCACCTAAAAACACCTTGTTGTTATTGGCACCCTTTGCCTCCCCAGAAAAAGCTTGTGAGGCCGTAAATGGCATCTTTTTGGCGGGCTGCACACCATCGGCATGTGAGTTTGTAGAGCCAGATGGATTTAGGCTTTCTGCTGCGCTGCTCAACATGAGTTTTGAAATCAAAGAAAATGTGGGTGCTTATTTATTAATTGAAGTTGATGGCAATCAGTTAGAGCAAATGATGACAGAATGCGAAACCATCAGTGAGGTGCTCTATACCAACCAAGCTTTGGATGTTTTGTTTGCAGAAACTGCTAATCAAAAAGAATATTTTTGGAAACTCAGAAGAGGCATTGGCGAGGCTACCAAGCACAACAATGTATACAAAGAAGAAGATACCGTAGTGCCACGTGCCGAGCTTCCTATATTATTTAAAGGTGTAAAAGAAATTGGCGCCAGGTATGGCTTTAGAACGGTTTGTTATGGACACGCAGGTGATGGAAATTTGCATGTAAACATTTTGAAAGATCAGTTGAGCGAAGACTTTTGGAACAATGAGTTAAACAAAGCCATTGTAGAAATATTTGAATTGTGTAAATCCTTAAATGGCACCATTAGTGGTGAACATGGCATAGGGTTGGTTCAGCAAAAATACATGCGCGTGGTATTAGACCAAACCAATTTAAACTTGATGGCAGGTATCAAAAAAGTGTTTGATCCAAATGGTATTTTAAACCCAGGAAAAGTATTTAATTAAGAACCCAATTGGTGTTTTTCGTCTTTAAGTACATTGCGTAAAGTCCATTCTAGTTTTTGCGTAAAGGCATACTTTCTTTCAGTACAATTAGCAAGTTCACAAATACCACAAGAACTAGGCACACAAGGATCTGCATGAATAAACAATTCCAGGTGTTGGTGAAATTTCTCGCTGGCCATTTCATCTATGGCTTTAACCTCTTGGTGAGATTTTTCTAAGCTCCAAAACCAAGGCATGGTAAGGTGTGCATCGATATGAAAATGCGAACCATATTTTACCACACGTAAATTATGAATATCTATCCATTCTGGCTTTCTATTTTCATTTAATACAGGCAATAATTCTTTGATAATTTCCATGTCGGTTTCGTCCATTAAACCTGCTAAAGATTTACGAATTAAACCATAGCCCGTAATTAAAATCATGGCGCCCATTACCAATGCTATTACCCCATCGAGCCAAATATAACCAGTAAGCGAAACCAAAAACAAGCCTACAATTAAGCCAATGCTGGTATAGGTATCTGTGAGCAAATGTTTGCCATCTGCCACCATTGCATCGGACCTACCTTTCTTACCAACTTTTACTAAATACGTGCCCATTACAAAATTGGCAATACCAGAAGCAGCCACTAAGTAAATACCAATATCCAATTTCTTTACAACTGGAGGTTGTATAAATGATTGCAATGCCTCAAACAAAATATAAAAGGCGGCAACTATAATCATCCCCCCTTCAAAGCCGGCAGAAATAAATTGTATTTTACCATGTCCATAAGGGTGGTTTTCATCTTTCGGTTTTTGTGAAAGCCAAAGGCTATACAAAGCAAAAACGCCAGCAGCCACATTAATGATAGATTCAATGGCATCACTTAGGATGGCATTACTTTGTGTAATCAAATGCGCGATGAATTTGGCGGCCATAATAAGCACCCCAAATACAACCACAATGAATTGCACCTTTAAGATATTTTGTTGTGTTTTCAAGGCTGTAAAAATACAAAAGGCAACCCAAATGGATTGCCTTTTGCATAAATTAATATTTATTAAGAATTAGTCTACCAACATGCGGCGAGCGGTTTTGAAACCATCTGCCTCAATAGAATAGATATAAACACCACTTGGCACATTACCTAAACTGATGTTTAAGTTGTTTGAACCAGCAGGAATATTTTTAAAATTTTCTGAATAAATTTCTTTACCCATTAAGTCTACTACACTAACTTTAACATTTGTATTACGGGTAAAGCTAACAGGAATAACTGTAGCACCAGTAAACGGATTAGGGTAGTTTTGACCTAAAACAAATAAATCGTTTTTAGCTTCTGCCACACCTGTGAAAGTACCAGCAAAAATACTTGCAGTATCAATGTTCATGTAGCAAATATTGTGTGTACCAACAGCACTAGGGTTATTGGTTGCATCATATCTACCAATAGAAGTTTTGTGCATGTAGGTTAAATGCAATTTATTGTTAACCAAAGAAGCTACCGAAGGAAAAACTTGTTCTGTGTTAAACTCAACCCAATAGGTTAAGTTGATTTGTCCTGTAGACAAAACACTGTTAGTTTTATCAATAGTAGAACTCCAGGTAGCACCATTGTCTCTAGAATAAACCAAATAAATATCTCTAAAGTTTTTAGAATCTGTACTACCATCAATTTCATTTAATGAACTATAGGTTAAGTAAATTGTTCCATCAGGACCAACAGTTGCACTTGGCATTGTTGTAATAGCCAATGAACCATATCTGGCAGAAACATCATTCCAGCTTGCGCTTAAATCGTTTGTACCATTTGTATTTTCATCACATAAAGTAGCAACAACTTGCAAATCTGCTGTTGGCGTTCCTTCTTTCCAATAAATAATACCATTTACAGAAGGGAAGTATGAATAACTATCATCTGTAGTATCATTATCCATAATTAATCTTCTACCCCAGAAGCAATGTGCCAAACCATTGTTATCTAAAACAACGTTCATGGCACCATCATTGGTTTCTGTTGTATCCAATAATTTCTTGCTTACATAAGCAGGAACTGGGAATGAATCAATAATGGTTTTCGACCAAGTTGCACCTGCATCTGTAGATTTCCATAAAGCAACATCATCAAAAGTACCACCCATTAAAATTGCAACATTGCTACCTTTAGCATCAATGCTGTAATTATCGCCACCACCTGAGTAAACACGTGAGTTATCATAACCAGGTAACAATTGGTTTTTTACAACCCATTTATTGGTGCTGAATTGGTAACGAGAATAAACTTGAGGAGTTCTTACACCACCCAAAGTAACACGGTTAGGTTGCGCAGATGCTGAATCTGTATAAGAACCAATAGCAATAAGATAATCGCCAGAAACTGCAGTTTGAACCCATAATACACCTGGAATAGTTGGAATGGTATCCATTACCAATGTGCTTGTCCAAGTACCAGCTCCAACACCAGTTTTACGGTTCATTAAAATTCCGCCAGCAATACCAGTTCCAGCTTTTACAACGTGAGAAGTAATAATTTCTTCGTTGGTAGTAGGGTTGTATACATAGCAAGGGAAACCAGTTCTTTCTGGCTCAATTCTATTACTTGTAACTGCACCCCAAGCTGTACCATTAAAATGGTTATAACCAGCACCACGTGTAGTATAAGGAGATGCATCAGCACTTGTAGTCCAAGTAGCAGAAACTTTTCCATCTGCAAAAACATGGGTATGACGGTAGCAAGATGCATTACTTTGTTGGTCGTTTTGTGTTTGACCAATTACCCAATAGTTGGCTTTTTTACCCAAAGATCCTTGGGTACGACCAGTTGCAGGAGCAACAACTTTAACAGGAGATTGAGGTGTGCGGTCTGTAGTTTGAACGCGGTCAACTTTTACACTGCTCATATCGCCATTCCATTTCAATGGACTTTGCGCAATGGCAGGTAAAGTAAAGGCAGCAAGTGCCATTAAGTAGATTTTTTTCATTATTGTTTTAGGATTAAAATTAGTTTCTTGTTTTTCAAATGTATAAAAAAGGAGAGAAAAAAAAAGAAAAGTAAACAAGAGGCGTAAAATTGTTGAATTAAAACGCGCTTAATTAGCAAATGCGGGGCGGTATAAGATTTTAAACAAGAGCTCTTTCATAAGTTCTGTATCTCCCACCATTGTTTGGTTCACCCCTTTGCTTTTCAAATCATATTCGGCCACCAAAGCCATTGCTTTTTCAAGCTCTGCCATGCTGTAATTACCAAGTAATTTTTCATAGTCTTTAATTTGTCTGAACCCAATTCCCATAGCCATCATACTCTTTTGGTCTTTTACGCCGGTTTGTTTTAGCACTACCCCTTTCATAAAAAAGCTATTGAACTGTGCCAATAAAGGTATAATAGAAAAATCTTTGGCACTGCTCATGTGGTGGTTGATATAAAAAATGCGTTTGCCATTTCTTTGGGCCAAGGCTGTCATCAATTCAAATACATTAAAGTCTTTGCTCACGCCAATATGCTTTTGAATCATGGCTTCATCCACTTCGGTAGAATCGCCTTTGTTAATCAAAAGCTTTTCTAATTCATTGGCCACTTTGCTCAAATCACTTCCTAAATGATCTGCAATCAAAAGGCAATTGGTTTCACTTATTTTTAGCCCGCGCTCTTGCAAAAACTTCTTAATCCAAGCAGGTAATTCACTGTCTTCATAAAGCTTTTTAGATTCAAAGCTTACATACTTTTTGCTCGCTTTATAGAGTTTACTTCTGCCATCAACTTTTTTTCCTTTTACACTTACAACCAAAATGGTGGAAGGAACTGGGTTTTCAAAATAGGCCTCAAAATCATCCAACTTTTTGTAGCCTTGCGCTTCCTTAACAACAATAACCTGGAAATTGGCCATCATTGGGTAACGCCTTGCAGCTTCTACCACGCTGTTTATTTCCACATCTTTGGCATAAAAAACAGTTTGGTTAAATGCGCGCTCACTCTCGGTAAGGGCTGTATTTTCTATAATTGAAACAATTTCATCAATAAAATAAGATTCTTCCCCATGTAACAAATATACAGGGTGGAATTTTCTTGCTTTTAAATCAGAAATGATTTTGGAATATTCTTGAATACTATCTGCTGGCACAATATTTTTTCTTACTAGGACGAAGAAACCACTTTGTAAGCGAATTTCAAAAGTAAACAAAAGCACTCCACCTAATTTTGCTTCAAAGCGCGTGTATTTTATTCCCAATTTCTGTTAATAAAAAAAGAAGCATTGATAAGTGGTGCAGCCAAACCGCAGTTCTCAGGCTTTTATAGGCTGGTTAATATAGGCAATGTGCATAAAAGGCTATCTGATATTCAAACAAGTAAATGTAAATTCATTTAGTAACCCACAGCTTATCCCCATACAATTTCATTCTTGTGAATATCTTCAATGCATTTCATAGCTCCGTTGGCAGAAAGTATATTCGAGGAGTAGAAATCAAAAAAAAATGGCAGAAGAAAGAGCATTCACGAAGAAGAAAAAACCAGCGTATACCAACACTATTATCAATGATGGAAGTAAACTACCACCCCAAGCTATTGATTTGGAGGAGGCCGTACTGGGAGCTTTAATGATTGAGAAGCACGCCATTACACTCATTGGCGAAATTTTAGTGCCAGATAGTTTTTACAAAGATGCCCATGGTATTATTTACAAAGCCATCAGAGAATTGGCATCTAATGCCGAACCAATTGATATTTTAACGGTAACTTCTGAACTAAGAAAAAAAGGTCAATTGGATTTGGTGGGGGGAGCATTTTATATTACCCAACTTACTAACCGCGTAGCTTCTGCAGCCAATATAGAATACCATGCTAGGATCATTTCTGAGAAATACCTTCAACGTGAATTAATTCGCATCTCTGGTGAAATACAAACCGATGCCTTTGAAGACAGCAACGACGCCTTTGATTTATTAGACAGTGCCGAACGCAAATTGTTTGAGCTGTCTCAAGGTAATATTAAAAAGTCGATGCAATCGATGAACAAGGTAATTAAAGAAACCTTGCGTGACATTGAAGAGCTGAAACACAAAACCGGAAAATTCACAGGTGTGCCTTCTGGCTTTACCAAATTAGATAGAATTACATCTGGCTTCCAAAAATCGGATTTAATTATTGTGGCAGCCCGCCCAGGTATGGGTAAAACAGCCTTTGCCTTAAGTGTTGCCCGCAATGCATCCTTAGAAAGTTTAAACGAGGGTGAAGCGCCAAGAGGTGTGGCCATTTTCTCACTAGAGATGGGTAACAAGCAAATGGTTAGTCGTATGATTAGCTCCGAAGCCGAAATTCAAGGTCATAAATTAAGAACCGGAGAATTAAAAGAATACGAATGGGCACAATTGAATTCAAAAATTTCTCGTTTAAGTGAAGCACCAATTTTTATTGATGATACCCCTGCCCTATCTGTTTTTGAATTACGCGCCAAATGCCGACGATTAAAACAACAAAGCAATATTCAAATGGTATTAATTGATTACCTCCAATTAATGCGTGGCGACGATGCCAACGTAAAAAATGGTAACCGCGAACAGGAAGTAAGTTATATTTCAAGGTCCTTAAAGGCTTTGGCTAAAGAACTAGATGTTCCAGTAATAGCGCTTTCGCAGTTGAGTCGTATGACCGAAAGAAGAACCTCTTCAAGTAACCGCCCAATGCTTTCAGATTTGCGTGAATCTGGATCAATTGAGCAGGACGCCGATATGGTAATGTTTATTTATAGACCAGAATATTACCAAATGAACGAATGGGAAGATGGCCAACCAACACATGGACAAGCAGAAATCATGATTGCTAAAAATAGACATGGTGCCATTGAAAATATTCGCTTGCGTTTTATCAGTGATTTTACCAAGTTTACCGATTTAATGGAAGATACCTATATCCAAAACAACAACGATTTAATTGCAGATAACCCTGGATTTATTACCATCAGTTCTAAATTGAATGAAGAAGACGAATCGCATGACCATTTCAATCCTGCGCCATTCTAATCAATTCCCCTATTTCATATTCTAAAAATTAAGATTAGTTTCGCAAATAGAAATGACGGATAAACCTTTGATATTAATTACCAACGACGATGGTATTACAGCCCCGGGCATTAGAGCCTTGGTGGAGGCAGTGAAAGATTTGGGAGATATTGTTGTTGTAGCGCCAGATAGTCCGCAAAGCGCTATGGGCCATGCCGTAACAATTTCCAAACCTTTGCGTTTGGTTCGAACCAATTTATATGGCGATATACCTTCTTACCAATGCAGTGGAACACCTGCAGATTGCGTGAAATTAGCGGTTGACAAAGTATTACACCGCAAACCAGATTTGTTGTTGTCTGGTATCAACCATGGCTCCAACAGCTCAATCAATATTTTATACAGTGGCACTATGAGTGCTGCCATGGAAGGCGCCATTGAAGGCATTACTGCTGCCGGTTTTAGTTTATGCGATTTTTCAATTGATGCAGATTTTACGCTTGCTGGTAAAATTGCGAGGTCTGTAGCACAAAACATGCTTGCAAATGGCTTACCCAAAGGCGTTTTACTAAATGTAAATATACCAAAGCTTACAGAAGAAACGTTTAAAGGCACAAAGGTTTGCCGCCAAGCTTTGGCCAAATGGGAAGAAGAATTTGATGAACGCCAAGACCCAAATGGCAAAAATTATTATTGGCTTACGGGCAAATTTGTTAATTTCGATAAAGGTAATGATACAGATGAATGGGCATTGGCTAATGGATATGCCTCTATTGTTCCCGTTCAATTTGATTTAACCGCGCACAACGCCATAGGCCTCATTAACCAATGGAATATTGAACATGAAAATAAACATTAAAGATCATTTAATTACAGGGCTATTGATAGGCCTCCTATTACCAAGTCTTGGCATACTAGGCTTTTATTTGTATAACTTTGGTGATACAGAATTGCATAGTTTTTTAGATGTTTCGGTAAAAGAAAAATTGCTTTCTCCCCTTCTTAGTTTATGTTGTGTAATAAACTTGGCAGTTTTTTATTTATTTGTTCAAAACGACCATTTTTTAACCTCTAAGGGAATTATCCTTTCCACCTTTGTTTATGGTTTCATCATTGTTTTGCTGAAATTCTTCTTATAAAACATTCCTTCAAAGGTTTTTTTCATAAAACTTCTTTAATTGTATATTTTTGCCCTATGGCAAAAATTAGACTTTCTTTATTATTGTTTTTTATAACAGGAACCCTCTTCGCGCAAGATATACCTGCAAGCACTCCAATTATTTTAGGCGGTAGCCACAATGATTTAAATGTAGTAGCAGTAAGTCCACTTAAATTTAAGAGAATGGCAGTTGCTGGTTGGGACAATGAAGTACTGGTTTACCAAACAGATTCTCCCTATAAATTGGTTCAAAAACTAAGTGGGCATACAGCCCAAATAAATGCCCTAACATATAATTTTTCTGGCAACATGCTAGCAAGTGGTGGTATGGATTTAAGCATGCGTGTTTACGATTCTATGTATCGCTTTGTGCCATTTGCAGAAGATTTAAACAACCGCCATTTAGCAGCCATCACATCTATCATTTTTGACAAAAGCGGAAAGTTTATTTTTAGCGGCGACAAAGAAGGTAAATTAATGTTGTGGGATGTTGTAAATAAAAAACCAATTAAATTTTATAGCACTGGTAATACCATTAATGATTTATGTTTATCGCCACAAGCTGCCAATATTTTTGTAGCACAAAGTGATAAGCAAATTAAATTAATTGCACTTGCGGGTGGCAAAATTTTAAGAACAATGGATGGCCATACAGACGCTGTTAACGTGCTAGCATTGAGCAATAACAATCAATATTTATTAAGTGGCTCTAATGATAAAACGGCCCGCTTATGGGATTTAAAAACATGGAAACCAAGTTTTGTATTACCTGTAGAAAGTTGGAAAGTAACTGCTGTAGCCTTTACAGATGATAGCAAATATTGTGTTACTGCTTGTAACGATGGTGCCATTAAAGTTTGGGAAGTGGAAACAGGAAAATTAGTAGGCAAAACAAGCTATCCTGAGGTAAACATAAGAGATATTGCCTTTAGCAAAAACAATCAATTATTAATTATCGCGCCAAAATTAAAAGAGGGTTCAGAATATGGCGCAAGAATAGTCCCTAGCATGCTTCCAATGCCGGTGCTTATTGAACCAACACTAAAAATTATTAGCCCTGCGCAAAAATCTTTGGATAGTATTATGTCAATTCGCCCATTGACTAAACAAGATTCAATAAAATTTAAAAATATTTTGATTCAAAAATCAACAAATAAAAGCGGCACAAAAGGGAATGAAAATAAAAACCTTCCAGGCTCAAACAATCCCATCGATTCTGCTGTTATCTACAAAACACCAATGAATTATATTCCTAAAAAGAAATAGTTTAGGCTTTCATTTCACCTTTTATCAATTCCCGATATTTACAAACCTAACATTTGTTAGGATAAAAAAAATAATTTTTGTGGAGAAATCGCGCTTTACAAAAAAATTACTTTCTTATATTGCAGCGCATTTTAACCCAAAGTAATCAAAAAAAGCTAACAAAAATGAAGATTCTCAACCTGTTATCTAAAATCACCTTCCTTATTGCTATTTTATGCTCATTCGGTCTGAACCTATCAGCCCAAACTGCAGATGAAGGCAAAACACTTTTTAACGCAAATTGTACCGCTTGCCATGCCATTAACGACAAGGTAGTTGGACCAGCATTGAAAGACGTTCATAAACGTCGTGAAGAAGCTTGGCTCTTAAAGTGGATCAAGAATTCACAAGCTCTTATAAAGAGTGGAGATGCAACAGCGGTTCAACTTTACAAAGAAAACAACAATGTATTGATGACTTCATTTGAAACGCTTTCAGATAATCAAATCAAATCAATTGTTGCCTATGTAAAAGCGGAAAGCGAAGCGCCAGCGGCAGCAGTAGTTGCAAGTGTTGCGCCTACAGCGGCTTCTTCAGCAACTCAAACAAATTGGGAATCAATTATTAATTATTTATTGCTACTAATAGGAATATTATTAATTGCAATTATTTCATTGGTATTTAAAATTCTAGCGCGCATTGGTGATATTCAGGGCAAGCCAGTTATAAATTGGAACTCGGTAAATGCCATTTTGATGATATTGTTTTTAGTTATTGGTATGGGAGCTGCCTTTTGGGAGTTTTATGCCCATGGAAAATTAACTGTTTTCAACCAAGGTCCTGCTTCAGAGCATGGCGCAGAATACGATAATATGTTTATGATTACATTTGCTTTAACGGGCGTTGTATTTGTAATTACACAAGTATTGTTATTTTGGTATGGCTTTAAATATAAATCAGATGGCAAACGCAAAGCCTTGTTCTATCCCGACAATCATAAAATTGAAATGTGGTGGACAATTGTTCCTGCAATTGTATTAACTGTATTGGTTATACGCGGTTTAATTACATGGAACCACATGATGTATAAAAAAGAAGATAATGCGCGTAAGATTGAAATCTTTGCCTACCAATTTGGTTGGAATGCGCGTTATGCGGGAACAGATAATAAATTAGGAGCACACAATTTCCGTGAAGTTGGTAAAGTAAACGCCCTTGGTGTTGATACCAATGATGTTAATTCTTATGATGATATCATCACCAATGAATTGCACTTAGAGGTTAACCAACCTATTGATATTGCATTCCGTGCAAAAGATGTAATTCACAGTGCATTAATGCCACACTTCCGTGTTCAAATGAACGTGGTACCAGGCTTGCCAACCAAATTCTCTTTCAAACCAACATTAACTACAGCAGAAATGCGTAAGAAATTGGGCAAGCCAGAATTTGATTACATTTTGTTATGCAACAAAATTTGTGGCAGCGCACATTACAGAATGAAAATGTTAATTGTAGTTGACACCAAAGAAGAATACCAAAAATGGTTGAACACACAAAGCGTATTGGTAGCTGGTAAAGTAGCACCTAAAGCCGTAGCAATAAAATAATAAACCTTTTTAAGAACAATATATTTAAATTTATATGAGCGATCACAATACACAACACAGTCACGAGGAACATGAACACCACGAAGGCGGCTTCTTCT
Organism: Bacteroidota bacterium; assembly: GCA_947446605.1. Taxonomy (GTDB): domain Bacteria; phylum Bacteroidota; class Bacteroidia; order UKL13-3; family UKL13-3; genus B1. The sequence goes on along the minus strand of CANFHJ010000035.1, from coordinate 8,060 downwards.
CGAAGTATGTTTTCAGCATGGACCACAAAATGATTGCAAGACAATTCTTGATTACCGGTATTATTATGGGTACAATCGGGATGTTGATGTCTATTATTTTCCGCATGCAATTGGCTTACCCAGACATGAAAATGCCTTTCTTGGAGGGCATTATTGGACATTGGGGTAAAGATGGCAAATTAGATCCAAACTTTTATTTAGCCTTGATTACCATACATGGTACTATCATGGTATTTTATGTATTAACCGCTGGTTTAAGTGGAACCTTTTCTAACTTACTTATTCCATTGCAGGTGGGTGCCAGAGATATGGCTTCTCCTTTCATGAATATGTTATCTTACTGGTTCTTCTTCCTTTCTTCAGTGGTATTGTTACTTTCTTTATTTGTTGATGGCGGACCCGCTTCTGCAGGTTGGACAGTATATCCTCCTTTATCTGCATTGCCACAAGCAATACCTGGCTCTGGAACAGGTATGACCATGTGGTTAATTGCCATGGTATTGTTTATTGCCTCAGCTTTATTAGGGGGTATCAATTACATTGCTACTGTTCTTAACATGAGAACAAAAGGAATGAAAATGACCCGTTTGCCATTAACCATTTGGGCATTTTTAGTAACAGCTATTTTAGGTTTGTTATCATTCCCGGTTTTATTAGGTGGTTCATTGCTATTGATTTTTGATCGTAGCTTTGGAACTTCATTTTACATGTCGGAAATTGTTGCTGAATTTGCTGGTGGTATTGAACGTACTGGTGGTTCTCCAATTTTATTCCAACATTTATTCTGGTTCTTAGGACACCCTGAGGTTTATATTATTTTATTACCTGCATTGGGTATTACTTCTGAAGTAATTGCAACCAATTCACGCAAACCAATCTTTGGATACCGTGCCATGATTGCTTCTATATTAGCAATTGGTATTTTGTCGTTTATAGTATGGGGTCACCACATGTTTATCACAGGTATGAATCCTTTCTTGGGATCGGTATTTATGCTTGGAACCCTCATTATTGCTGTACCTTCAGCAGTAAAAACATTTAACTATTTGGCTACACTTTGGCAAGGTGATTTAAAACTTACTCCAGCTATGATGTTTGCCATTGGATTGGTTTCATTCTTTATCACCGGTGGTTTAACGGGTATTTACTTAGGTAATGCAGCCTTAGACATTAACTTACACGATACGTATTTTGTGGTTGCTCACTTCCATTTGGTAATGGGTAGCGCTGCTATTTTTGGTATGATGAGTGGTATTTACCATTGGTACCCAAAATTGTTTGGCCGTATGATGAATGAAACTGCTGGACATATCCATTTTTGGTTAACCATTATTTCTGCTTATTGCGTATTCTTCCCTATGCACTTTATGGGATTAGCTGGTGTTCCTCGTAGATACTACGCTAACACTGCATACGACCAATTCAATGTATTTGTTGACATGAATCAATTTATAACCATTGCAGCAATTTTAGGTGCATTGGCGCAATTGATTTTCTTAGTGAATTTCTTCTACAGCATTTTCAAAGGAAAACGTTCTCCGCAAAACCCTTGGAATTCTAATACATTAGAGTGGACAGCTCCAGTAGAACATTTACATGGCAACTGGCCTGGTGAAATTCCTCATGTATACCGTTGGGCTTATGATTACAGCAAGCCAGGTGCACAGGAAGATTTCATTCCTCAAAATGTTCCAGATGCTGGTCAAACCGACCCTAACGAAGAAGCAACAGGTTTACCTGCAACGCATTAATACGTTTTGTATAGAATCATAAAAATTGTTTTAAACTTGTTGTAGGTTCAGCCCGTTTAAAAATAATTACCATGATAGCACAAAACAAACAAATTAGATTTAGACGCTTTGGTATCTTAACCATAGCGGCAGTGTTCTTTCTCATATTTATTGGTGGATTGGTGCGCAGCACTGGAAGTGGAATGGGATGTCCAGATTGGCCAAAATGTTTTGGACAATATGTACCTCCCACAGATGTAAGTCAGCTTCCAACAGATTATAAAACACAGTTTGCAGTTGCTGGAAAAGAAATTGCAGATTTCAATGTTTTTAAAACCTGGACAGAATATATCAATCGTTTAATTGGAGCCATTATTGGTTTATTGATTTTACTGACTGTTGTATTTGCTGCACCCTACCTGAAAAGTGAAAACAAGAAAATATTTTGGTTGAGTTTATTGGCCTTTATACTTGTAGGCTTTCAGGCTTGGATTGGCGCTAAAGTGGTTTCTTCTGACTTAGCAGTTTATATGATTACCATTCATATGTTAATTGCATTGGTAATTGTTGGTTTATTAATTTATACCATTACAGCCAGTCAAGATTTTATGGTACCGCAATTGGCCTCCTTCCCTCCACTAAAAGGAATTATTCTCCTTACTTTATTGTTGTCTTTGGTTCAAACCATAAGTGGCACACAAGTAAGGGAAGCTGTTGATAGCGTAGCAAGCAGAATTGATGACCGCTTGCTATGGACAGATCAATTGGGAATTATTTTTAAGTTTCATAGAAGTTGGAGTTTATTGAACTTGGCTCTAAGTGCTTTTTTAATGATTCAATTTAAACGCGTTTTCGAACGCAATTCCATACTTTACAAAGCAGCATTGGCTTTGGTTTTGTTAATGAGTACACAGGCATTAACAGGAGCAGTTTTGGCAAACTTAGGTTTCCCTTCACAGTTTCAAAGTATGCATCTTACCCTGGGTAGTTTAACAGCAGGCATGCAAATTTTTATAGCCATCCTGGTGTTTACAAAAGTGAAAGAAATAAAAGAAAACGTTTAACGTGGAAGCAAAAGCAATACATACAAATGAGTCGCAAACGGAGCTAAGTTATCTCAAAGCAAAGTTGGCAGATCTTAACCAATTGGTTAAGTTACGCCTCACTTTCTTGGTGGTATTTTCTTCGGTGGTAACTTATTTAACTGCTGCGTCTGGTGCTATCAATTGGTTGGAGGTAGCCATGCTATCTTTGGGCGGATTTTTGGTTACAGGTGCTTCCAATGGTATTAACCAAGTTATAGAAAAGGATTTCGACAAACTCATGTTGCGCACGGCTAATAGGCCGGTTGCCACCAATAGAATGAGTGTAATGCAAGCATCTATCATTAGCCTTTCGATGGGAATAAGTGGGGTTTTAATTATCAGTACTTTCTTAAATCCATTGTGCGGTTGGTTGGCATTGGGTGCCTTATTGAGTTATGCTTTTATTTATACACCTTTAAAGCGTATCACTCCAGTTTCTGTATTGGTGGGTGCCTTTCCGGGGGCCATTCCTACACTTTTAGGTTACGTGGCCGTTACAGGTAAAATAGACATTGTTGCTTTGATATTATTTGGCGTTCAATTCTTCTGGCAGTTTCCACACTTTTGGAGCATTGCTTGGATATTGGATGAAGATTATAAAAGAGCAGGATTTAAAATGTTGCCTTCAAATCCCGGAAGAGATAAAGGAACGGCTTTTCAAACGCTTACCTTTAGTTTGGTATTAATTCCAATTGGCATGTTACCTTATCAATATGGGGTAAGCGGCATAGTTTCTGCGTTCATTGGTGCATTTGGAGGATTAATGTTGAGCTATTATTCTTATAAATTATTTAGAAGCTGCGAAATGGCAGATGCTAAAAAACTAATGTTTGCATCATTTGTATACCTACCAATGGTTCAATTGGCTTATTTAATAGATAAAATTTAAGATGACAAGTTCAATAATAAAAAACGAAGAGGCCAATTATGTAATCAATCCAAAGAAATTTGTATTGTGGTTACTTATTGTTGCCAGTGTGATGTTGTTTGCTGGATTTACATCGGCATATATTGTAAGAAGAGGAGAAGGCAATTGGGAGATCTTTAATCTACCTTCATTGTTTGCAATAAACACGCTGCTCATTATCCTATCTTCTATATTTATTCAATTGTCTTATGCTGCAGCCAAAAAGGACCAAATGGCAAGCATTAAAATGCTTATTGGCATTGCATTTTTATTAGGAATTGGTTTTTGTTTTGGGCAGTATTATGCTTGGAAACAATTAATTGCTGATAATGTGTTTTTTGCTTTTTCGAACCCATCCAATTCATTTGTATATGTAATTTCTGGTGTTCATTTATTTCACGTAATAGCAGGTTTGGTTTTTATGGCCATCATGCTCATTCAATCGTTTCAAAATAAAATTCACAAGACTGCCTTGTTGTATTTAAATATGTGCATTACTTATTGGCATTTCATTGGCATTCTTTGGATCTATCTCTATTTATTTTTATACCTATACAGATAATTAATAACCTAAAACAAGCATAATTCTAAAATGGCTACAAACACTTTAAGCACTGAGAAAAAGTTTACATGGGGTGGTGGTAAATCACCATTTAATGTAAGCTATGGAAAGTTGATGATGTGGATCTTCTTACTTTCTGATGCATTTACATTTTCATCCCTGCTGATTGCGTATGGATTTATCCGCTACAGCTTTCAATCGCCTATACCCAACACAATTGTAAAACCACTTTCAGAGGTTGGACATAATTTTGTTGAGCAAATGAACGAAGCTGGACTGTTTTTACAAGACCATTGGCCTTCGCCAGAATTGGTGTTTAACCATTTTCCTTTTATTCATGGTATACATTTGCCTTTGTTCTTTGTTAGTTTAATGACTTTCATTTTGATTTTTAGTTCTGTTACTATGGTATTGGCTGTAGAAGCTGGTCATAGAATGGCTAAAAATGAAGTTGCAAAATATATGTTGCTTACCATTATTGGAGGTGCCATGTTCTTGGGCTGTCAAGCTTGGGAATGGACAACCTTTATTGGAGAAGGAGCACGTTTATATGGCAATCCTTACGGACCTAGATCATTTGCTGCATTGTTCTTTATTGTAACAGGTTTTCACGGTTTCCACGTATTTTCAGGGGTAATGTTAAATGTTATTATTTACATTAATGTGTTAAATGGCACTTACGAAAAAAGAGGTCATTATGAAATGGTTGAAAAAGTTGGATTATACTGGCACTTTGTAGATTTAGTTTGGGTATTTGTATTTACCTTTTTCTACCTTATTTGATTTATTATATAACTTATAAAATATTGTAAAATGGAACATATAGAACATATTGAGCATACAGAATCACCAAAAGACATGAAAGCACAAATCTGGAAAACTTTCTGGATCTTGTTTGCCTTCACCGTAATAGATATTGTATTATACTTTTTCCTAATCTCTTACCATTCCATGATAAAAAACTGGCTGTTTATTGTCTTGGGTATTGTAAAAGCTTATTATATCGTAGGGGTATTTATGCACATGAAATTTGAAAGAAAAACATTAATGTATAGTATTATTATTCCTATGGTATTTGTTATTTTCTTTGTTACCCTAATGATTATTGAAGGTGATTACACCAACATTTTAAGGTGGTTTAAATAATGAGAAGAAAAGGATTTTGGATAGCAACCGGACTACTTGTAGTTCCGGTTGTTATTTTTTATATACTTAACGCCGGCACCATGAATTTTAAAACGCTGCCTATTTATGGCGAGCGTATTGCACCAGATGGCATTAAGCAATTAGACACTATATACTACCAGGTTCCTTCTTTTGAAGTTATAGACCAAGACGGAAAGAAGTTAATTTCAAACGAATTAAATAACAGTATTGTTATTGCAAATTTCTTTTTTGTAAATTGCAAAGATGTTTGTCCAACCATGAACAGAAGGTTGGCAGAAGTTTACGACAAATACAAAGAATTTTCTGAGGTGCAATTCCTAAGTATTAGCGTTGATCCTGAAAACGATTCAATTTCTGTGCTCAACAAATACGCAAGTAAATACAAAGCCAATTCTAAAATTTGGCACTTTGTAAGAGCAGAAAAAGAAGAATTATTTAAAATTGGCCAAGGATTTTTATTGCCAATTAATGTAGAAGAAAAAACAATTGACCACAGTCAGCAGTTTATATTATTAGACAAATCAAAAAGAATACGTGGCAGCTATGATAGCTTTAGCGACGTAGAAATAAAGCGCTTAGAAGAGGATATAAAAGTTTTATTATATGAATACCACCACCCAGGAAAATAAAGACAAGATTTTTTTTAGAATTGCAATGGGCTTATCTGTTGTAGTTTTTATAGCTGTAGTAATTTTAAACAGAAAAGTACTTCCTACACCTGCAGTAATGCCATCTTGGACATTTATACTCCCTCTTATTAATGCTATAATTAACGGCACTTGCTCATTGCTATTGGTATTGAGTTTATACTTTATTAAGAAGAAGGATATTCAAAGTCATAAGGTTATTAATTTAGCTGCTTTTATACTTAGCAGTTTATTTTTGATTAGTTATGTATTGTTTCATTGGTTAGCGCCAGAAACGCATTTTCCAGAAACAGCCGCATACCGTCCATTGTATTTTGGAATATTAATTTCACATATTGTATTAGCTGCCATAGTTTTGCCTTTGGTATTAATAAGCTTTTACCGCGGCATTCAAATGCAAGTAGTATTGCACAAAAAAATAGTACGCTTTGCCTACCCAATATGGTTATACGTAACCATAACAGGTGTAATTGTGTATTTCATGATTAGTCCTTATTACCCAATTTAATTGCTATTTAGCACTATATTAGCAGTATGAACCAAAAGAGAAATCTTTTATTTAGCTTATTTATTTCATTTTTACTTTTGGGTAATTTTTCTGCACAGGCGCAATGTGCCATGTGCAAGAGTAATATAGAAATGGCCCGCAAAGATGGCAGCACGCAGGTTGGAAATACCTTAAATGATGGCATTCTTTATCTTTTGGTTTTACCATACGCCATTGCAGGCGTTTTTGGTTTTATCTATTACAAAAAATACAAGGCCAAGCAATTGGCGGATAAATTAGCAGCGCAACAAATTAGTACACCACAAGAGTATGTGTGATAAATACGAAGCTTCAAAGGCCCTAGCAGTGGCCAAATGTAAATGTCCGCAATGCCAAAGTGGCAAGATGTTTAATTACCCATTTTGGAACTTAAATAAGTTTACTGAAATGGATACAAATTGTAAGGTTTGTAATTTGAAATATGAAATTGAACCAGGCTTCTTCTGGGGTGCAATGTATGTGAGTTATTTCTTAACGGTTGGTTTAATGTTGGTCTTGGGTGGCTTTATCTTATGGGTAAGCAATGGAAAGGCAGATTTTTGGGATTATGTTATTCCTATTATTAGCTCATTGATTCTAATTTCGCCAATTACCTACCGCTTTGCAAGGGTATTCATGATTTACTTCTTCTCTCCTATCCAATTCAATCCAGAATTAGCAAAAAAATAGGCTTATGGTAAAATCCATCTTATTTTATGATGGACATTGTGCCTTATGCAATTTCTTTGTAAACCTTGTTATTCGGTTCGAACCGAAAAAATCAATTTATTTTGCTGCATTACAAAGCAGCTTTGCACAAGATTTTCTGGCAAAAAACAAAGTGGATGAAACCCTCGATTCAATAGTGTTTTATGAAAATGGAAATTGCTTTGTATACCAAAAAGCAGTGTTTAAAATTCTTGCTCATTTAAGCTATCCAATAAAAGCTTTCTTAATTTTCAAATATCTTCCAAACAACATAAGTAAAGCTGCTTATCTGTTTATTGCAAAAAACAGGTTTAAGCTAATGAAAAAATTGACTTACTGCCCAATTCCTAGCAATGAAAACAAAAACCGTTTTATTAATTAATGGTTTTTAATTGTGTAATCCTATTGAGATAATTGCGGCAAGACCAATTCCAATTAGAACTGCAGTAACTTTCTGTTTACTAAAATGATGCTGTTCGCTGTTTTCAAACAAAATGGTAGTAGAAATATGCAAGAAAGTTCCAATTACAAATGCCATAAAATAATTAAAGAATTCTTCATTTATACTATTGCCCAAATAAATACATAATGAAGCGCCAAGCAAAGACATTGAGCCATAAACAAAAATGATTCTTCGTAAAGTTGACAATTCTAAATTAATACCCTTTAAGATACTAATTAGGGCAAAAGCGGCAGGAATTTCGTGCAAAATAATTCCAAACAACAAA